>DATJBA010000001.1:0-4813 GCA_035515675.1 Mycobacterium sp.
CAGTGGCCGAACGCGCCGAGTAACCCAGCGTTGACAACTCCTCGCGGAAACCCGTCGCATAAGCCTCCAACGGTCCCGACACCCGCACCCGCGATGGCGACGGCCTGTTCATGATCACACCTCCTCCGCCGGAGCACCCTGACCCAGCGAAAGACAGCATCAATCCGAACGGCCGCTCCGATTATGCCGAAGAACCACCCACTCGCGATCCACTTGACCAGGCACAACAACCATCGACTCGGCATAATCCGGGCCTCGGCATATTCCCGTTACACGGCTCTTGTCGTCTTGGTCATCAGCGGGTAGGACACCCACGCCCAGTGAGCGAAGTAGCGGGGATAGGTCGTGGTGACGTATTCCCATCTCGCTTGGGCCTTGCGGACAGCCCGTAACCGTTTGTATTTCTTGCGGACCCAACGCATCAGGTAGGTGTTGATGCGCGCTAGCAGTGTGGACAACGCCGACGGGTAAAACGCCCCATAGTAGTTCATCCACCCCCGCACGATCGGGTTGATCATCCGGGCGAGACCGGCGAAGTCGAGATCGGTACGCCGGTGTAATCGCCACCTCCGCACTTCTTGTCCCATCTTCTTCAAGGCGTCCTTGCTGACCGCAGGCAGAAACGAGGTGAATACCACCCCGTTACGGTTGCGTGCCCCGCGTGCGCGAAACGTGTACCCCAGAAACGTAAACGACGTGTGCTCAGCAGAGCCGCGCCGATTCGCGTCCTGGCAATACACGATTTTGGTTTTGTCGGGATGCAGCCGCAACCCAACCTCGACCATCCTGTCTTCGATCGCCGCCCGCACCTGCTCGGCTTGTTGCCGACCGCCACAGTGCACAACGGCGTCATCTGCGAAACGTTCGAACGGGACGTCCGAGAAGTTCCGGGCCATCCACGCATCGAACGCGTAATGCAAAAACAGGTTCGCTAATAATGGTGAGATCGCCGACCCCTGTGGGGTACCCCGATCTCGGTCCTGCAGGGTGCCATCGGGCAACTGTATCGGCGCGGCGAGCCACCGTTTCACATACAGCAACACCCACGGCAGGTCAGTGTGGGCTTGCACCGCTTTGACGACCAACTCCCACGAGACGCTGTCGAAAAACTTTTGGACATCAAGATCGATGGCCCAGTTGTACTTCCAACAGCGCGCCCGACATGTCCCGACCGCATCCAACGCAGATCGCCCCGGGCGATAGCCATAGGAGTCTGGATGAAAGATCGGCTCGACCTTTTCTTCTAGCCTCCCAGCTACCACTGTTTGCGCGATCCTGTCGGAGATCGTGGGCACCCCGAGGATTCTCGTGCCGCCGCCATGCGGCTTGGGTATCTCCACCGCGCGCACCGGGGGCGGAAAATAGGAACCCGAGGACATCCGATTCCAAATCTTAAAAAGGTTGTTCTTTAGATCCGTCTCGAATGCCGCCAGGTCCACACCGTCTACCCCTGGTGCACCCTTGTTCGCCTTGACCTTCTCGTATGCCTGCCAAACCTCCCACTTCGAAATTTCAAACGGTTTCGCTGACGACTTCAGCTCGCTCATGCAGCTCCTCCCAAGACCCGACGGGGCCTTAGTTGACCGGACAAACACAGCCACCGACGACCCGGCGCCTTCGCTCCACCCCCATTACAAGGGCTTCACCACTACTACGAGCCGGTCCGCCAGCGCGCCCCGCAACGGTACTCACACCACCCTTAAATTAACGCCCAGCTACTCCCTCTCGCAGACGAAAACCATTCACAACGAACCGATTTCGCCACACAGTGTCGAGACGCGCCTTCCCACGTTTCCTACAAGAGCCGCAGACCAGGCTCATGCCGCTTCCATGCCGGACACCACCTGGCCAACAATCGGGACACTCGCCAGGCCCTGCTCCCATAGCCCCGCTACTGGCCATGGTTTCGGTGCCACTCTTCACGTGACGACACGTCAACAGCGGTTCGGGGTTACTCATCTTCCTGGTCCCCACCTGACACCTCTCATGGATGCCTTTTCCACATCGCTCACCACGACGGTCTTCAGCCAACGCAGCATGTGGTGGTTTGAAGCCTCCGCCCGACCGGCGACTCCGAAGGGCCAAACCTTCATCTCTTGCAGAACACCGATTCCTGAAAGTCTCACCTGCCTACATCAAGACCTCCATTCCTCGTTCGTGGCGCACTAGCGGTAGTGGTTCTCCTGGCGCCAGCGCGAGCCCATCCGATAGGCGATCTCGGCGGCGGTCAAGTCGGCGCGGGTGGTCAGGATGTGCATCTGGCGAGTCCGCGCAGTGTCGAACAGGCTGATCTGGCGTATCGAAAACACCTCGCCCTTGCGCGGCTTCTCAGTGATGTCTAGCTGCACCTCGGTGTCGGCCAGCCGCCAGGTGTGGACCCGCCCGTGCTCGTCGGTGTGGCTGTGCTCGCTGAAGGCGTGTTCGTCGATATCGGCGGTGTGGCCCTTGCGCCAGGTCAACGTGTCGAACCCGGCGGTGTGCAGGTCGGCGAACAGTGCCGGTGACCAGCCGCCGCGGTCGAATCCGACCAGCACGCGGCGGTCGTCGCCGACCAGCGTGCGCAGCTCGGGGATCAACCGGCGCAGCTCACCGGCCAGCGAGGCGGCCGGTTCGGCCATCACCACCAAAAGCGGGTCCCCGGCGGCGTCTGACACCCAGGTCTCCACCGTGGCCGGGGCGGGGAACTTCAGCCTGGGCACATGGGTTTTGGCGATCTTGCGGGTGCCCTGATAAGCGCGCACATGCCCGTCGACGTAGCACACCGCCGCCTGCTCAGGCCCAGCCGCGACATGACGGCGCGCCATCGCGGCGACCCAATCGTCAGCCTTACCTGCCTCGGCGAGGCAGCGGATCTTGCGGCGGATCGTCTTGACCTCCGGCGCCCGGTCCAATCCCAGCACCCCTCCCAGCGCGACCGGGTCGACACGGGCCGCGCCCTCCGCACGAGCCTGGCCCAGCAGCGCTCGAAACACCCCCTCGCACAACATGGTCTCTAGCGAGTAGAACCCGTTCGGCAACGCGCCGTAGACCTCGTGCGCGGTCTCGGCCAGCCCGGTCGCCGCCAGCGCGGGCAGCGCCAACAGCAACCCGGCCAGCGGCGCGCGCGCACACGCGGTGAACACCGGCAGCGCGGACTCGATCAACCCGAACCGCGCCATCACCCGCTCGACCGCACGCGGCACCGGATCGGCCAACACCGGCACCTGTACCGGCGGTGCCCCCATGACAACCGAAGCCGTTGCCGCACAATCAGACTCGGTGCCAGCATCGAGCTCTGGCACCGGCCCCGCTTCGACTTCCCGCGCGGCCTCGACCTTCTGTTCCTGCTCCGGCTCCGGTTCCTGAGGGACTGTTTCATCGGAACCGGTTGGGGCGCAAAGCTCGTCGCTGTCAACATCGGCGTCGCCGGGTTTGAGGGCGTTGCGGACACTGCCCTCCGACACCTCGGTGGCCGCGGCGATGGCGCGATAGGACGCTCCGCCTTCGCGCAGCCGGCGGATGGCCGCAACGGTGTCGCCGGTCAGTTTCGACTTGCATTTGGGGCCCTTGCGTTCCGGCAGCAGCCCGGCCACACCCGCATCGGCGTACTGGGCTTCCCAGCGCCGCACAGTGGCCGGTTTCACCGCGAACGCCTCGGCGACCTCGAGCTGAGTGGCGGCCTTGATCCGCATCAGCGACACCGCTGCCAACCGGCGCCCCGCGGTGTCGCCGTCGTCCCAGGCATAGGCCAGATTGCCGTGCACAAAGACCCGACCGCCGTCGTCGTCCTCGACGATCGCCGCCGCCACGCTGACCAAGCGGGTACCCCCGGGCGCCAGCGGAAGCGGCGGCTGCGCAGTCATCACGGCGATCATCCACCATCATCAATATACAAAAATAGCTCTATCTATTATTTCGCATGATGATCGGAACAGCGCCGCGACACGCCGGGAAATCCGCAGATCAAAGCACAAAACTACCGACCGGACACGGGCTCTATGTCAGGAGCCCTGGGGTTCGAACGAGGGAGTCTGACAGTCGTGCGCATGGCGCCTGTTGCGCTGGCGTTGCAGGGAACTCGGTTGAGCCGGGCGAGCGTGCTGTTCATGGGCTGGTTCGGCCCCAGGGGTCTCGCGTCCATCGTGCTGGCGCTGGTGTATCTGGTGCGCGAGGCGGGGTTGGCAGGCACCTCAACGATCCGACTTGCGGTGATCGCGACGATGCTGCTGAGCATCCTCGCGCATGGCCTGACCGCGCAGCCCGGAATAAACCTGTATGCAAGGCGGATCGCGGCCCTCGACGAGACGTCCCCCGAGCACCAAGCGCTGGGGGACGGGCCACCCGAGCCGCAGACGCCGCACGTCGACACCTGAGCGCGCGTGAACGGCCCCGGCTCCCCTCAGCAGCGGTCAGTCATTGTTGCGCGACGGGCGGCGTCGAGCCCGAGGGCGACGAACACACCGCGCCGAACCCGCCGCTGACCAGCGTTCATTTAGACATCCGGCCGCGGGCCCACTCGACCGCGGCGGCAATCATGGCGTGGCGCGATAAACGCGGCCCTAGGCACTCCGAGCACTGCAGAACGCGTGTTTTGCGGCGGTTGGTTGGCTCCCGGTGGTTCTCAGATTTTCGAATCCCCGGTACCCGTGTTTATTTGATAATTAGCGTGGCGGCATCGGTACTTGTGGCGATCATTGTGATCATCATTGTCGTGCGTCGAATAACCGTGACGAGGACGCAGACGCGATAGACCCGGGCCGACGGAGGAGCTGACCATGGACACCCTCAGAACCCCAGACTCCCGCTTCGAGAACCTGGCCGGCTACCCGTTCGC
>DATJBA010000002.1:0-15406 GCA_035515675.1 Mycobacterium sp.
AGCGGGAACCGAAAGTACAGCCACACGCAATGGTTGATGATCTCCATCGGGTAGCGGTGGCGCTTATACGACGCCGTTGCGGGGCTGCTCACCCGATCGATCCTCCCAGATCACCGACACGCACTTAACGTGACAGTGCCGCCTCACCTGCTATCTGTTCGGAAAGACCGCGGCTATAACCTCTTTTCGGCGAGTCGGTCGCCGGCCGACGATGTTGAGGCGCATGCTGTAGGTGAAGACCGATCCGGCCCGAGGAGTGTAATGGCTAGACAGCGTCTCATCGACAACGTGAAAGATGCGCTCGGCAACGTCGCGAGCCAGACGCGCGCGGTAAGCGGGCGCGCGGCGAAAGTCGTTGGCTGGCAAGCACCTAAGAAGGGTGGCGCAACGAAGGCTGCGGCCGGCAACCGATCCGCCGCCAAGCGGGCTTCCATCAAGCCGGCCGTCGCCAAGAAGACCCCGGCGCAGAAGGCAACAGCCGCCACGTCCGGCGCCCGGAAAACCGCCGCAAAGAAGACGACGGCCAAAACGCCCGGCCGGACGAAAACCCCGGCCCAGAAGACCGCGGCCAAGGCTGTCGCGAAGAAGGCTCCTGCCAAGAAACCCAATCAGAAGTAATGAAAGCCACCCCCAGATCGCGTGATCGGGTGATCAGCCGCCCCATAAGGTCAGGCGGCAGTTCCGGGTGTGCAGGCGCTGCTCATCACTGTCGCCTACACCGGCTCCCCCACTGTTGGGCATCGATGATTCATGCGCCGTTGGATACCAACCAATACGTGGCTCTGACAATAACCTAAGAGCCCACTATGCCAAACATACTGCGGCACAACATTGATTCGCTGATATCAGTGATTATGTCAAGTACGCTCGAAATACCTTATCTCCCAAGATCTTGCATGGCATGATAATAATGTCCTCCCCTGCACGCCCCGATCCCGCTGAGCCCCAGCCAAGTTGACAGCGCCTGACCTGCACAGCGCGTGGGTTGCTGCTAACGAGTACGCAAATGCGCTGCACGACCTCGCGATGCTTCTGGGGTACAACGTTGGTGCCAGCGTCGCCGGGAACCTCGGCAGCGAGGCGGATGAGGTCTCGTTTTGGGTCCGGCCTGTCGATCAGCCATCCGGCACCGAACAGACGTTCTCGACGACGGGCGAAGTGGACGAATATCTTGCCCACTTGGCCAGCCTGCCGCGCTGTTGCCTAGAACTGGAAGGTAATCGGCGAATTGTGTCTGGTCTTCGAGGTGCAGCGGCGTCTCATGTAGCCGCCAACTCACCACGGTGACGGGACGCCCGCGCGGATTCTGGCAACCTCGGCACGGGCGAAGCGCACCCGGTCAGTGTCGGCGCCGCGCGCGGCAGCCAGCTCCTCGGCGAGGCCATACGCGGCATTGAGCACGTAGCGGGCGCGCTTGCGTTCGCGACGTTTGCGGCTGGCCTTGCGGTAAGCCTTGCGCGCCTTACGGTTACCGGCCATCGCGTCGAGTTCGGCCGCGGTGATGACGTTGCGGGCCTCCTCGGGGGCCATGACGTCACGGACGAAGTCCCGCTCTCGCTTCACGGTCGACATGTAAACCCGCACAACGATGACCAGCGCCACCACGATGACCGCGATGAGCAGTCCGATCAGCGCCGGTGCGCTAGCGCCGGCGACAGCCCCCACCGAGTCCCATGTCCCGTGCAGCAGCATCGGTATCGCCACCAGAAGCAAACCCCGCCAGACCTTGCGTGGTTCAGCGGGCCGGCCAAGAAGATAGACCAGACCGGCGCAGAAGATTGCGCTGTACAGGATATGCGCGGCAACCCCGCTGACCATTCGAAGAATGATGGTGCCGATCGACGCCCCAACTTGATTCGCGCCGAACTGGGTGCCCGCCGACGTCATTGCATAGGTGATGTCTTCAATGATCTGGAATCCCAGACCTATGAACGCGCCCAGGATGAACCCGTCGAACGCGGTGCGTACCTGCCGCGGCGCTAACGCGATGAGCAGCAGCAGGCCCGAGCCCTTCGCCCATTCTTCGGTGAACGGGGCCGCCAGCCCGGGACCCCAATTCAGCGCCCAGACCTGGCCGAAGGTCTTCGCATACAGCGCCAGGATCGCGTCGTTGGCGTTGGCCGCCATCGCCCCGGTCGCGGCGAAGCCGCCCCACAAAAAGGCGACGACCATGAGTTTGGCGGGGAGCTTGGCGTAGTGGTCGATATGCGCTGCGAACCACCAGAACAGGGCCGCGTAGATGGCGAACGACGTCACCGCCAGCCCGATCGCCTCACCGTAGGCGTCGTACTCGCGGGCGAGCGTGGAGACGAAGACCAACATGCCGATCCCGACCAGCAACAGATATCCCCAGAATGCGAAGTTGCGTGGCTGGTAGAAGCTAAACCGCCTGCCCCATCCGGAAAGGTCGAGCGCGATGTCGCGTGCACGATCAAGGTCGGCAAGCGTGGTGGTTGTCACCGTTTCCCCTCTCCGGGTTGGCTGATGCTGCGGATCATCCGCAAAACCGTCACGGTGGGCTGCGAGCCGGCATCGGACGGTCCGGTCGCCACAGCTTCAACTCCGCGATCCCCGAATACGAAAGCGGCGATCAAACCCGCGGTGTGCGGTCCCGTGACCCGCACAGTCGCACCCTGCTTGCCCTGCTCGGTGACGATCGTGGTGGGCGCACCGGTCACGTGGATACCGCGACCGCGGTTGAGGGCCTCGGAGGTCGCCTCGATCTGGTCGAGCAGTTTGTCGGCGTCTCCGTGGAACGGTCCCGTGCGGACCGTGAATTTCATCGCCCCGTCCTCGACCGTCGCGGTCGCGGGATACTCGCCGGACAACGGGGCATGGCCGGCTCGGAGACCGGACGTGATGCCCCAACCGGCCTCCGGAACGAATGTCACATCCCCTTCGAGCTCCAAAACATCGCCCGCTTTGACAATGTCGTGGTAGGGCACTGTCGCGTTGATGACGGGCAATATCACGGACATCACGATGGTCAGTGTGAACACCGCCAGCGTCGGGCGGATCGTGCGCCGGTCCAGGCCAAACCAGCGCTCGTCGGCGGGTACCCAGCGTTCGTCGGGTTCGAATCTTGGTGTTGCGGCCGCCGAGGCCATGTCGGTTTGAGGATCCGGCATACCTGCCCAACCCTCCTACCCGCCGCGGCGACGCCTCAGTGGCGTCGAGGTCCGAGAGTAACGACGGCGAGAAGAATTGACACCAAAATCGGCGACATCGGCGACTTTGGCGTAGCCGGGCGACTACCTCCTAGGCTGCGGCCCATGGCTATCGACCGTTTTGGGCTCTTTGCGGGCAGCGTCCGACTTGCCTCGGGCATTTCGTTTCTCGTCGACCCGGCCAACCCACCAAAACCCCGCAAGGCAGGCCCCGGACGCCCCAAAGGGACCCGCCGCGACCCACGAACCCGCCACCCAGCGATCAAGAAAACCGCCTGACCAGGTTTAATCGCAAGCTTAGGTGTCCGTTTCGGCGTGTTGGATGCGGTCAGGGTTCGGGTCCACCGCTTCCACCAGCGTCCGGATCGCCGTGGCCAAGCGGCCGTCACCCTGACCGCGCTCTTCGATATAGCATCGAACCGCTTCGATGCCGAACACTGCGGCCCCGGCCTGCTCCATGTATTGGCGCATCTCCTCTACGTTGAGGAGGATTAGCTCGTCCTCGCCGCGCCAGCCAAAGGCGATCTGCAGGACCCGCGGGGAGAGGCCAAAGTACTCACCCAGCGCGGTCA
Source organism: Mycobacterium sp. (assembly GCA_035515675.1). Classification (GTDB taxonomy): domain Bacteria; phylum Actinomycetota; class Actinomycetes; order Mycobacteriales; family Mycobacteriaceae; genus Mycobacterium. Next base: position 3,740 of record DATJBA010000002.1, read on the forward strand.
GTTCGGCGTAGTGCGGGAAGTCGTCGGCGTCCTTGCGCCGGGAGTAGGTGGCCTTCGCCAGGTTGAGGGCGTAACCGATTTCACCGTCTCGAACGTCTCGGTTAAGTAGCCACTCAAGGACGCGGCCGATGTCCTTCCCGGCCCGGTTGAGTCGTGGCACCCCTTGATACTAGTGGTCGTTTCGAAAGCCAGTCAAACAGCCTCGCCAATAGGACAGTCTCTCACTATACCTGGATTCAGGGCGCGGTACAGAATAATATACTCAAAACTGGAACAAAATCTCCACAATGCTCGTTACAAGCCCCAATACGGCACAGAAGACCGTAACAGGAGGCGGGAGCCGTGCCCGCAACAACATCAGTCAATCGAGCGGCGCGGCGGATGCGGAGCGGATGAAATCCAAGCTGTGATCCCGTGGGCACGAGCGGCCTGCATGTACCAGACATGATGGAAGCCCTTGCGTGATGTAGCCGCAGCAATTCCCCGATCTGCGGCTCAACTGTATCCACCTCGGGGCCACACGGCAGGCACTAGCCGAAACCGCAGCTTGGAGTCGAGAATCTCGATGTCGGCATGCGCGGAGCGTAGATTCCGGGTGCCAGCGCCAGCACTTCACCTAGCTCGACGGAGTTGTGTGCGCTCGTCGCCGTTCGCTATTGCTGATCACACAGATGGTTCGGCCAGATGATTCCCCCCATTCGGCTGGCCGGGCGGTTTGCATTCACACCGTCTCGCCGCGCCAGGATTGGATGCCTTCCCAAACCGCGGCTGCGGCGATGCCTAGGCCGATCACGGGGTCCAGCCACCAGCCGCCGGGCCAGCTGGCTGTGATGGCGAGACCGGTCAGGACGGCGGCGGCCTGTGCGGCGCAGAGGTACCGTCGGCGTTCATCGCTACGCAGTGATGTGCGGCCTTGCCCGCATCGACGCCAGCCCACAGAACCAGTTGTGCCACATCTTTCTCCGTCGTAGTTCCGATGTTGGCCCTACAGACGACCGCGCCGTCACATCCTTACCTAGCGATCGCATCGCGTCTCTCAATTGGCGCGCCTGGTGGAGGCGAGACCTGTCCTGCCCATTATGGGAAAATGGGCTATAGTGATGTAGTGACCGAAATCGCAGTTGTAGAAACCGATGACCGCAGCCGCGCAGTCTTGCCAGGCCGCCCCAACCAGCGCTTTGTGATGCGTGAAAACCCTGACGGGAGTTTGCTTCTGCAGCCAGCGCGGGTGGTGACCGACGCGCAGCATGAATTCGACTCTGATCCCGAGCTACGCGACCTGCTGGCGCGCGCCGCGGCATCTCCGACCGTGCGTCGCGCACGGACCCGCAGAACGTGAGCGTCGAGGGTCACTACTCACAAGTCGCTGACGCCCAGCTCGACGCGCTGGAGAACGGCCCCGACGTTGACTTGTACAACAGCGTCTTGGACACCATCGAATTCATCTTCCGCCTTCCGGGTCAGGCCCAGTCTCTCTCTACGGCGATCACTACGCCCGCCGGTATCCGGATGCGCCTGCCAGTCGTCGGCCATCCGCCCTACAAGATCTTCTGGTCTACAGACGGCCCCCGCATCGAGGCTGTCTTTCCGCACCCCTGAGAGTGGTATCGGTGGCGGCATTCAATGTTGGAATCCGCCCGTGCCCCTGCCGCTGCCACGCCAGGACCCAGAGCCGTTTCCCGGGCCGGATCGGCGCTTCGAGGGACGCCGCGGCGATCAGTTCTCCGGCCGCGGAGATCGTCGCTGCGGCCGGAGAACTGCAGCGCAGGGGGCCAGCCTCAGCGCCAAGCACGCGGAGCCGGACGAGTTGACCGAACTGCGCCCCGGTGTCTACGCCTTCAACGACGCCATGCAGCTGAAATTGGGCGCGACCACTATATGGACCCAAGTGGCCACCGGACCCTACCGCGCCGTCACGCTCGACGGTGCCGGACACTGGCTCCAAGAAGAACGACCCACCGAGGTCAGCGCCGAAATAACTCGGTACCTCGCTGACCTCAACGACTACCGACCACCAGCTGACGCGCCGACGCTCGGGGACCTCTCCCCTCCCGAACCCAGCTCGGAGGAATTCGACACATCGTGATACGCCGATATCCAGTGATCTGCCATGTACGCTATTGTGGTGTGCTGTAACGTATTCCATCGGCTAGCCTTTGCCGATAACTATTTGGTTTATCGGTACTGTGCCCTCTCGCAGCCATTTTCGGGTCCAGCCGAGCGAGTATCCGGCACCCCGCCGCTGATTACCTGGTGACGGCTACCCGCGGCCGCGCGCTGTGACGCTTTCATACTCATGTTGTTGACGTGCAGGGATTCTGCGGATGACGCATCAGATCAAGCAACTCGGCCCGGCCAGGAAACCCCCGGCGCGACCTCAGCGCGAAGTCAAAGGTTTGCCGCAAGACACATAGGAGTCGATCGACGAGTCCACGCGGGGGTTGGCCGACGTGAAGCCGGGCCAGCGGCGCCTCTCCCCCGGCAGGTGTTTTCGTTGTACACGATGCGTTTAAGCGCGGTGTCCTCGGTCAGAGTCACGAAACGTAAGTCCGCTGCCAGTTGGCTCCACCCTTGCCGGATTGGTGTGGCCAAACTACGCCCCGATCGACGCTGACCAGCTGCAGCAGTGCATCGCCCACGCCGAAAACCACGGATCACCGTCTGCGGAGTGGTTACTCATCCGCGGTCTTGCCTTCTGACGCGCCGATGCCGCGGTTGTCGAAGGTGATCACCGGATGCTTGGCGGCGATGCCATCGACGACCCGCGGATCCCAGTTGTCCAAGACCGCGGTCAAGTGGTTGAGGAAGACGACCGTCGCGCGGCCGGGCCTCGCGCCCGGGATAGGGTACGCGAGGTGGGCAAGATGGCCGAACGTCACCTCTGGGAGCACGAGCCACGCGGCTACGGCTGGCCGTGTCATTCGCAGACTTACGGCACCGGCTGCACCCAGCCCGCGACATGGCGGCACGCGATGGCGACCTTCTGGTGCGAGCGGCACAAGCCGATGGCGGAAGGTGATTGACCGACCGCCGCCCGGCCGCACCTGCGGCCCCGGGGCGATCCACCAGCCAGCATAGGCGGCGAGCTCCTCTTTGCTGAGGTCCTCGGCGTCAGAAGTGTCCACCCACTCCAATACAATCGGCGGGCGGGACGGGTCCGCGGCCAGGGCATGTTCGAAGCGACATCGCCTCGGCCCAAGAACATTTCGTCGAAATATCCGCCCATCGATAGTTACTGGAATGATGGCGGCTCTGCTTGCCGTAGCTGGTACACCTACCGTGGTGCCGCTGGCGTGCAGGATGAATGTCACGCGGACCGGTGGGGTTTGGATCTACAGCCCCGACTGTCCAGATCAGTCGCCGAGTTCACTACCCGCGCCGAACGACCCGCCGTTTGGTCGCAGTACACCACCGGCTGCGCCATCAACTCCGTAATCGGGCACTGCTGGCTGGGGTGGTCATTAGCTACGTGCGCCGGGTCCATCCACTACGAGACCCATGCAGCCGTGCCGACAGCGAATCCGGTGAATAACCCGCCAACAGTACCCCTGAGAGAAGTACTGGTACTCGACTAGGGCGTCGGCTAGCCCCCGGCACTTCCGGCATCTTTCGGTTTCACGTCTGTACTCCGGCATTGGCGTCCTCCATCGAGCGGAGCGGGGGAACCGCCCAACGTTGGCCGACATGAATTTAAATTACACCAGCGTTATTCATCCCGCGTTTTCCCACGCCGAACGGGACCACCGGACCCGCCGCGGCGCGCTCACAGCACTGTGCACCGTGCTCGACCCGAATTGCCGTGCCTGACGCAGCCGAAACCCGGCCTGTCACTGGGTGTTTGTGGTGACGAATTCGGCGATGGCGTCCTGCATTTGGGTTAGTCCGGGTTCTTCGAGGGGGTAGTGGCCGGCGTTGGTCAGCATGACTGTCTGCACTGGTACTCGGGTGATGCCCGACAGGACAGGTTGGCTTAGCTCGAGTGGGGACCAGCGGTCCTCGGCGGGCTGGGTCAGCAGGATGGGGCAGGCGTCGAATTCTGGTGGTTCGACGGCCGGCACGTAGTTCATGTAGCTGACGAGAAAGCGGATGGGTACCCAATTTCCGCCCGAGGTGCGGTCGGCGGTCATGATCTTCAGCGCTTCCCGGTTGTTGACCAGGGCCGACATCTTGGAGGCCAGGGTCTTTCTGGATCAGCGCGACCAAAAGGTGCGCGACGACACCGCGCACGACAAACTGACCTCCCGGCCGAGTCTTCTACACAGACCCCGCGCCGGCCGAGCCGGGCACAGCCGGCCGTCCCCGCCGTCCCGCATCGCCTCGCCGTCGACCTCACCGCGGGCAAGCGCCTTGTAGAGGCTGCCGTGGCTGCGGCGGAACGCCGGTTCTAGGCTGAGCGCCGGCACCGAGGCCACCGGTGAGGGCATACACAACACGGTGTCGGTCAGCTCGAAGGCGGCATCAGGCCAACTGGTCCAGCACCGGTACAAGCCCGCGCGGAAATCGGTCAACGCCATGATCGCGCGGCCTGTCTCATCGGATCGACTCTGCCCCATGGCCATCCCATCCTCACCCGACAGTAGTAATACTGTCTGGCATAATGGTTGGAAGATCACCTCGACACGCCGGAGAAAGGCACGATGGCGCAATCGACCGAACAACGACTAGCCGGCTACCAACGTCGTTACCGCGAGTTGGCAGCCGAACTCGCCGACCTCGGGTACATCGCCGCCGGCAGCATCACCCAGCGCAGCACCCGCTGCGGCGCCCCGACCTGCCGCTGTCACGCCGATCCACCCCAACTCCACGGCCCCTACTGGCAGTGGACCGCCAAGGTCGACGGAAAGACCGTCACCCGACGCCTCAGTCAGACCGAGGCCAAGCTCTACCAAGAGTGGATCAGCAACGACCGCCAACTACGCAAGACGATCACCAAAATGCGGCAGGTCGCCGCCAAAGCCTGCGAACTGATGATCACCAAGGCCAAAAAGCCCAAGGTTTAATCGCAAGCTCAGAGAACCGCAAGGTCTAGCAGGCGGGCGGCTAGCGGGCAGTCGACAGAGCTAACCGACCGGTAGCCCTAGAGGTGCCACCGTGTGGTTCGATCGAGATGAGCGGGCGAAACGTCCGCAGCATGACCGGAGCAGGAAATCCACGGCAGTGCAGGTGCGGTGTGCTTGGGGCGAGGGGGGCGAAAGCTGCGGCCCACGGGAAAACGAAGCTAAGGGTGGGAGAAAAGTGACTATACGATTCGGCGGGTTCCTGACGGTCCCGTTCCTCTTACCGCTGGCGATGCTGCTCGCGCCGCGTGCGTGGGCCGACACCTACACAGATCAGGTCGCGGGTAGCTTCGACGCTCAGACGCATGTGGTGGCTGACCCGGCGGCCAGTCCGCCGTTGCAGAACCCCGGCAGGCTGAACCAGCAGATCCTCACCAGCCGGTGGACGTGGAGTCCTGCGCCGCCGGTCTGGGTGGCGGCGGTGCCGCCCAGCCAGACGGGTGTGACCACGGCGGATGCCATCCACAACGTCTTCCTGGGTCGTGACCCTGCGTTCAGCGGAGTCATCCTGGTCATCGACTCCAAGGGCTACCACGTCCGCGCTTACAACGTGCCGAAGGTGATTGCCGACAGCGTGGATCCATTCATGGGTCAGTCGGCCAGGGATCACCGCAATGACCCATACGGGGCGACCAGTGAGTTCGTCAGCAAGCTGGCTGGCGTGGACGTGCCTTCCGGCGGGCCAGTGCGGACGTCTCCCGTTGTGAACGCGAAGCACAGCAGCTGGACGTGGCTATGGATGACGCTGATCATTGTCGGTGGTGCGCTGGCGGTGGTCGGCCTGATCGGGTTCGCCGTAAACCGGAATCGTAAGCGCCGCAAGGACGCAGACGCACGAGAGCAAATCAAGCAGGAGCTGATCGCCGCCGAGTCTGATGTCAGCGACCTCGATAGCGCGGTGCTCACCAATAGCAGCGCGGATGTCAGCGCTGAGTCGATGAAGGCCAACTCCAGCCTGTACGACGCCCGCAAGGCGTTTAACGCAGGTGACTATACCGCGGCGCGTGCACACCTCGGGGTCGTGCAGTCCACCGTCGCCAAGGCCAACCGGAAGCTCAACCCGACCAGTTCTTCCCCGCGCGGCCAGCAGCCTGACGTGGATGCGGTGACTTCGGTCCCGGATGAGGGCCGCAGGCAGGCCACGGTGCGGACAAAGAACCCAGACACCGGCCAGTACGTGACGATCAACAACAACAACTACAGCACCACGCCGCAGCCGGGCTACCCGCACTACTACCCGGGTGGCTACTACAACGGGCTCTTCTTCTACCCCGGCTACTACCCGTACGCGTTCTGGGGTCCGGGCTGGGGCCGGGCCCTTACTGATGTCTTGCTCATGGATGCGCTGCTGGACGACCATTGGGGCGGCAGTTACGATCGCGGCTTTGAGGCCGGTCGAGAATCAGCGTTGGCCGACGTCAGCTGACAGCGGCCAAACCGCCACCTACGACAGCCAGCAGGGCGATGTCGGGTTCGATGGAAGCTACCAGTACTCAGGTGGTGGCGACACCGGGTTCGGCGGCAACGACGACTCATACTCGAGCGGCGGTTATGACTCCGGTGGCAGCTTCGACTTCGGCGGGTTCGGTGGGTCCGATTCCGGTGGTGGTGGCTTCGACTTCGGCGGGTCGGACTTTGGCTGCGGTGGCTTCGACTCCAACGATGGAAACTTCGGGTTCTGAGGGTAAACAGTTGAGCCGCAACGCTACGCAGCGTCCCGCTTACGCCAGTAGCTCTTAATCCCCTGTCCGTCGCGGCAAACGGTGTGAGCGAAGGTCCCGTTGTACGAGGCTATTTGGTCAGCGCCTTGAATACACCGACGCGTCCGGCATCGGCTTCGCGGCGCAGCACAGCGGTGGTCAGGTCGAATTTCACTCCCGGGATCGTTTCGTTGACGAAAGCGTCACCGGTCCACCAGGTGATGCGGCATACCCGGCGGCTGATCCGCCAGCTGGCGGCCGTGCGCAAACAGGCGTCGTCATACCAGCCGGTGCCGTCCCAGAGGGGGTTGCCGTCGGCGGCCTTGCGCACCAGGCGCCAGCCGCCGTTGCAAAAGCTGTGCGCTCGGTCCCCGTCGACGTGAATCACGTGGGTGGACATGGTGTGCTCGGTGGAATCGAACGGGTCGTGATACGCCGCGAAGTCAGACTTGAACTGCTCGAGATCGGACCGCGACGTCGCACCGTAATCGGCGTCGATATTGGTGGTGAACATCGAGTCGAACAGATGCCATTGCTGGCTATCCACTGCCAGCCCATAGAGATTCACCAGCTGCGTGATCGCCACGACGTCGCTCTCGGCGCCGGCCATGGTCATGGTCCTCCTGAGGTGCGGGATGGGATTGGCTGCCGCCCTTGGGCTTCTACACCTCTTTGGCCGCAGCTCATTTGCCTTTCAGGCTGCCGATGCGAAGCGAAAAGTCCGTGCGTCTGCGTTGCGGGGTGTTCTCGAGTTCCTCGACGTAGCGCTCGGGGTCGCGATCGACGATCTGCAATCCCTTGGTGGTGGGATGCTGAGTCATGAACTCGCTGTATTGCCGCCCGAGTGCCTCCCGAAGGCCGATTGGGGCATGACGACGGAAGTCCGACAGCCCCTCTCGTTCCTCTTCGCCCATGTGGTCGTCGTTGGCCAGCCGGGTGCGGCCGACCGCCGCCCACCACTGTTCGGTGCCGACTCGGGCCGCGTTGGCGTCGCGCACTCCGTCGCGAATGTCGTTGTGATCACCGATGGCATCGAGCGTCTCGCCTTCGGGATCATCGGCGCCTCGCTTCAGCAGTTGTGGGTAGAAGATCTTCTCTTCGATGTGGGCGTGGACATCGAGCTTGTCGGCCAGCGGACGCCATACCCGCTCGAGTGCAGCGCGGTTGACCGGCGTCTGCGCCTGTAGGTAGTCCAGTTTGGCTAATTGTTCGCGAAACCAGTCATGGTCGGCGAGGATCAACTCGGTGATATCAGCCATGCCGACTCCTAGACCAAATGCGCGCTGCCGTCGTGCAATTCGTCACGGCGCAAGTTCATCGGAGTGACAGCGGGGACATCGCCGCCGGCGACCACGGCCCGGGTGATAGGAGTGAGCGCCTGGAACAGCGTTTCCACCTCGCCGTCGCTGAGCGCGTCGAGCGCCGACAGGGCAAGCGCGTCGGTGCTGGATTCGATGTGGTCCTTCAGCTGCCGGCCGGCCGAGGTCGCCGACCCGTCGTCGTTGAGCAGCCCCCGCTCGGCCAGCCGCTCTGCGTGGTGGCGCCACGCCTCCTCGTCGTAATCGCGGGTGCGGGCGATGTAGTCGCGCTCCACCCCACCCGTCGCGGCGTGTAACACGTTGGATTCCCGACCTGAGACACCGGCGGCGGTCAGTACCGCCACGTGCGCGTCACCCCGCTGCTCGCGCAACAGCGTCGCAGCATGCCACAGCGCGGCCAGCGGATCGTCCGGCCACGGCAGCGCCAGATTCGCAGCGAACAGCGGTCGCCCGTCGAGCGGCGCCTGGCGTGCCGCCTTTCCCGCTAATTCCGCGGCGACACCGACGTTTTCATCTGCGCCGAGCCCATAGCGCCGCAGCGCGGCGACCGCGGATTCCTGCCGGGCACGCAACGCGGCTTCGGGACCGGCGATCTGCCACGCCGCCGGCAGCGCCTTGGCGACCCGCTCGGGGGCGAAGTTGTAGAAGATCGCGGTCACCACTTCCCGTGGCACAGTGCCCAGCGGCGCCGACCGGGCGGCGAAGTAGCCCATCCAATAACCCCGGTAACCAAGCCCGTTCAACGCCGCCCGCGCCTCCGGCGCGAAGTAGGTAACCCCATGCACCGGCTCGAATCGATGGAAGAAGCGTCGGGCCAGCCCCGGTTCTCTGCGCACGGTCGCAGTTAACCACCCCCTGTAACCTATGACCAACCCCGGAGTTGCCGCCCTAGGACCGAACGCTCATTCTTCGGCTGCGGCTTTCCACCGAACCGCCAGTACCGCGGCGATGAGTGCGGCGGCGGCCGCGGCCGCGACGATGAACCCCCAGCCGCGCCGGATCGCGGCGAGGTCGACGCCGGGTTGGTAGATCATCGTCAGCACCGCGGTGCCTAAGACGGTGCCCAACTGTCGAGCGGTGTTCGTCAGCGCCGATCCGGCACCCCACCAATGGGAAGGCAGCGCCAGGCCGCTTACCGCAGAGAGACTGGGAATGACCAACCCCACTCCGGCTCCGGCAAACAGCTGTCCCGGAAGGAAATCGGGCGGCGTAGTTGGGCTCGGGGCCCACACGGCACAGCCAGATAACGATCCCGATCACATACAAACCGGCCCCCGTCGCGGCGACGGCGCCGACGCCGGCTCTGCCGATCAGGCGGCCGGCCAACGTCAGCGAGACAAGCACCACGACAACGGGCCCGGGCGACAGACACACGCCGGCGCCTGCCGGCGTCTTGCCCCACACGGTGGTGAGAAGCATGACGCTGCCAAGCAACATCGCACCGAATGCCGCGGCAAACATCAACAGCGCGAGGCAACTCGACCACATCGGCACCACCCGCACGGCGACGAGATCCAATGCCGGCGATGGATGGCGTAGCGAACGCCACACCGCGAACGCCATCGCGCATCCGGTGCCGACGGCCGCGTCCACAACCTTGGTGGCGCCCCAGCCCGCCACGGGCAGTTCGATCAGTGCCCACACCAGCGCACCCACACCGAGAACAAGGCTCAGCGCGCGAAACAGATCTGGAATCCCGGCGCCGTTTACGCTCGTCTTGGTGAGGACCCAGGGACCGGCGGCAAGGGCCAGCAGTCCCACCGGGACATTAACGAAAAAGATCCACCGCCAGGACAACTCGACCAGCAAGCCGCCGATCGGCGGTCCTAGCACCGCGGCCATCGAGCCACCGCCGACCACGTGCTCACAGCAACGGCGCGCCGCGCGGCCGGAACAGCGGCCATCAACAGCGCAAGCGAACTCGGCATGAGCATCGCGGCCCCGACCGCCTGAACGACGCGGAACGCGACCAGCATGGCGAATGATCCAGAAAGCCCGCAGGCGGCTGAACCCAGCGTGAACACGGCCAAACCCCACAGGAAGATTCGGCGATGCCCGTATCGGTCTCCGAGCCGGCCGGCCGGGCTCAGAAACGCTGCGAAAACAAGGGTGTAGCCGTTGAGAATCCACGACATCGCACCGAGATCAGCGGTGTCGAAGGCTCTACGGATGTCGGGGAAGGCGATGTTGACGATGAAAAGGTCCAAACTGGCCAGAAACGCCGCGGCGGACACCACGAGAAGCGTCGCTGTCGAGCGCGTCGTCGATAACTGCGTCGGCGCTGCCACGTCCGCCTCGCGGTTGAGTTCGCTGGCCGACCGGCGAGAACGCATCCCCCACCGATGGCTGAATATAGCAAACTATACCTAGATCTGGCCGTCGGGCACACATGCCAGACGAGTTGAATGAATCACAACTGCACTACCAGCTCGGGGAATAAAGTCGCTCCGCCCAGGCTCGAGCGGTGCCCATCCCCTACGACGAGGCGCTGCGTGAGCGGATTAGCAACCATTTGGCGGGTCATGACCGTCGCGTCGTGACCGACCGGACAAAGCGGCATGCGGCCGTTGCCGTGGTGTTGGTTGACTCCGAGGTCGGGGAGGACAGGGTGGATCCCGCGCCGGTGGACGACTGGATCGGTGGGCGCCCGATGCCGGCAGCCGGCCTCGACGGCCGCATGGTCGACGTGTCTGGCGGTGCTGGTTTCCTGCTGTGCCGCAGGGCATCTCGCCTCACGTCACATGCGGCGCAGTGGGCAGCGTTCCCCGACGATGCTGAGGAAGTCGATGACTGACTCGAATGGTTCGCTAACCAAATACGCCTGTGGCCCAACGATGATGCCATCACCAATGGTCTCGCCCGGATCGACAGCCCAGGCTTTCGCCATCAGATGGAATCATTGCCCTCGAACTGGCACGCGGTGCCCTAGGCTATCCCCAGCTGTGTGTCCTTCGGGCGCCCGGTCAAGGGTGCCACTCCCCCACCGGGGGACTGATCGCCGACGCTCAAGGGTGTGTTTCGATGCGGGCGGCGAGAACTGCGGTCCATTCGTTGAGGTATCGGGGATGCGTGCGGATCCCGCCGTAGCGAGGCACCACCGTTGCCGCCGCCGCCGATAACCGGTAGTATAAGCGGTAGTAAAAGCGGAAGTTGAGGACGCCTAGTATGGCGGACACATTGGACCGTGCGGTCGAGGCCAGTGAGATCGTCGATGCCTTGAAATCGTTCGGCATCACTCAGGTCGATGTCGCCGCGGTAACGCAGGTCTCCGACCGCGCGGTGCGCGGATGGCGGACCGGCGACATCCGCCCTGACCGGTATGACCGGCTGGTGCAGCTTCGTGACCTCGTCCTCCTGCTTTCGGACTCGCTGACCCCCCGGGGCGTCGGCCAGTGGCTGCACGCCAAGAATCGCCTCCTCGACGGTGAACGCCCTGTCGATTTGCTCGCCAAGGAACGCTACGACGAGGTACGCCGCGCGGCGGAAGCCTTCATCGACGGCTCCTACGTGTGAGGCTCGGCGACGCGGTCGCCACCGCGCCGCGACGAAAGCTAGAAGGTAATTACTGGCACCAAGGCCCCACACGGCACC
>DATJBA010000003.1:0-8423 GCA_035515675.1 Mycobacterium sp.
GCCGGGTTGCAGGATGCGGTGTTGGGTGCCGCAGCCAAAGGTCAGGTTGTTGACGTCGGTGGCGCGGCAGACGGCGTGAGGGGTGACGTGGTGGACCTCGGAGTAGTAGCCGGGCACGGTGCATCCCGGCGCCGAACACCCCCGGTCCTTGGCGTACAGGACAATCCGTTGGCCGGGCGAGGCCAGGCGTTTGGTGTGATACAGCGCCAGGGCCTTGCCCTTGTCGAAGATCGCCAAATAGTGGCGGGCGTGGCGGGAAAGCCGGATCACATCACTCATCGGCAAGATGCTGCCCCCACCGGTCAGTCCTTTGCCGGCGGCGGCTTCCAGCTCGGCCAGGCTGGTGGACACGATGATCGAGGCCGGCAGCCCGTTGTGCTGACCCAGGTCTCCGGAGGCCAACACTGCTCTAAGCGCGGCGGTGAGACCATCGTGATTGCGCTGGCCTGCCGAGCGCGTGTCACGCTCAATGGCCTCTTCTGAAGGCGTGCCGTCCACACACGCGGTCTCATCGAGCGGGTTGCACATGCCGGGGGCGGCCAGCTTGGCCCACACCGCCTCAAGGGTGGCGCGGGCTTCGGGGGTCAGCCAGCCGCGCAATGCCGACATGCCATCGCCTTGTTGCTTGCCCAGCGTCAGGCCGCGCCGCCGGGCGCGGTCCTCGTCGCTGTAGGTGCCATCAGGGTTGAGGCAATCGGCCAGCCGATCGGCCAGCCCGCCCAACTGGTCGGGCCCAAACTGCGACCCCAGCCGCGCCAACTGGGCTTCGGCGCGCTCGCGGGTCGCGTCGTCCACCCAGCCCGGTAGCTGGTGGTAGAACTTGCGGATCACCGCCAACTGCCCGGCGCCCAGTTTGCCCTCGCGCTGCCCTGTGGCGGTGGCCGCCATCACCGGCGGCAAAGGCTCGCCGGTGAGTCCGCGGCGCGGTCCAAGGTCGGCGGCCTCGCGGATGCGCCGGGCGGCCTCGGCGCGGCTGATCAACGCCCATTCGGCGATCGCGTGGGAGAGTTTGCCGCCCAGCTCCTCCGGAGTGGCCTGGCGGGCCAGGGAATTGATCAGCGGATGCTCGACGGCCGGCAACCGGCGGCGCACCCGCTCACAGCGCTCCAACAACACCAACCACTCCCGGGTGGTCAGCGCGTCGAAGTCCAGCCCGGCCACCGTGTCGACTGCGGCATCCAGGGCATCAAAGGTCGCTGTGATCGCCTCCCGATCCACGACACCACTGGTACCCATAAGACGACGCTATCGGAGCCCACCGACATAAAACGCCGCCCAGAGACCACTGAAACCACAGTGGCGCAAGTGATTTTAGTGAATAGGGTGCGGTGTTTGTCGCAACGTGAGAGCGGTGCGCGAATCGCCAGAAACCGCCGTCTTGGAGACGTACCGGATCCTGCCGGGGCCCAATGGCCGGCTTTGGTCGGCGATCTTGGCGGGCACGACTGCTTTACATGCCGCAAAGGCAACAGTGTCTGCTGCCCGTTCAACCGCCCGGGCGCCAGCCGAGTTGAACCAACAAGCCCAGGTCATCCCACACGGCGCGGTGACGGGTGATGTGGCGTCGATGACCGTGAAGATGTGCAGTGAATGAGCCACGCGCAGAAGGTTATCCGAGCATCGACTTGAATCACATTTGCGCCCAAACGACTTTCGTTTGCAGGTATGTCTCGAGACCCGCTCTGCCGGACTCGTAGCCCCAACCGGATTGCTTGTACCCACCGAAGGGCATGGAGTGATCGAACTGCATCTGACAGTTCAGCCCCACGGTTCCGGCCTTGAGCCGCTTGGCCAGCCGATGTGCGCGGCCAAGGTCCTTGGTCCAGGCGGTGGCAGCCAGTCCGTAGGTGCTGTCGTTGGCCAGAGCGACCGCTTCGTTCTCGTCGTCGAACGGCAGGATTGCGACCACCGGCCCAAAGATCTCCTCCTGGAACAGCCTGCTCGTGGAGGCGATGTTGGTGAGCACGGTTGGGTGGACGAAGTAGCCGCGCCGGTCGAGCCGGTGCCCGCCGGTGACGACGTCGACGCCATCGGACTTGCCCTGGTCGAGGTAACCCAAGACGCGGGTGAGCTGCTTCTGACTGATCAGCGGGCCGACCATGCTGCCCACTTCCTTGGGGCCACCCAGCCGCAATCCGTTCGCGACGTTCGCGATGCCCTCCACGACCTGCTCGTAGACACCGCGTTGGGCGAAGATGCGCGATCCGCAGACACATGCCTGCCCGGAGTGGATGAACGTGCCGAACGCTGCCATAGGAATGGCCGCCGTCAGGTCGGCGTCGTCGAAAATCAGCACCGGCGATTTCCCGCCGAGTTCCAACGTGACTTTGTTCAGGTTGCTGCTTGCTGAGGCATGCACGATTTCCCTACCGACCTCAGTCGATCCGGTGAACGCGACCTTTTCGACGTCGGGGTGCGTGGTGATCGCCGCACCCGCGGTCTGACCGTAGCCGATCAGCAAGTTTGCTACACCGTCGGGAACCCCGGCCTCGGTGAGAATGTTGTCTAACACCAACGCCGACAGCGGAGTCTCTTCGGCGGGTTTGACGACGCTGCTGCAGCCCGCCGCGAGCGAAGGCGCGAGCTTGGCGCAGAAATTGAAGACCGGCCCGTTCCAGGGAAAAATCAGGCCCACCACACCGTAGGGTTCTTTGAGGGTGTAGGCGTGCTGACGCACGTCGATGCCCGTGAGACCGCCGGTGTGGATGTCGGCCGCGATCCCCTCGATCTTGGTGCACCAGCCGGCGTAGTAACGGAAAAACTCGGAGCCGACGGCCACGGTTCCCTGCGCTTGCAGCGGGGTCATGCCGGCGTTGAGCGATTCAAGCTCGGCTAGAACCTCCGCGTTCTGATCAATCAGCTCGCCGACACGCCATAGCACCTTGGCCCGCTCGCTGCCGGGCAGATCCCGCCAGACACCCGACTCGAAGGACGCTTTCGCACGCGCGACCGCGTCGTTGACGGCTTCTGGGCCGCAATCTTTGAACTCGGTGATCTGCTCCTCGGTGGCGGGATCGACAACCGCAATCACCTCACCGGTGCCGGGTCGTTCACGGATCTCGTCCAGCACAGCCTGCACCGACATAGGTACCCCTCCTCGCCTCTTTGCGACTCGCCAAGCCGAAGGTTATGCGCTTAACCCATCGATGTCTAGCTTCCGAATTCAGGCCGGTGGCGTCAGGCTGGGCGTGAAAATTCGCTGTTTACGTTGAGGTGCGCACGATGAGGTGGGCGACGTCCGTTGGCTGAGGCGGCGGCTGGGCTGGATACCCCAATTTGGTGAGCACAGCGGCAATCGCAGCGTCGGCGACCGCGCGGGGGTCGAATCGCACCGTGGTCAACGGTGGTGTGCTCACGACTCCCATGGGGCTGGCGTCGACGCCGATCACGGCGAGGTCGCCTGGACAGCGCAGCCGCGCTTCGTGAATGCCGTACAGGATGAGGCAGGCTATCTCGTCGCTTTGCGCGCACACGGCGGTCACGCCGTCGTGTACCCAGCCGGTGACCACATCAGCGGCGTTGTCCACCGTGACCTCGCCGACGGCCAGCGGCGGAAGGTCACGCAACCGTGCCGCGCGCGAGACACCCTCGAACCAGTAGTCGCCCAGGGCGCGCCATTTGGCGATCCCGGTGTAGGCGAACGCGATGTGTTTATGACCACGCGAGACGAGGTGTTCGACCCGCATCTCACCGACCGAGAGGTGGGGATCTCCGAGTGCGGGCAGCGTCCCGATCTCGATGTGCGGTATGCCCGCTGTCTTCACCGCCCTAAGGGCGGATCCGCTGAGCGGGAACAGGCTGGTGACCGCGATCGGGTCGAGATTCTCGATCGCGTCGACGACGTGCTGATCGTCGTCGGTCTCGAAGATCTGTACCTGAAGCAAACCCAGGCGTGCCAGTCCTGTGGTCATCCGACTGCCGGCTTGCATCGGCATCTCGCCCACCGCCACGTGCGGTACCACGTACAGAACCACACCGCTCTTGCCGCGGGCGAGATTGCGCGCAGCAAGGTTGGGTCGATAACCCAGCATTTCCGCGGCGCGGTAGACCGCCTCCCGGGTTTGCGGTGAGATCCTGCGGCCCTCAGCGTTGTTCAGCACATAACTGACCGTCGCGGTCGACACGCTGGCCAATCGGGCCACATCAGCGGTGGTGGGCCGCACAGCTTTGTTCGTGGTCAAATGCATCACCTTCCGGGCCCAGCCATGCCTCATGGTGGCACACCCGCGCGGCCTCTTTTCCCGTCCCTATCCGCCCACCATGATCAGGCCGCCGTCTACCGCCAGCGTTGCCCGGTAATGAAGCCCGAACCAGATCCAGAAAGAAAACCAGTCTTGGCCCGACATCTCGCGCGGGATCTCCCAGGGCCCCGCCGAGCGGAATCATCGTTTTGAACTGCTGGTCGATGAGGGCGCCGGCCTCCGGACCGAGGAAATCCCGCAACCGGTCGGCGCCGGGTGTCTGCACCGCCGGCGCCACAGCGTTGACGGTGACATTGTCAGCGGCCCAGGCGCGGGCGGCGGATCGTGTTCACGCTTGCACTGCGCCTTTGGTCGCGGCGTAGACAGCCGAGATCGGGCAGCCCACAACGGCTTCGGCGGATCCGAAGTTGATGATCCGGCCGCCTTTGGGATCTTGGTCTTTCATCACGGCGTACGCAGCCTGATTGGTGACGATGGTCGCCTTCACGTTGGTGTCCAACAGGAACGAAATCTCGTCGACGCTGATGTATCCGGGTATCCCCGGCTGCCACAGCCCAGCTGCGTTCACCAAGACGTCGAGTCCGCCGAGGCGCTGCACGGCTTGTTGGACCATCGCTGAGACGGCGTCGGGGTCGCGCACATCGCACTGCAGCCAGGTGGTTACGAGATCATCCGGCGGTGGAGTCTTGTGGTAGGTGGCGGTGACCTCGGCCCCCGCCTGGGTGAGGACTCCGACGGCGGCCGCACCAATGCCGGTCGCTCCGCCGGTAACCAGGATCCGTCGGCCTTGCAGCGGTGGTGACGCATCTGACGTGGCCAAGACGCTATAGGGCGAGAGCGACCGCCCCTACATCACCTGGATCAAAGCCGCGCATCGGACGGGGTCCCCGCCCAGGTTAGGCGCGCACCGCGATGGTCGACAGCAGATCGGCGAGCCGGTCCGGCTGGTCCACCATCGAGAACGTTCGCGCTCCCGCGATTGCCGCGAGGCGGGCGTTGGGGATGGTGGCGGCCAGCCGTGCGCCGTCCTCTTGTGCGAAGAACACATCGTCGGCCGACCACGCGATGAGCGCGGGCTTGTCGAACTCGGGCAGCCGGGCCGCTACGCCTGTGGTGACCTCGGTGCGCAGCGATAGCGTGAATTGGCGCAGGTCTTCGGCAACCGCCGCGTCGGAGAGCACCGGACGCACCCAGATCTGCGTGAGATCGTCGATATCGCGGTGCGCCAGGCCGTCGTAGGCGCGCTTGCGGGCGGCGGGTGCCCGAATAGCGTGGATCGCGGTCCGAAAGAGTTTCTTCGACTTGGCTGCCAGGATCACCGGCTTGAGGATCGGTGGCGGAAAGTGTTCGAACGCATCGCAACTCGTGAGCACGAGCGCACCGAGCCGCCCGGGATGGTGCACCGCGACGAGTTGGCTGACGACCCCGCCGGTGTCGTTGCCGACCAGCACCACGTCCTCGAGGTCGAGAGCGGCGAGTACCTCGGCGACGATGCCGGCGACGCCCGTGATGGTTCGGTCGGCACCGGGGCGCAACGGCTGCGGGTGCGCGCCGAGTGGCCAGGTGGGGGCGATGCACCGTAGGCCGAGTGCGGCGAGTCGTTCGCTGACCTGGCGCCACAATTGACCGCCCATCATGTACCCGTGCACGAACACGACGGGCCTGCCGTTCTCGGGTCCGGTTGCTTCGTAATGGATGGTTCCGGCACTAATGTCGATCGTCGACATAGACAACTCCTACTTCGAGATGCATTTACAAACAGACTGTCTGTTCGTAAGTTACCTACAGGTTGTATGGAAATCAAGAGACGGACTCAAGAGGAGCGCTCTGCGGCGACCCGCGATGCGCTGATCTCGGCCGCCCGAAGGCTGTGGGGCCAACGCGGTTACGCGGAGGTGGGGACACCCGAGATCGCCACTGTCGCGCGGGTCACCCGGGGGGCGATGTATCACCAATTCGCCGACAAGGCAGCGCTATTCCGTGAGGTCGTCGAGGTGGTGGAGCAGGATGTGATGGCCCGGATGGCCACGATGGTGGCCAAGTCGGGAGCGACGACACCTGCGGACGCGATCCGGGCCGCGGTCGACGCCTGGCTCGAGGTCTCCGGCGATCCGGAGGTGCGTCAGCTGATCTTGCTGGATGCGCCCAGCGTGCTGGGTTGGGCCGCCTTCCGCGATGTCGCTCAGCGCTACAGCCTGGGCATGACGGAGCAGTTGCTCACCGAGGCCATCCGGGCGGGCCAGCTGGCCCGGCAGCCAGTGCGGCCGTTGGCCCACGTGTTGATCGGTGCGCTCGACGAGGCGGCCATGGCCATCGCCACCGCCGACGACCCGAAGCGCGCCCGCCGGGAGACCAGGCAAGTGCTGCACCGGCTCATCAACGGGATGCTGCACGACCGTCGTTCGGCGCATTGATAAGCGGGAAGAGCGGAAAAGACCGGGCGACGACGCGGCGAGAAGGATCGCTTTCTTCGCGAGGAGCGCCGGTATTCAGACGCTTCATCGATGTAGCCAGACGAACTGCTTCAGCTGCCGTGCCGGCAGACGAAAGTACGGTGGAATCGCTTGCAGCACGGCTGTGCTCATGGGAATTATTTCGGGGCGTTCCAGGGCGAATGTCCGTCCACGCCACTTCACTGCGGCATGACCGGACGCAATGACGTTTCGGCACCAATCCACGTCGGCACCATAAGATAGCCCGATTACGAACCCATCCCCAAAAGGAAAGGCGCCTACGGGTGTCACGTGGGCGCGACCGGAACGACGTCCGACATGTTCGAGAAGCGCATACGGGAACCCAGCGCCTGCCTGCGATGGGGAGAATGATCTTGTTGTACGGCTTGAGCAGCGTGGGGCGCAGCTTCTTATTGTGCTGAACAATTTTCGCAACCACATACAGTAACTTGCCACGAGCCACGTTGTTGCCAGGGTGCTCAGCAGCGCGACGAGTCTGAAAGTCGGTTGAGACAAACGCGAAATCCGCCTTACCCGCACGTGCGGAGCGTATCTGGCCACGGTACGCAGCCGCGGCGGCCGAAAGACCCTTCCTTCACGGACCATGGCGCCGCACCGTCTGAGGATCCGGCCGTGTGCCGGTTGTCCTTTGGGGAAGGGACCAGCGACCCTGGGTCTGCACGGGACTCAAAGCGAAGATCGCATTGTGTCGACAGTTGGCGCTGAACGCGATCAAACGCGACGCGGAGGCGGCGACGGACGGGAGTAGATGATGCGGGTTCTGGTGAGCTTTGGTTCGAGGCGGGGCGGCACCGCCGGGCTGGCCGCGATGATCGGCAGCGCGTTGACCGAGGCCGGGTGTGACGCGGTCGTGCGCTCGGCCAAGGACGTCGGCGAGGTTGGCGGCGTCGATGCGGTGATCGTGGCCGGCGCGTTGTACGCCAACAGATGGCACCGCGACGCCCGACGGTTTGTGCGGCGGAATGCCTCGGCCTTACGCGAGTTGCCGGTCTGGCTGGTCAGCAGCGGCCCACTGGACGCCTCGGCCGAAGAGCGCGACATCCCACCCACACGGCAGGTCGCGAAGTTGGCAAGACTCGTGGGCGCCCGTGGTCATATGACCTTCGGCGGTCGGCTGGAACCGACCGCCAAGGGCTTTCCCGCCAGCGCGATGGCCAAGAAAACGGCCGGTGACTGGCGCAGCCCTGCGCACGTGCACCGCTGGGTCAACACAGTGGTCGGCGAGCTTCACCGGCCGAAGAGCGCCCACCAGACATAGGGCCGACAATCTCGGTGCTGCGCCGAACCGAAAGCCGCGGCCGGTGATCAGGTCGGGTGAATGCGAAATAGTGTGGCGTGGCGGTCTGGCACCCATCGAGTTGGCTGGGTGCGCTGAGTTTTCGGCGACAAACGCGATGAATCGCCCGGATGGGCTCCACACGGGCGATCCGGTCGTGCGTTGCGGGAAGCTCGCAGATCCCACTCCCAACTGCTGTCGGTTCGTGCCATCCGGTTTGACCGTGTAAATATGGGAGAGGCGTCACTTGCCTTGGCGTTGAACGCTATTAGATCGTTGGCCTTCGACCAGTCGACTCCGAAGGCGTCCTTCCAAAACACCTGGTACGTGATCGGCGGTCCACATCCGCTGTGCCCGAGGGGTTTCCCGGGGGATGGCTGGGGTGGCTGGGAACCGTGACCGGCGTGTCGTGGTCCGGCGCACGAACCACACAAGACGATGGCGAGCACCGCCCATGCACGCAGTGCATAC
>DATJBA010000004.1:0-11186 GCA_035515675.1 Mycobacterium sp.
CCCATTACGATCTGCAGCGGCTGGGATTTTTCTTCACCCCGGCCCCCCGGCACGCCGACATCCTCATGGTGACCGGGCCGGCCGTGCGGGCGTTCGACGTGGCGTTGCGCAAGACCTACGATGCGACGCCGGAACCGAAGCTCGTGATGGCCATCGGCGCCTGTGCGCTCGGCGGGGTATATCCCGACGACCCGATCAGCCACGGTGCGCTGGACGCGGTGCTCCCAGTCGATGTCTACGTGCCGGGTTGCCCGCCCAGTCCGATGGCGTTGCTACAGGGACTGATGGTCGCGGTGGGTCGGCTGAACGAGAAAGTGTCTGCATTGTCCTTCGTCGACGGAGGTGAGTTGCCGTGATCGAATGGGCTCTGTTCGGCGCCGCCGCGCTGCTGTGGGTTGCCGCCGCACTCATTGCGCTCATCTCAAAACCTGGCGCCGAATGGATTTCGGCTGCCCTCGGCGGCGCGGGTGGATTAGCCGCGCTTGCTGGCGGGATCGCGCTGTTGCTCATGCGTGCTGGATCGGTGTCAAAGACGCTGGGCGGCAACGACGTAGTCGGCGCCCTGACGCTGCGGCTCACACCACTGGCGGGTGTGTTCGTCGCGGTGCTGGGTGCCGTTGCAATCGGAATCGCTTGGTATGCGCCGCGATACCATCCCCCGGGCCGGGGCACGTCGCTGTACCTGGCGATCTACCATCTCGCGCTGCTGGCCACGCTTACCGTGCTGATTGCGGGCACGGTGGTGGTATTCCTCGTCGCATGGGAGTCGATGGCGGTGCTGTGCTATCTGATGATCTTGCGTCATCAGCGCCGCGAGGGCGTGGCGGCGGGCGCCTTCTGGTTCCTGGCGCTGTCCGAAGTCGGCTTCGGGCTAATCGTCGCGGCGTTCGTGCTTCTCGCCGCTCACGCGGGCAGCACGGATTTCGCGGTGATCGCGGCGCGCTCGGAGCACATCTCACCAGGGACCCGTGACGCGATATTCCTGTTGGCACTGACGGGGTTCGGATTCAAGGCGGGCCTGGTGCCAATGCACGTGTGGTTGCCCGAGGCGCACCCGGTGGCCCCGGCCGACGGTTCGGGCTTCTTGTCCGGCATGGTGGTAAAGCTGGGCATCTATGGCATCGTGCTGTTCACTGCCGAACTGCTCAATACAGGTCCGGCATGGTGGGGTCTGATCACCATGGGCTTGGGTGCCCTCACCGCGGTGGTCGGCATCCTCTACGCGCTTACCGAACGCGATATCAAGAAGTTCCTGGCCTATTCGACGATCGAGAACGTCGGGGTTATTGCTATTGCCGTTGGTGCCGGGATGATATTCAGCTCGTACGGACAGCCCATGCTGGGTGCGTTCCTGCTGCTGGCCGCGCTGTATCACGTTGCCAACCATGGGCTTTACAAGACGCTGCTGTTCCTGCAGGCCGGCGTGATCGAACATGCCACCGGCACCCGCGACATGGACCGGCTCGGCGGCTTGATCCACCGGTTGCCGCGCACTGCGGTGATCAGCATGATCGGCACCCTCGGCATCGCGACGCTACCGCCGCTAAACGGTTTCGTCTCCGAATGGCTGATCTTCCAAGGGCTGTTCCAGGGCTTTCGCATACCGAGTCATGTCGTCGGTATCTTGATCGTTGTCGCCGCCGCGTGTCTCGGCCTCACCGGAGGCCTCGCTGTCTGCGCCTTTGTGCGCGCCTACGGTATCCCCTTCCTGGGTATGCCGCGCACCAAAGATGCAGCTGGTGCATCGGAATCCGGGCAGCCCGTACTCGGACCGGCGCTGTTGGCAGCTGGCTGTGTCGCCCTCGGCGTCGGGGCACCTCTGGTGGTCACCGCGATCGGGCGCGCGGTCCACACCGTCACGTCGGTGGATCTTTTGCCGAGGGTGGTGATCGATAAGTTGACCATCATTCCGGCACACACCGACTTTTCGGCTTTCTCGCCCACCTACCTTGCGGTGTTCCTCCTGGCTGTCTTGATCGTGCCGGTCGCGATCTACTCGGCCGGACGCCCTGCGGCACCGAGCCGCCGGACGCCGGTGTGGGACGGCGGCATCGTCGCGTTCAAACCCCGAATGCAATACTCGGCCATGACATTTGCCGCACCGGTCCGAGTGACCTTCGACCGCCTGTATCAACCGACGGTCACGCTGCAGCGGACATCCGACGAACCTGCCGGGCGGTCCGGACCGGTGCATTACGAAGCCGAGGTGACACCGCTGGTCCAGCGTTACTTGTATCGCCCGGTCATCGCCGCCGTGCAGTACTGCGCGCGTCTGGTGACGCCGATCCAATCCGGCAATGTCAACTTGTACCTGCTCTACGTTTTCCTGGTCGTGCTCATGGCTTACCTGCTCGGCGCGCTTGGCGGCCGATGATGATAACGCGCAGCGCCCCAACCATATCGGTCGGATCGGTCACTGGAATCGTCGCCGCCGCAGGCGGATTAGGCAGCCATTTCCCGCCGCTGGTGATGGGCGCACGACCCGGTCGACACCGACTCCACGATCGGGCCGCCGCAAATGCCAACCGCGCCGCCGGCGTTCGTTCGCCTGGGCTGTGGCCGCGCCCCGGGTTTTCTTGATGTTCGTGGTCGCCCTGCTAAAGGTCGGCGCTTCTCTTACCGCCATACCAACAGGAGAAAGCAATGCTGTATGAGTTCTGGCATAACTTCACCCACAACCTGTTCAAGCCGCTGCTGATGTTCTTTTACTTCGGGTTCCTGATTCCGATCCTGAAGGTGCGGTTCGAGTTCCCCTATGTGATCTACCAAAGCCTGACCATGTACCTGCTGCTGGCCATCGGCTGGCACGGAGGCGAAGAGCTCGCCGCAGTCAAGGCGTCCAGCATCGGCGGCATCGTTGGGTTCATGGTCGTGGGCTTCGTGTTGAACTTCGTGATCGGAGGTTTGGCCTACTTGCTGCTGAGACTCATGAGTTCCATGCGCCGAGTCGACAAGGCGACCGTCGCCGGCTATTACGGGTCGGACTCGGCTGGGACCTTCGCCACCTGCGTGGCCGTGCTGACCGCCGTCGGTATCGCCTTCAACGCGTACATGCCCGTGATGCTGGCTGTGATGGAGATTCCTGGCTGCCTGGTGGCGCTGTACCTGGTGGCGCGACTGCGGCACCGGGGTTTGGACCAAGCGGGGTACATGCCCGACGAGCCCGGCTACACCCCGCCAGTCAAGGTCGGGGTCGGTCCCAGCACGGCCGCACGGCCGCCTCGCGGCCAGAGCCTCGAGACCCAGCACGAACGCGGTGTCGAGCAGGAGCTGGAGCTCTCGATGGAAAAGCTGGAGCATCCGCATTGGGAGCCCGACCGACGCCCACCCAGTGGGAAGAGCAAGCGGATGCCCATTTTCTCCCGTGAGCTCTTCCAGGAAGTTTTCCTCAACCCCGGGCTTGTCCTGCTCTTCGGTGGCATCCTCATCGGCCTCATCAGTGGGCTGCAGGGACAGAAGGCCGTTGCAGCCGACGACACCTTCTTCGTGTTGGCATTCCAAGGCGTGCTGTGCCTGTTCCTGCTCGAGATGGGCATGACGGCATCCCGCAAGCTGAAAGACCTGCGATCGGCGGGCGGTGGTTTCATCTTCTTCGGTCTGCTGGCGCCCAACCTCTTTGCGACGCTGGGGATCATCGTCGCCCACAGCTACGCCTACCTGACCCACACCGACTTCAAACCGGGAACCTACGTGCTGTTCGCGGTGCTGTGTGGCGCGGCGTCCTACATCGCCGTCCCGGCGGTGCAGCGGCTGGCGATCCCCGAGGCCAGCCCAACCCTGCCTTTGGCCGCGTCGCTAGGTTTGACGTTTTCCTACAACGTCACCATCGGAATACCGGTCTACATCGAAATCGCCCGCCTCTTCACTTGATTGAGCGTACGGAAGCCGAAACCACCATGGCGGGAAAGGATTCTCATGATACGAGTCACAACACGACGTCCAGGCTTTGGAGTAATCGGGTGACCCAAGCGCCAAGCCGAAAATGGCTCAGCCCAGGGGTGGGCGCCATCGGCGCGTCCAGCTTCTTCTCCGATGCCGGCCATGAGGTGACCACATCGGTGCTGCCGACGTTCCTGACCGGCACGCTGGGGGCTTCGGCGGCAGCACTGGGCGTGGTCGACGGAATCAGCGACGCGCTGGTTGGTGTCATGAAACTGGTCGGCGGGACCATTGCCAACGACCCTGTCCGGCGTGCCCGGACCGCGTCGGGTGGTTACCTGGGCACCGGATTGGCAACCGGGGCGATCGGCGCCGCGGCCACCGTGTGGCAGGCCGGTGCCCTGCGCGCCATCGCCTGGCTATCCCGGGGTTTACGCTCGCCTGCGCGTGATGCACTGCTGTCATCGTTGAGCCCGGAATGGGCGGTGGGCAGGGCATTTGGGTTCGAACGCGCCGGCGACAACCTCGGCGCAGTCGTTGGCCCGTTGCTCGCCGCCGGGTTAGTGGCCTGGCTGGGCGTGCGGCCGGCGCTCTATCTGGCCGCTATTCCCGGTCTGTTCGCGGCGTTGGCGATCATCGTGGCCGCCCGGGAATCCCGGCGACGGGTTGATTCCGCCGGCTGGTCGGGCCTGCGGCGACTCGACTTGGGAGCACTGCGCGACGCTGGCATGTTGCGCGCGCTAGGGCTGGTGGCAATGTTCAAATTCGGCAATGTCGCAACGACTCTGCTGATACTGCGCTCAACGCAGTTGCTTACCTCACCGCAGCGGTCGTTGGCGGCGGCAACCTCGGTCGCCATCCTGATCTATGCCGGGCACAACGTGGTCGCCACGGTGGCTTCGGTGACCGCCGGACGGTGGTATGACCGCGCCGTGCCGCGTACGGTCTTCGCCACCGGAGCGGCCGTATACGTCATCGCTTATGCGGTCTTCGCTACCGGACCCCACACCACGGTGGTCGTGGCGCTCGGTTTTGCGCTGGCTGGTGCTGGCATCGGCCTTGCCGAACCAACCCAATCAGCGGTTGTCTCCCAATTACTCCCAGACAACTTGCGCGGCAGCGGGTTCGGCGCTCTGGGCGCTGTGCAGGCAACCGGGGCTATGGTGGCCACCGTCGTTGCGGGACTGCTCTACACGGTGGCCTCGCCCGCGGTCGCCTTCGGCTACGCGGCCGCGTGGATGACAGTTGCGGTCATATTGTCTCTGGCATGTTGCGTCCGTAGGGACGTCGCCGACCTCGATATCCCAACCCAGCCAGCGACTGGGTGGATGAACGCCACCGCCGTTACGCCCATCGGACCACGACCCTTCCGGAGTTTCGCGCATTCTGCTCTGGTTACTAGCGCTGTAAGACCGAGATGACCACGGCGCAACTTTCCTCCGGGATCGGATCCGCCGCTACCGGGCGCCTGCAGGATCGAACGTGAAAATACGCGACGCCGCGCCGATGAGCCGGGTCATGGTGGTGGCGATCATGGTGTCGATGGCCGCCTTCCTTGGCGGCACCGTCGTGATTGTGGCCCTGCCGGCCACCGAACGCGACCTGGGCGGGGGGCTGTCGCTACAGCAGTGGGTCGTCGACGGCTACTTGCTGGCCCTGGCGGCCGCGGTTTTGCCGGGCGGTTCCATCTCCGATCTGTTCGGGCGAATACCGGTGATGCGCTTCGGGCTGGCGGCCTTTGGCGCGGGCTCGGTGGTGGCGGCCACCGCGGCCGCGCCGGTGATGCTGATCACCGGGCGCCTCATCCAGGGGTTGGGCGGCGCGTTTTGGTGCCCGGCTCGCTGGCGCTGATCAACTCCGCGTTCGACCGCGCACACCGGCCCGCGGCGATCGGGTCCTGGACCGCCTGGACCGGCACCGCCTTTGCATTGGGTCCGCTGCTGGGGGGACTGGCGGTGGACTTTCTGAGTTGGCGATGGATCTATGTCTTGTCGGCGATCCCGATGGTCATCGGCTTCGCTCTAACGTTTTGGTTGTGCCCGATGTCCGGGCCCTCCGAGCACCCCCGCGTCGATGTCGCCGGTGCCGCGTTGTCGGCGGTCGGGCTTAGCGCCACGGTTTTTGCACTCATCGAGTCCCAGCGGCGCGGATGGGCCGACCCTGTAGTCACCGCGTCGATGGTCGTGGGGGTCGCGGCGTTGCTGGCGTTCGTGGCATGGGAGCGCCGCGCGCCTCATCCCATGCTGCCGCTGGGCCTGTTCGCAATTCGAAACTTCGCCGGTGCCAATCTGGCCACCGCGTTCGTCTACGGTGGCCTGTCGATGGGCTCGCTTTCCATCGCGCTCTACATCCAAGAGGTCGCCGGGTACCCGGCCACCGCCGCGGGTCTGGCCACCTTACCCTGCCCCATCATTTCGTTTCTGTACGCCAGGCGCGTCGGGGGCGTGGCTGCACGGATCGGACCTCGGATTTTCGTGATGACGGGCCCGGTGCTGGCCGGGGTCGGCTACCTGCTCATCCGCCCCGCCGCACACGGATTCCACGTCGCCACAGACCTGCTGCCCGGAATGATCGTCCTGGCCACGGGCGCGGTCCTCACAAGCACACCGCTGACCTCACTGAATTTGTCGTCCGTCGAGCCCGCGCACGGCGGGATCGCCTCAGCGATCCAAAATGCCGTGGGCCGGCTTTCTGCGCTGATCGCGACGGCCTCCATGGGACTGATCGCCGCCAGCACGCTAACCGATGCCAGCTT
This sequence comes from Mycobacterium sp., assembly GCA_035515675.1. Lineage (GTDB taxonomy): Bacteria > Actinomycetota > Actinomycetes > Mycobacteriales > Mycobacteriaceae > Mycobacterium. Next base: position 6,635 of record DATJBA010000004.1, read on the forward strand.
CGTCCGGCTGCTGCAGGTCTGTGCGGTGTTGTTCTTTGTCGGCGCCGTCATCAGCGGCGTCACCATCACAAACCCGGCCATCCCCGCTGAGCCCGTTCCTTGTGAAGTCGCCGCCCTTTGCCGTGACCGTCAAGACGCCCAACCCGCACTGACCAACCGTGCCTGACCCAGGGGGCCGCCCCGCGGAGCTCGAGGTACCACCCGCCAAGCTGGGATCACGCATTGCAGCCCGGTTGAAATCCGAGTCGGCATAGGGCCATTGGAACCCGCATTGTCGTATTCGACTGTGCGACAGACGCTTCGCGCCGCGCACTGCTTGAGCGGTTGGGTAACGCTCAACGACGTGTGAACGCCCGCGACCCGAGCTCATGCACCTACGTCAACTCGAACAACCAATCACCTTCAGCCTCGGCAACATCGTGCCCGGCCTCGGATGGCTGCTATAGCGCCTCGAGTTCTTCGGCAACCTCGGTGACCGATTTCTTTGCATCGCCGAACAGCATGGTGGTTCCGTCGGCATAGAACAGCGGGTTGTCGATGCCGGCGAAGCCGGAGTTCATCGAACGTTTGAGCACGATCACCGATTTCGACTTGTCCACGTTGAGGATCGGCATGCCACAGATCGGGCTGGACGCCTCGTTGCGGGCCGCCGGGTTGGTGACGTCGTTGGCGCCGATGACGACGGTGACGTCGGTGCGGGCGAACTCGTCATTGATGTCGTCCATGTCTTTCATGGCGTCATAGTCGACCTCGGCCTCGGCCAGCAGCACGTTCATGTGCCCGGGCATCCGGCCGGCCACCGGATGGATCGCGTGTTTGACCGGCACACCACGGTCTTCCAGCAGGTTGGCCAGGTCCTTGACGGCATGCTGGGCCTGAGCCACGGCCAGGCCGTAGCCCGGCACCACGACCACCTGGTTGGCGTAGGCCATCTGAATCGCCGCATCGGCGGCCGAGGTGGACTTGACGTGCTTATCGCCGCCGCCGTCGCCGCTGGGAGCCACACCGCCACCGCTGAAACCACCCGCCACGATCGCGGGAATGGACCGGTTCATCGCCTTGGCCATCAGGTTGGTCAAAATCGAACCGGACGCCCCAACGATCATGCCCGCCACGATCATCGCGGTGTTGTTGAGCGCCAAACCCGCCGCCCCACCGAGCGCACCTGGTCGGCCACCTCCGGACGCACGTCGTAGCCGGTGGTACGCGCGCCCAGCCGTTTGGCCGTTGCCAGTGTCTGCAGCCCGGCCACCCCGACGCCTAGCACCAGCACGGTGGCCGGCTTCACCGTTCCCGCGGCCGTCGTCAGCATCGGGAAGAAGCGAGTCGACTCCGAGGCGGCCAGCAGCACGCCCTTATAGCCGGCCAAGTTCGCCTGCGACGACAACGCATCTATTACCTGGCCCACGAGATTCGCGGGATGGCCTCGAGCGCGAACGCCTGCACCCCCGCTTCGGCGAGCGCCCAATCGGGTTGTCGGCATTGCGAGGTGCCAGAAAGCCAATCAGCGTCTGACCGCTGCGCAGCCTGCTGACCTCGTCTTTGGTCGGTGGTGCGACCTTGACGACGACGTCGGCAGCCCGGGCATCCCCGATGCCGGCCCCGGCCTCGGTGTAGAGCTCGTCGGGAAGCAGCGCCCCTTCGCCGGTACCAGACTCGACCACCACCGCCACACCCCTATCAACCAGCGACGCGACCGCCTTCGGCACCAACGCGACCCGCCGCTCGTCGGTCCCGGACTCGGCGACCCCACCCCCACCGTCGTCTGCCCATCTGCCATGGCGCGTACATCTACTTTCCTTATGTCGCTAACTGCCCGGAACACCCCATCCGGCGCTACCAGAGCGGGATGTCTTGGCCATGTTCCGACGCGGGCCGGGGGCCGAAGTAGCGCCGCTCGGACTCTGTGATCGGCACGTCGTTAATGCTGGCTTCGCGGCGCGCCATCAATCCCGACGGGGAGAACTCCCACAGTTCGTTGCCATAGCTGCGGTACCACTGACCGCTCTCATCATGGCACTCGTACTGGAACCGCACCGCAATGCGGTTGTCGTGAAAGTCCCACAAACTCTTGCGCAGCGAATAGTCGAGTTCGCGCTGCCACTTGCGAGTCAGGAACGCCACGATCTCGTCACGGCCGACGATGTGCTCGTTGCGGTTTCGCCAGTGCGAGTCGGGCGTATAGGCGCGGCTGACGCGTTCGGGGTCGCGGGTGTTCCAGGCATCTTCGGCAGCCTGGACCTTCTGGATCGCTGTTTCGTAGGTGAATGGGGGGAAGGGGGGCAGGGTTTCGGTCACGGCATACATCGTGCGCGATCGTGGCCGCGAAACCTACGCCTTTGCGAAGCTCCGCGGCATGTCTGCACCGAGGTTTAAAAGTCGCGCCGGCGACCTCAAACTACGCGCCGGGACGCGTGTCCTATCGTGGCGGGCATGGACTTCGCGATGTCGGCCAAGGCCACCGACTACCACAAGCGGCTGTGCGACTTCATGACCGAGTATGTCTTCCCGGCCGAGGCCGACTACGACAAATACCGCCAGGAGGCCGGCCCGCACGACCACACCGCCCCGCCGATCGTCGAGGAACTGAAGACCAAGGCCAAAGAGCGCGGCCTGTGGAACCTGTTCCTGCCGGCCGAGTCGGGCCTGACCAACCTGGAATACGCTCCGCTGGCCGAGATCACCGGCTGGAGCCTGGACATCGCACCCGAGGCGCTCAACTGCGCGGCACCGGACACCGGCAACATGGAGATCCTGCACATGTTCGGCACCGAGGAGCAACGCACGCAGTGGCTGCAGCCGTTGCTCAACGGCGAGATCCGCAGCGCCTTTTCGATGACCGAGCCCGCAGTCGCCAGCAGCGATGCCCGCAACATCGAAACCACGATCGCGCGCGACGGCGGTGACTACGTCATCAACGGCCGCAAATGGTGGACGTCCGGGGCGGCGGACCCGCGCTGCAAAATCCTCGTCGTGATGGGCCGCACCAACCCCGACGCGGCAGCCCACCAACAGCAGTCGATGGTCTTGGTGCCGATGGACACTCCCGGCGTGACGATCGTCCGCTCGACACCGGTGTTCGGCTGGCAGGACCAGCACGGCCACAGCGAGGTGATCTACGACAACGTCCGGGTGCCGGCCACCAATCTGCTCGGCGAACAGGGCGCCGGCTTCGCGATCGCGCAGGCCCGATTGGGACCGGGCCGCATCCACCACTGCATGCGCGCGCTCGGCGGCGCCGAACGTGCGCTGGCCCTCATGGTGGACCGGGTCAGCAACCGGGTGGCGTTCGGTCGTCCGCTGGCCGAGCAGGGCGTGGTGCAGCAAGCAATTGCCAAGTCCCGCAACGAAATCGACCAGGCCAGGCTGCTGTGTGAGAAGGCGGCGTGGACGATCGACCAACACGGCAACAAGGAGGCCCGCCATCTGGTCGCGATGATCAAGGCGGTGGCCCCGCAGGTGGCCTGCGACGTCATCGACCGCGCAATCCAGGTGCACGGAGCGGCCGGCGTCGGCGACGATACGCCGCTGGCCCGGATGTACGGCTGGCATCGCGCCATGCGTATCTTCGACGGACCCGACGAGGTGCACCTGCGCTCCATCGCGCGCGCCGAGCTGTCGCGGGAGAAATCCGCGTTCGCCGCGGCGGTCACCTGACATGGCTGCGGCTGTGCGGGAACTGTCCGGCGCCTGGAACTTTCGTGATGTCGCGGACGGTGCAACCGCGCTGCGGCCCGGGCGGCTGTTCCGGTCCAGCGAGTTGAGCCGCCTGGACGACGACGGCCGGGCAACGCTGCGCCGGCTGGGGATCACCGACGTCGCCGACCTGCGTGCCTCCCGGGAGGTCGCGCGGCGCGGTCCGGGACGAGTTCCCGACGGCGTCGACATCCACCTGCTGCCCTTCCCAGACCTCGGCGAAGCCGAGACCGACGGCCAGGCTCCGCACGAACACGCATTTCAGCGGCTGCTGACCAACGGCGAATCCGACGAGTCCGTCAACGAGACCGCCACCCGCTACATGATCGACGAATACCGGCAATTCCCAACACGTAACGGAGCGCAGCGCGCGCTACACCGGGTCATCACGCTGCTCGCCGCTGGGCGTCCGGTGCTCACGCACTGCTTCGCGGGCAAGGATCGCACCGGCTTCGTGGTAGCGACGTTGCTGGAGACGGTCGGTGTCGATCGCGACACCATTGTCGCCGACTTTTTGCGCAGCAATGACGCCGTCCCGCAGCTGCGGGCCCATATCTACGAGATGATCCGGCAACGCTCGGACACCGAACTGACCCCGGAGGTAGTCACGTTCACCGAGGCCCGGCTGTCCGACGGGGTCCTCGGCGTCCGGGAGGAATACCTGGCCGCTGCGCGGCAAACGATCGACGAGGAATTCGGATCGCTGGACGGCTATCTGCGCGACGCGGGTATCACCGAGGCCGACGTGGACCGGCTACGCGCTGCGCTGCTCGCCTGAAACTGATTGCTGCGGCAGCCTTTTCGCTTTTGGCGTCGGCCCGCCGATCAGCGCGGCCGCCCAAGACCCTTGAGACGG
>DATJBA010000005.1:0-3822 GCA_035515675.1 Mycobacterium sp.
CCATTACGCCGACGTTCGGATTATGCCGACCTGGCCGGTGTCTGTCCTGGTAGCGGGCGTGGAGGGGCTGCTGAAGTCGGCATAATCGGGGCTCGGAGGCGCGACGCTTTTCTTCTTTGTCTGTTACGAGAAGGAGGCGTCATGGGAAATCCCGATCGGGTCCGGGTAACTGGCCCGCTGGCGGCGTTCAACAGCGGTTTCGCGGCGGAGTTGGTTCGGCTTGGGTATCGACCGAACGCCGCGGCCAATCAGTTGCAGTTGATGGCGCATTTGAGCCGGTGGATGACCAAGCGCGGTTTAACTGCCGAGGGGCTGATGGCGCCTGTATTGGCGGACTTCCTCGCTGCGCGACACGCTGCAGGTTATCGGCTGTGGTTGTCTCCCAGGGCTTTATCGCCCTTGCTCACGTATCTGCGCGCGCTTGGCGTGGCGTCGGTAGAGGCGGAGCCGCAACCGGATGGAGCGGTGGAGACTCTGTTGACCCGGTACCGCAGTTATCTGGTAGCTGAGCGGGGACTGTCGCCATCCACCGCCAGGTTATATGCCGATCTGACGAGTCCGCTGCTTGCGAGTCGGATGGCGGGCGGCGAGCTGGACCTGGCGTCGCTCACCGCAGCGGATGTGATCGGGTTCGTGCGGGCGTCGTGTCCTGGACGTGCTGTGGGAACCGCGAAGCTCCTGGTGACTGCGTTGCGGTCGCTGCTGAGCTTTCTGCATGTGGAGGGCGTGATCGGCTTTTCGTTGGCATCCGCGGTCCCGTCGGTGGCCGGCGGGACACGCCTCGGCTTGCCGCGAGGCCTAGACCGCGACGCGGTGGTGCGGCTGTTGGCCTGCTGCGACCGGACAACCCCGCTGGGTCGGCGCGATTACGCGATGCTCGTGCTGCTGGCACGACTGGGGTTGCGCCCGGGGGAGGTCGCCTCCTTACGGTTAGATGACATCGATTGGCGCGCCGGAGAACTCGCCGTTACGGGCAAAGGGCATCGGATCGAGCGGCTGCCGCTGCCAGTCGACGTGGGCCAAGCCGTGGCCGAGTATCTGCGCGATGGCCGTCCCGCGACCGCCGAGCGCCGAACAGTGTTCGTCCGCTACCGCGCCCCGCACCGGCCCCTGTCGGTGAGCGGCGTGACCGACACGGTCAACAGGACAGCCCAACGAGCCGGGCTGGGCTGCATAAGAGCACACCAGCTACGGCATACTGCCGCCACGGCACTGGTGCAGGCGGGCGCCGGGCTGGCAGAAGTCGGTCAGGTGCTGCGACACCGGCGCTTGCTGAGCACCAGCATCTACGCCAAAGTCGACACCGAAGGCCTGCGGGAACTGGCCCGTCCCTGGCCGGGCGGTGCGGCATGAACCCGCTACGTCACGCGCTGGCCGACTACCTGAGCCTGCGCAGATCCCTCGGCTACGGGTTGCAACGTCCCGAGAAGCTGCTCAACCAGTTCCTCGATTACCTCGACGAGCGCGGCGCATCGATGATCACCGCCGATCTGGCGTTGGCGTGGGCGCGGCTACCGCAGGACGCCAGCCCCCTGTGGTGGGCTCACCGTCTCACCGTAGTGCGGGGGTTCGCTGGCTATCTGCATGTTCTCGATGAGGCCCACGAGGTGCCTTCCACCGATGTGTTGCCATGGAAGTCTCACCGCGCCAACCCCTATCTCTACACCGACACCGAGATCACCGCGTTGATGCGGGCCGCGGCCACGCTGCGGTTTCCGTTGCGGGTGGCCACCTACCAGACCTTGATCGGGTTGTTGGTGGTCACCGGGATGCGGGTCGGCGAGGCGATCGCCCTCGACGTCGAGGACTTCGACACAGATCGCGGGGTGCTGCTGGTTCGGCACGGCAAAAATGGCGGCACACGGCAGCTGCCCTTGCATCCGAGCACAACAGCAGCCGTGTGCGCCTACCTGCAGCGGACCGATCGGCGGTCAACGGCCCGCACGGCAGCACTGTTGATCTCCCCGGCAGGCAATAGGCTGCTTTACTGCAACATCCAATGGACGTTCCAGAAACTGTTGCAGCAGGCCGGCATCGGGCCACGAACGTCGTCGTGTCGACCACGAATTCACGATCTACGGCACAGCTTTGCGGTCTGCAGCCTGCTCGACGCCTACACCCGTGACCTCGATATCGACCGGCGACTGACCCTGCTGGCCACCTACCTCGGCCACCGCAGCCCAGCGGGCACGTATTGGTATTTGTCGGCCGCACCCGAACTGCTGGCCGCAGCCCTCGAACGGCTCGACCGCCAAGGCGGTGATCGACCATGACCGCACTGGCCCCAACACTGCAGGCATTCTTCACCGACCGGCTTCGACAACAGCGCCACGCCAGCGATGAGACCGTGCGCTTACCGTGACACCTGGAAGCTGCTCCTGGTTTTCGCCGCCGCACGAACCGGCAAGCAACCATCCTCGCTCGATATCGACGACGTTAACAGCGACCTGGTCGCCGCGTTCCTCAATCACCTTGAACACGACCGACACAACAGCGTGCGCACCCGCAATGCCCGGCTCTCGGCGATCCATTCGCTGTTCCGCTTCGCCGCACCGCGCCATCCCGAACACGCAGCCATCATCACTCGCGTCTTGGCCATGCCGTCCAAACGCTTCGAACGAGCCCTAGTCACATACCTCACCACCGAGGAGGTCGACGCCCTGCTCGCGGCACCGGATCCGACAACCTGGACCGGGCGACGAGACCGAGCGCTCATTTTGCTCATGGTTCAGACGGGGATGCGGATCGCCGAAGTCATCGGGCTGCGCTGCAACGACATCCACCTCGGAACCGGAGCGCACGTCGCCTGCCACGGCAAGGGGCGCAAGGACCGAATCACACCGCTTACCAAACCCACCATCAAGGCACTACGCGACTGGATGGCCGAATCATCAAGTAAACCAACCGACCCGATCTTCCCGACACGATCTGGAAAACCCTTGAGCCGCGACGCCATCGAGCACAGACTCACCCATCACCAACGCGCTGCCGCCGTTGCTTGCCCGTCGCTGAACACCAAACGTGTCACCGCCCACGTGTTACGGCACACCGCGGCTATGCGACTACTCGAAGCTGGCGTCGATACCACCGTCATCGCGCTCTGGCTCGGTCATGAACGGGTCGAGACCACCGCGATCTACCTGCACGCCCACCTCGACATCAAGGAAAAAGCCCTCGCTCGCACCACGCCACCCAACATCGAGACCGGGCGCTACCACCCAACCGAAAGCCTGCTTGCCTTCCTCGAAAGACTCTGATTATGCCGACTTCAGCAGGCCCTCCACGCCCGCTACCAGGACAGACACCGGCCAGGTCGGCATAATCCGAACGTCGGCGTAATGGATCAGGCAGCGTTGCCGCAGGGCTTCCGGGAAGACCTGCTCGATGGCGGCGATTAGGCCGCGGGCGCCGTCGGAGACGACCAGCAGCGGACATCTCAGTCCCCGCTCGGTCAGATCAGTCAGGAACTCGGCCCAGGCCTGGGTCGACTCCCCGGTGCCGGGGGCCAAGCCCACGAAGACGGGCTTGCCGTCGGTGCTAACCCCCCAGGCGGCCAGGACCGGTTCGGCCGGCGAGCCTGGATGCATCCGGAAGAACGAGGCATCCAAAAACAGATAATCCAACACCACATCGTCGAGTCGGCGCCGCGCCCAGGTGTCGTATTCGCTCTTGATCGCTCGACAGACCTGCGCCACCGTCGATTTCGAGATCGCAGCCTGATCACCAAGGGCATCGGCCAGGGTGGCCTCGACATCGCGCACCGACAGCCCACGCACGAATGAGGCGATCACCAGCGACTCCAACGCGTTGGTCTTGGTGACG
>DATJBA010000006.1:0-23176 GCA_035515675.1 Mycobacterium sp.
CTCCCGCCGGACCAGGCTCTTCAGCTCGGTGTATTCCGGTCCCATCCGGGCCCGGATCTTGATCCACGGCGGCTTCCGCTCGATCGGGGTCTGCGCGTTGCGCACTTCCAGGCGCAGCAACCTGCGACCTTTGGGTGCGACGCTCACTACGTCGATGCTACGCGGGCAGGGGCGGGCTGCCAGGTAAGGGCCAAGCGGCCGTCTAGGGCGCCGCAGACAGCGACCGCGACCGCCGTCCGGACATCGTCGACAGCAACCCTGCGTTGCAGTTCGGCGGACAACGACGTCACCCCGGCATCGCTGATACCGCACGGCACGATGGTGGTGAAGGCGTCCAGGTCACAATCGCAGTTGAGCGCAAACCCGTGCAGTGTGGTCGCACGCGACACCCGTACGCCGATGGCGGCGACCTTGCGCGCGGGCCGACCGGCGCTGCCCGGCACCCAAACCCCCGAGCGGCCGTCGACCCGGATCGTGGCCAGGCCCAGGTCGCCACACACCTTGATCAGCGCTTCCTCGAGGCGCCGAACGTATTCGACCACATCGAGCGGTTCGGCCAACCCGATAATCGGATAGCCGACCAACTGCCCCGGGCCGTGCCAGGTGATTTTGCCGCCGCGGTCGGTGTCTACGACATCTACGACGGGCGCGCCGTCAAGTGGTCGTTCGTGCGGCTGGGTGCGCCGTCCGGCGGTGTAGACGGCCGGGTGCTCAAGCAGCAGTAGCGTGTCGGCCCCGCCGGCGACTCGGGCGTCGGCCAGGTCCCGCTGCAGCTGCCAGGCGGTGCGGTATTCGACCGTCCGGAGCTGGCGGACATCGATTGCGGTCTGGCTGGATCGGATGGAACCCATCACAGTGGCGAGGCTACTCGCTCACATTTGCGGAGTCTCACGCTGACCTTCGATCGCCACGGTCGGATTGTCTGGTTTTTGGTCGGCCGGGCAGTTCCGTGCGTTCCCGACGCGACAGGCGCTCGCGGCCGTCGTCGGCCGCCGCCGCTGTTGGTCGGTGCTAGCCACCGGCGCCGCCGACGCCACCGGTGGCGTCGCCCGCGGCGTCGGTGGAGGCGCCGCCGCCGCCGCCACCACCACCCTGGCCGGCGGTGTCGCCGCCGCTGCCGGCCGTGGGGGTGCCCCCGGAGGCACTGGTCTTGCCGGCGGTGCCGAGGTTGTCGGGGGTGCCGCCGGTGCCGGCGGCCGCGAGCCCGCCGTTGGTGTCGGCGGTGCCGCCGTCACCGCCGTTGCCGGCGGTGCCCACGGTGATGCCCCCGCCGCCGCCACCACCACCACCGGCCGCGTCGACGCCGGTGGAGGCGCCGGTGACCAGGCCGCCGCCGCCTCCTCCACCACCACCGGTGCGGGCGCCGGGACTGCCGGCGCCGCCGCCGGCGACGACAGCATCATCGACGGCGGTAGCGCCGCCCCCACCGCCGCCACCACCGGGACCGCCGGAGGCGCCGGAGGCGCCCCCGCCTTGGCCGCCGCCGGCGCCTGTGCTGGTCCCGCCGCCCAAGGCGACGAGGTTGCCGTCGTCCCAGCCCTCGGCGGTGCCGCCGTTGCCGCCGTTGCCGCCGTTGCCGCCGCTGCCGCCGCCCGTGCTGTCGCCGCCTTCGCCGCCGCCGCCACCACCGCCGGCACCGGCCGCGCCGGTGCTGATAGCGCCGCCGCCGTTGCCGCCGTTGCCACCGTTGCCACCGGTGATGCCGGCGCCGCCGTTGCCGCCGTTGCCACCTGTGCCGCCGGAGGTGATGGCGGTGGTACCGGTGTCGTTGCTGCCGGTGCCGCCGGTGCCACCGTTGCCGCCGGCGCCGCCGGCGCCCGCGGCGCCCGCGATGCCGCCAGTGCCGCCGGTGCCGGCGCTGCCACCCGAGCCGGCGGCCCCGCCGTTGCCGCCGGTGCCGCCGTCGGTGCCGCCGCCGCCGAAGTTGCTGAAGCCGTCACCGCCTTGGCCGCCTTGGCCGCCGGGGCCGCCGTTGCCGCCGTTGCCGTTGGCGCCGGCATGGCCACCGAACAAGGCCGAGCCTTGGCCGCCTGCCCCGCCGTTGCCGCCGTTGCCGCCTTGGCCGCCGTCGGTGCCGCCGACGCCGGGAGAGCCGGCGACCTCGCCGGCCCCGCCGGCCCCGCCAATGCCGCCGGCCCCGCCAATGCCGCCCGCACCGCCGGCACCCCCATTGCCGTAAAGCAGCCCGCCGGTGCCGCCGGCCCCGCCGTTGCCGCCGTTGCCGCCGGGGCCGCCGTTGGTGCTGCTGGACGCGGAGCCCGTGGTGCCGGTGATGCCGGCCCCACCGGCGCCGCCCTGGCCGCCGCTGCCGAACACCCAGGCGTTACCGCCGCGCCCGCCGGGCTGCCCCGGCGCACCCGAGCCGCCGTTGCCGCCGTTGCCCCACAACAGCCCGCCCGGCCCGCCGTTTTGCCCGGTGCCGGGCGCACCGTTGGTGCCGTTGCCAATCAACGGGGTCCCCAAAAACGCCTCGGTGGGCGCGTTGATCGCCCCCAGGATGTCTTGCCCCACGGTCTGCAGCGGCGACACGCTCTGGGCCTCGGTGACCGCATAGGCACCCCCGGCGGCGTTGACCGCCTGCACGAACTGGGCGTGAAACGCCGCCGCCTGCGCGCCCAGCGCTTGAAAGGCCTGCCCATACCCGGAAAACAGCGACGCGATCGCCGCCGACACCTCATCACCGGCGGCGGCCACTACCGTGGTGGTCGGGGCCGCCGCCGCCGCATGCGCGGTGGTCAGCGCCGAGCCGATGCCCGTCAGATCCGTTGCCGCCGAGGTGAAAAACTCTGGGAACGCCACCACATACGACATCGCCATTCTCCTGCCATGGCGTCAACACCTCGGTGAAGCAGATGAAGATGAGGGTGTCCAAAGCGTACGCTGATTCCGAGCGATCGCAACACGCACTGCTGGCCGCCGCGATGTTCGCTCTCACGCGGTGGCGGGGGTGACCTGAACCGGGGCCGGTGGCATTAGTCGTGGTCGCGCCGGGCGGTGGCGTAGCCGAGTGCCTCGCCAATGGTGTTGTGGTGGAACTGGAAACCGGCGCGCTCAAGCGCGGACGGGATGGCGCGCTGACCGATGAGCAACCCCTCGTCGGCGAATTCTCCGAGTGCAGCCCGGACTGCGAAACCGGGCAGCATCAACGGGGTCGGACGGTTGACCGCGCGCCCGAATGCGGTGGTGAACTCGGCGTTGGTGACCGGCGCCGGTCCGGTCATGTTCACCGGGCCGGACAGCGAGGGTTGTGAGATTGCGAACAGCAGCGCCCGCACTTCATCCTCGAGGCTGATCCATGACATGTACTGGCGGCCGCTCCCCAGCCGCGCGCCGAGGCCGACCGAGAACAGCGGCCGCAACCGGCGCAGCGCACCACCCGCCCTGGCCATCACCAGGCCGGTGCGGGCCAGCACAACCCGGGCACCGCCATATTGGGCCGGCAGCGTGGCGGCTTCCCAGTCTTCGCACAGCTGGGCCAGGAAACCTTTTCCCGCTCGGGCATTTTCATCGACCACGCGGTCCTTGGTGTCTCCGTAGTAGCCCACCGCGCTGGCGTTGATCAGGGTTTCGACATCGGCCTCGGCGACGGCGTTAGCCAGCACTTCGGTGGGGGCGATGCGGCTGTCTCGCAGACTCTGCTTGAAGGCGCCCGACCATCGACGTTGGCCGATGTTGATGCCGCACAGGTTGACGACGGCGTCAACTCCGGTCAGCGCGTCGGTGTCGAACTCGCCACTGTCGGGATTCCAGTGCAATTCCTGGGGATTCGCCGGTGTCCGGCGCACGATGCGCAACACCGGGTGGTCGGCGGCACGCAACGCCGCAGTCAAGGCCGAGCCGATCAGGCCGGACGAACCCGCTATCGCGACTACGGCCTTGGCCACGTGCTCACAGCCCTAGATCGGCCTGGAACGCTCCCTCTTCAAGGCGGTGTTTGATCGTGGTGAGGAAACGTCCGGCATCGGCCCCGTCGATCAGCCGATGGTCATAGGTCAGCGGGAGATAGCAAATCGAGCGGACCCCAACCGATTCGTTGCCGCTGTCATCGACGACCACCCGCGGTCGTTTGACGATGGCTCCGGTGCCCAACATGGCCGCTTGCGGCGGAACCAGGATCGGGGTGTCGAACAACGCGCCCTGGCTGCCGATGTTAGTGATGGTAAAAGTGCCACCGGACAACTCGTCGGGTTTCAGGTTGCCGGACCGGGCGCGGGCGGCGATATCGACAATCGCCCGGGCCAATCCCGCCAGCGACAAGTCGCCGGCGTTGTGGACGACGGGGGAGAGCAGGCCCTGGTCGGTGTCGACAGCGAAGCCGAGGTGCTCGGCGTCGTAATAGGTGATCTCCTTGGTGTCTTCGTTGTAGCTGGCGTTGATATTGGGATGAATCTTGAGGGCGTCGATCACGGCCCTGGCGATGAACGGCAGGAAAGTCAGGTTCACCGCCTCGCGCTCGGCGAACGCAGCCCTGGCCCGGGCCCGCAACCCGACGATCTTGGTCATGTCGACCTCGTGGGTCTGGGTGAGTTGGGCCGTGGCCTGTAGGGATTCGCGCGTCTTGGCGGCGGTGAGCTGGCGGATCCGGCTGGCCTTTTGCGTGGTGCCCCTTAGGTGTGCCAGCGCGGGTGCCGGAGTGGGCGCGGCCGCGGGAGCCGTCGCAGCCGGCGCGGCGGCGGGAGCTTGCGCGGGTGCAGGCGGCGCTTTCTTGGCCTCTTCTTGCTGCCGTCGCTTTTGCTCAGCTGCGGCGAGCACGTCCTGCTTGCGGATGCGACCGCCCACCCCGGTGCCGGTGACCTCGGCGAGGTCGATGTTGTTTTCGCTGGCGAGTTTTCGCACCAGCGGGGTTACGTACGGCGCGCCCTCGCCTGCGGTCACCGCCGCCGGCCGGGCCTGTGCCGGTTCGGCTTTCGGTTTGGGCTCGGGTTCCGGTATAGGGGCCGGTTGGGCCGCAGGTTCAAGTTCGGGTTCGGGTTTTGCCTCAGCCTCGGGTTGGGGTGCGGGTTCGGGTGTGGGTCTGGGCGGGGGCTTGGGAGCAGAGGGAGCGCCGGCCTCAGAACCGACGCCGATCCGTGCCAATTCACCGCCAACCGGCACGGTGACGTCCTCCTCGGCGCTGATGCTGACCAGGACGCCGGCCACCGGTGAGGGGATCTCGGTGTCCACCTTGTCGGTGGACACTTCCACCAGCGGCTCGTCAACCTGAACCGAATCGCCAATCGTCTTCAGCCAGCGAGTCACCGTGCCCTCGGCCACCGACTCACCGAGCTCGGGCATCAGCACCGGGGTCGTGGCGCCGTTGCCGGAACCCTGTCGGGCCAGCGCTGCGGGTTCGGGCCGGCGCTCGGGTTCCTGTTCGGCTGGTGCCTGGGCCGTAGGTTCTCGTTGGGCGTGCGGTTGGGCTGGCACCTCGGCCTGCGGCTGCCCGGAAGGCTCGGAGGCGTCGCCAATGACGGCCAGGTCGCCGCCAACCTCGACGGTGTCGTCCTCCTGGGCGATGATTTTGGTCAGCACGCCCGCGGCCGGCGATGGGATTTCGGTGTCGACCTTGTCGGTCGACACCTCGACGAGGGGCTCGTCGAGTTCGACCGTGTCGCCTTCCTGCTTGAGCCAGCGTGTGACCGTCCCCTCGGTGACGCTCTCACCGAGTGCCGGCATCTGGACGGAGAAGGCCATTTCTTTTGACTCCTCGATCGCTCGTGGGTCGGCGCAGGTCGACATCTGGCTTACCACACCGTGGTGTCCCCGGCTTGGAGCCCGAGTCGATGTCAAAACTATCCTGTCATTGCGCCCGGCTCGGCACACATCCAGGGCGGATCCCACTCGGTTGCCAGGGCAGCCCTAATGGGCTTGCTACGGTGTGGCCACTGCTTGTCAGGGTTAGTCAGAGCAAATCGCGGGTGGCGGAGGTCCGATGCCGGCAATACAGCGGGTACCCCAGCAGTTCGTCGACAGCGCGGACGGCGTACGCATCGCGGTCTACGAAGAGGGCAACCGCGAGGGTCCCACCGTCGTGCTGGTGCACGGCTTTCCCGACTCGCACGTGTTGTGGGACGGCGTCGTTCCGCTGCTGGCCGAGCGGTTCCGCATCATCCGCTACGACAACCGCGGTGTCGGCCAGTCGTCGGTGCCCAAGCCGGTTTCGGCGTACACCATGGCCCGGTTCGCCGACGACTTCGCTGCGGTGATCGGCGAGCTGAGCCCCGGTCGGCCGGTGCATGTCCTGGCCCACGACTGGGGTTCAGTTGGTGTGTGGGAGTGCCTGAGCCGCCCCGGTGCCGGTGACCGGGTCGCTTCGTTCACGTCGGTGTCCGGCCCGAGTCAGGACCAACTCGTCGAATACGTCTTCGGCGGTCTGCGGCGGCCGTGGCGCCCGCGAACCTTCGCGCGGGCGATCAGCCAGGCACTGCGGCTGACCTACATGGTGTTTTTCTCGGTACCGGTGCTGGCGCCGCTGCTGCTGCGGGTGGCGCTGTCGAGCGCGGCGATCCGGCGCAACATGGTCGACAACATCCCCGACCACCAGATTCATCACTCCGACAAGTTGGCCAGCGATGCGGCTCACTCGGTGAAAACCTATCCCGCTAACTACTTTCGATCGTTCTCCAGGAATCGGCGCGACCACCCCATCGGAATCGTCGACGTGCCGGTGCAGCTCATTGTCAACACCAAAGACCCCTACGTGCGGCCCTACGGGTACGACGACACCGCGCACTGGGTGCCGAGGCTGTGGCGCCGCGACATCAAAGCCGGTCACTTTTCACCGATGTCGCACCCGCAGGTGATGGCGGCCGCGGTACACGACTTCGCCGACCTGGCCGAAGGCAAACAACCAAGCCGCGCACTGCTGCGCGCGAAGATCGGGCGTCCCCGCAAGTATTTCGGCGACACTCTGGTGTCGGTCACCGGTGCCGGCAGCGGAATAGGCCGGGCGACCGCGTTCGCCTTCGCGGCCGACGGCGCCGAGGTGGTTGTCAGCGATATCGACGAGACCGCGGTCAAGGACACCGCGGAGCAGATCGCCGCACGTGGCGGTGTCGCGTACGCCTATGTGCTCGATGTGTCCGACGCCGCAGCGGTCGAGGCATTCGCCGAGCGGGTGAGTGTCGAGCACGGTGTCCCCGACATCGTGGTCAACAACGCCGGCATCGGGCAGGCGGGGCGGTTCCTGGACACCCCCGCCGAGCAGTTCGACCGGGTACTGGACGTCAACTTCGGTGGCGTGGTGAACGGCTGTCGGTCATTCGGGCGGCGCCTGGTCGAACGCGGCACCGGCGGGCACATCGTCAACGTGTCATCGATGGCCGCCTATGCACCGTCGCAGTCGCTGAGTGCCTATTGCAGCTCCAAGGCAGCGACTTACATGTTCTCTGACTGCCTGCGGGCCGAACTCGACGCTGCAGGGGTGGGGCTGACGACAATCTGCCCCGGTGTCATCAACACCAACATCATCCACACCACGCGCTTCGACGCGCCCGCAGGAACGCAAGAGGAGCAGGTCGACGGCCGACGGGGGCAGCTGGACAAGATGTTCCGGCTACGTCGCTACGGCCCGGACAAGGTTGCCAACGCCATCCTGTCTGCGGTCGAGAAGGACAAGCCGATCCGGCCAGTCGCACCGGAGGCCTATGTCCTCTACGGCCTTTCCCGGCTGCTCCCGCAGGCGCTGCGCAGCACTGCGCGCGGCCGGGTCATGTAGCCGGTGTGCTCGCGTCCACCAGGCAAATCAATATCCGGTTCTTTGGAGTTCTCTGCCACCAGAATTCGGTCCTATTCAGGGAAATAGCCAATACCAATATCCAATTTCCCGGCCATAATGTCTAATTGATCGGACGCCTGAGGCTTAGCATGTGAAGTTTGGTTCGAATTCTCGGTTTGACCATCCCGGAATCGGGCTATTATGCATTCACCCCGGTGTGCGTAAGGGCTATGTTGCACAGGTGTCGTATAAATTGGTCTTTGCCAGAAATAAGGGTGGCCGTCGTGACAGCATCGATCGCCGATTTCCTGCACGTCAGCCAACGAATCGGAACGGCGGATCAGGAGGCCATCAACGGCTTCAATGGACTGCACGGCGGGTTGGCGGTCGCGGCGCTTGTCCGCCAGATGCGGATGTTGGTTCCCCCCGAGCGGGAGTTGGTCTTTGTCACTGCGCGGTTCGTCCGGCCGATGGTCTGGCTGATCGTCGTCGATGCAGATGTTGTCAGAAACGGGACGACCCTGACGCTGGCATGCGCGACCGCATCATCAGAATCTGGAACAAGCGCCCAAGCTGACACCATATTCTGTATTAGGGCGACGCGAGACATTGCGGTTTTCGCCCCGCTGAAGCCGCCCGAGGTTGTAAAACGTTCGGATGCACCCGTTGTGGAAATCCCGCCTGAGTTCATCCCGATATCTCGGCGAGTGGAGATCAGGGCGGCCGCTAAAGAGTTGCCTTACAGTGGTTCAGTCGATCTGCTCTTATGTGGCTGGACTCGGCTGCGGGACGCGATACCTTCGTTGGTTTTCTCTTATACCGCGTTGTTGACCGAACCTAAAGCTGTCCAACCGTCGAGATGCCAGTACAGCTGTCAGCGCGAGCGGCCGACTCGAAGTTCGACTGGGCCCTCGTGCGGGCGCGAACGATATCTGCTGACGTGCACGGCTTGGTGCGCGAATCGATCGGCATGTGGACGGAGGGAGGTTTGCATCTGGCTAGCTGCACCCAGTTGCGGATCGCGCGGTGATCGTAACGCGCGGATCCTTCCGGGTCAGGTTCATGTACCCATCTGGGCGTTTGTTCCCGAGCCGGTCTGCGACCCCGGCAAGACCGGGCTGTGGCGGTGTTTTGCACCCCCTCGATGAGCGACCGAACTGGACCGTCATCTCGGCCGGCCGAGTCCTTTCAACAAATACCCATCGAGCGTCCGCAGAAAGGATGGCGCCCCAGTGACCGGTAGTGATGCGCAGGCTGCGACTGTGAAGTCTTGCATTCCGGCTATGCTGCGCCAGCGCGCGCGTCTGCAGCCCGGTGCTACGGCGTTTACATTCGTTGACTACGAACAGGATTGGGACGGCGGCGTTGCTGTAAGCCTGACGTGGTGGCAGATGTATACGCGAGCCCTAAGCGTTGCACAGGCGCTAAGGGTTCGAGCGTCGGTTGGTGACCGGGCCCTGATACTGGCACCACACGGGCTGGAGTACGTCGCTGCGTTCCTGGGAACACTACAGGCCGGACTTATCGCGGTTCCGCTTTCGGTTCCGCTGGGTGGGGCCAGCGATGAGCGCATTGCTTCGGTGCTGCGCGACACCTCGCCCGCTGTCATTCTTACGACCGCCTCTGTCGTTGGCAGCGTCGCCAGGTATGCCCAGCCGCAGCGCGGCGAATCCGCTCCGTTAGTCGTCTATGTCGACTTGCTGGACCTAGATGTCCGGAAAGCAGCGGTCGCCGACCGCGAAAGTTGGCCGAGCACCGCATATTTGCAATACACGTCCGGGTCGACCCGTCAGCCTGCTGGGGTGATTGTCTCGTACCCAAACCTGCTGGCCAATTTCGAACAGATGGTGTCCGACTACTTCGACGAGCGCGGAAGGGCTGCGCCGCCAGGCACCGCTGTTGTCTCGTGGCTACCCTTCTACCACGCCATGGGCTTGATCCTGGGAATTTGCGCACCGATCCTTGGCGGATTTCACACGGTGCTCATGAGCCCGGCGTCGTTCCTGCAGCGGCCGGCCCGCTGGATGCAACTGCTGGCAACAAATCGCCGCGTGTGGTCGGCAGCACCGAACTTCGCTTACGGATTGGCCGCCGGGAAAACAACAGACCGCGACATGGCCGGCCTTGATCTCGGGGATGTGCTGGGCCTCCTCAACGGCAGCGAACGGATTCACCCCGCGACACTTAAGCGCTTCACCGAGCGGTTCGCCCCCTTCAATCTCCCCGCCAGGGCGATCCGACCCTCATACGGACTCGCCGAAGCAACGGCGTACGTGGCGACCCGCAGACCGGCACATGCACCAACGATCGTCTGCTTCGAATCCGAGACACTATCCGCCGGCCACGCGCAGCGGTGCCGAGACGGCGGCGGCACGGCGCTGGTCAGCTACGGCGAGCCCCGGTCTCCGATGGTGCGAATCGTCAACCCCGACACCAAAATCGAGTGCCCGCCGTCTTCCACCGGTGAGATCTGGGTGCGCGGCGACAACGTCGCTATGGGCTATTGGCAGGACCGTCGACAGACTGAGCGGACATTCGGTGCCAGGCTTGTCGCTCCCTCGGCCGGCACACCCGAAGGACCCTGGCTGAGAAGCGGTGATTTGGGCTTCTTTTACGACGGCGAGCTGTTCATCATGGGCCGTATCAACGATCTGTTGATCGTGTACGGGCGCACTCACCACCCCGACGACATCGAAGCGACGATCCAGGAGGTAACCGAAAACCGGGCCGTGGCTATATCAGTCCCGGATCGTCACGCCGAAAAGTTGGTCGTCATCATCGAACTCAAGAACCGGGCCGACTCACATCCGGATGCTATGCACAGACTCCGCGTCCTCAAGCGTGAAGTCACCTCGGCGATATCAGACTCGCACGGTCTGCGCGTTGCGGATATCGTTCTGGTACCAGCTGGTTCAATCCCCACTACCACAAGCGGCAAGGTTCGACGGTCAGCCTGCGTCGAGCGATACCGACACGATCGGTTCACCCCGTTAGACGTTCCGGTCGCCGCGCCAATTAATCCCCGGCAGAACGCTTTGTGGCCCAACAGCCCCCAAAGTGACAAGGACCTGCCCCCACCATAGTGGCTTACGCGGCTGGTAATCGCCGTCGTACGCGGCCTTGAACAGGTCCGGAAATCGTGCAACAAAATGTCTAGCCAGCCGAAGCCGATGTGGTTGTCGAATTTATTAAACATAAGGCGAATAGCTCCCTGGCCGTCCGATATGTTGGACTCATGATCCGGGGTTTTGGATTGGGGGTGACGAGAGTCGGCTGTTTGGAGTATTCTAGCGTTCCAAAATGTCCCAAAAACAGGATATGGTGTTTCTCGTGTACCCTGACGACACTCGCAAAGACCTCGCCACCGTCCTCTCGTACCTTGCGGGACGCTCGCTGAGCAGAGAAGAGATTTGGACGGCGATGGAGCTGCCACGGTCCACCTACTATGACCAACTGGACAAGGGGACCCTGATCACCGCCGACAACTTGCGCACTGCCGCAGCCAATCTGGGCATCAACCGCGCGGAGTTGCTGACCCGGTACCGGTTCATAGACCCAGAAGAGGTCACCTCCCTGGCCGCAGAGATTAATGGACGCTCCTATTCGGCCCCGGCGATAACCGACGTGGCCGTGGATACCACGAAAAAGCGAACAACAATTTCCGAATTGCGTCCGCGGCCCGACGCGCCCCCGCTGTAGGGTGGCGTAATCCGGTCTTGCATCAGGTGATCGCGGATTTAAAACGTCAACGAGGTTCGTAAAGGTTTAGCCGTGACTCTTACCATTCTCATCGCCATCACCCTCGCATCCATTTCGTGGAGCCTTTGGATACGGCGAGTCACCTGGCATTGCCGGTGGGAGGTGGCCGCCACGCTTAACATCGCGTTGCAGGGATGCGCCGTCGCGCTGATGTCGCCGCTGGCATCCGAGACCCTCGGGGTTGCCCTGCACAACCTCACCGGCGAGTGGAATCTGCAGAACTACATCGGGCATGACTGTTACGTCGTCGCGGCCTCGGCGATCGTCTACAACGCGCTCGGCCGGCTCGGTGACGACAACGTCGTGCAGGCGTCGTTCAAACAGTATGTGGAGCGGCCGGCGACTCTGTGTATTCCGTTGCTGCTGGCCACTTTTTCGCTTAGCTGTGGCAGCCGTACTTATGCGCGCGATTTCTTTGAGCTGCACACCGACTTCTGGCTGAGCGCGTACTGGCTGCTGCTCTGTGGAATCCTCGCCTACCTGCTGGTGTACGGCTCACGCGCGCTGCTGGTCCTCCGAAAGGACCCGCGATCGAGGCGCGTCGCCAATGTCTATCTGCTCGCGTCGGCGAGCGGGGTCACGGCCTGCATGGTCCGGGTTACCACTGCGCTGGTCCCGCCGATCCAAGGGTCGATGGGTGCTGGCCTGGTGTGGTTTTTTGCGTGCCTGTGCGGCGTCGGTTTCGCGTTGACCTCAGCGCAGTCCTGGCGGGAAAAGGTCGAATGGTTTATGCGGCCAGTGGTACGCCGGTAGTCGGCCACAGTGGCCAGTCGGTACTGCTACTTGTAGCCGCTCCACAGCGCCCGGTTGTTGCCGTGCCGGTCGAGCGCTCTACGGTCTTGTTCAGGCGCTGCTTGAGGCGCTGCGTACGGTTCGGCTACGGATGACGTCGAGGCTCACGGTGCGTTGATCGACTGACCACCGCCGGTCGCCGGGCACCAGGAGCCCGATTACCCCGGCCAGTAGCAGCACCGCTCCCGCAACCGTGATCAAGCGTCGCATAGTCACAATTAGCCTTCCCACGGTGTCAAATTCCGTGAGGGGATTAGCGCTGGGTAAGCCGTTTAAACCTCGCTTAAAAGTGGCGCAGCACCGTTCGCTGTCCGGCTATTGAGGGCTGTCGGCCGGTTTCAAACCCTTTCAGCCGTTTTCGACGATGTCGGCCAGCACCGCGAACATGGTGCGGGTTGGCACACCGGTGGCCCCCTTGGGCGTGTACCCCCACGGGCTGCCGGTGTTGTAAGCCGGACCGGCCACGTCGATGTGCGCCCAAGCCACTCCGTCGGCGACGAATTCACGGAGGAATACCCCGGCCACCAGCATGCCGGCGAAGCGCTGACCACTGACATTGGCCAGGTCGGCCACCGTGGACTTCAAGTCTTCCTTGAGCTCGTCAGGCAGCGGCATCGGCCAGCCGTTCTCGCCCACCCGCTGCGAGATCGCGGCGACCCGGTCGCGGAACTCGTCGCTGCCCATCACCCCGGGTATCCGGGTGCCCAGCGCCACCGTCTGCGCGCCCGTCAGCGTGGACGTCTCGATCAGGTAGTCCGGGTTATCCTCGCACGCCCTGACGATGGCGTCGGCCAGGATGAGCCGGCCCTCCGCGTCGGTGTTAATGACCTCGACCGTGGTTCCGCCGTACTGCGTCAGCACGTCGCCTGGACGCTGCGCCGTCGCCGACGGCATGTTCTCGGCCATTGGCACCGTGGCGATCACGTCGATCGGCAGCTCCAGCCGCGCGGCCAGTGTGACGGTCGCGATGACCGCGGCGGCGCCACCCATATCCGAGGTCATGTAGTGCATCGATGCAGCCGGCTTGATCGAGATGCCGCCGGTGTCGAAAGTGATGCCCTTACCAACCAGGGCCACTCGCTTTGCCTGCTTGCCCTTCCCGGTTTTGGCCAGCCGCGATCCGCGATGGATCAGCCGCACCAGCTGCGGCGGGCGCGACGAGCCCTGGCCGACACCGATCACTCCGCCGTAGCCGGCCTTCTGCAGCTCCTTATCGTCGAGCACCTCTACTTCGAGGCCGGCGGTTTCGCCCAAAGCCCTTGCGCGCCGGGCAAACTCGGCGGGAAACAGGTGGCTCGGCGGAGTGTTGACCAAGTCACGGGCGGTGGCGACCGCAGTCGCCACCGCCGCGCCGTGCGCGCTGTGTTTCTTGGCGTCTTTCGAGGTAGCAAGCACGGTGATCTTGCGCAGCCCTTTGTCTTTCGGCGCGGTCTTGTCGCTGCGGAAGGCGGTGAACCGGTAGCTGCCCAGGATCAGCCCCTCGACGGTAGCCGAACAGACGCCTTCACCGGGTAACTCGGCCAGTGTGGTGATCACCGCCTCGGCATCGCCAAGCGAGCGCGCCGCCGCGCCGGCAGCCCGACGGATCGTATCGGCCGGCCACTCCGATCGCGGTTTAGCCAGGCCGATCGTCAGCACGCTGGTTACCGGCAGCGACGGCACCACCAGCCGGTGTACCTGTTCACTGCCACCGGTGGCGTCCAGTGCCCGCAGGCCGGCCTCGATTTCGGCGACCGCTTCGGTAGGCAGGAATGGCTCGGCCGCCGCGACGGCCGCGCCCGGCTCGTCTTCGTCGCCGGTCGAGACGACCGGCACGATCAGCACGGCGGATGCGGCACCACGCCGGGGCAGCGATGTGGCGACGTTGACAGAGGGGGATTGGTAACCCGGTTCAGTGGTCACGGGCAATCACCATAGTCACCGGAGGCAGGGCTTGGCTCCGCAGCGTCTGTCGGCCGTCTCGAGCACCTCCCCGAGTGTGCCAAGCAGCGGTGCGGATTAGGGTGGGACGCCGTGAGCGATGCGTCAGAACTGTTGCACGGACCACTGGAAGACCGCCACCGCGATTTGGGGGCCAGTTTCGCCGAGTTCAGCGGCTGGCTAATGCCGGTGTCGTACGCCGGCACCGTCAGCGAACACAACGCGACGCGCAATGCCGTCGGCCTGTTCGACGTCAGCCACCTCGGCAAGGCGTTGGTCCGCGGGCCGGGCGCCGCGCAGTTCGTCAACTCCGCGCTCACCAACGATTTGGGCCGCATCGGACCGGGCAAGGCGCAGTACACGTTGTGCTGCACCGAATCCGGCGGCGTCATCGACGACCTGATCGCCTACTACGTCGATGACGACGAGATTTTTCTGGTGCCCAACGCCGCCAACACCGCTGCGGTGGTCGAGGCGCTGCAGGCGGCCACACCAGCCGGCCTGACGATCACCAACCAGCATCGCTCCTACGCGGTGCTGGCCGTGCAGGGTCCACGATCGGCAGACGTGCTCGGCGAGCTGGGCCTGCCGACCGACATGGATTACATGGGCTACGCCGATGCCTCGTACTCGGGGGTGCCGTTGCGGGTCTGTCGCACCGGATACACCGGCGAGCACGGCTACGAACTGCTACCGCCCTGGGAGTCTGCGGGTGTGGTGTTCGACGCGCTGATCCCAGCGGTCACCACCGCCGGCGGCGAGCCCGCCGGCCTGGGCGCCCGCGACACACTGCGCACCGAGATGGGCTATCCGCTGCACGGGCACGAGCTTTCGCTCGACATCTCGCCGCTGCAAGCCCGATGCGGCTGGGCGATCGGTTGGAAGAAGGCCGCGTTCTTCGGCCGCGACGCGCTGCTGGCCGAGAAAGCGGCGGGACCGCGGCGGCTGCTGCGGGGGCTGCGGACGGTCGGCCGCGGTGTGTTGCGTCCCGGGCTGACGGTGCTTGCCGGGGACACCCCGGTCGGGGTCACCACCACGGGAACGTTCTCTCCGACGCTGCAGGTCGGCATCGGGCTGGCGTTGATCGACACCGACGCGGGAGTCGACGACGGCCAGCAAATCGCCGTCGATGTCCGCGGCCGCGCTGTCGAGTGCGAAGTCGTGCGCCCGCCCTTCGTCGCCGCGAAAACCCGTTAGCCGCCACCGGTTCACCGGGCAAAACCCGGTCGGGTGCGGATATACAATCGGCCCCATGACCAGCGGCTCACTTGAGTTCACGGTTTCGCGCGCGGCAAACCCCGCAACCGACGCCGAACGTGAATCGATCCTGGCCGAGCCGGGCTTCGGCAAATACTTCACCGACCACATGGTGTCGATCGACTACGCCGACGGCCAGGGTTGGCACAACGCGCGGGTCATCCCGTACGGCCCGATCCAGTTGGATCCGTCGGCGATAGTGCTGCACTACGCGCAGGAAGTCTTCGAAGGGCTCAAGGCTTATCGCTGGGCGGACGGCTCCATCGTGTCGTTTCGCGCCGAGGCCAATGCAGCCAGGTTGCGATCGTCGGCGCGGCGGCTCGCGATTCCCGAACTGCCCGAAAGGCTGTTTATCGGGTCCCTTTGTCAGCTCATCGCCGTCGACAACGCCTGGGTCCCTGCTCCCGGCGGCGAAGAGGCACTGTATCTGCGGCCGTTCATCTTTGCCACCGAGCCGGGACTGGGCGTGCGACCCGCCAAGCAGTACCGCTACCTGCTGATCGCCTCGCCGGCCGGCGCATATTTCAAGGGCGGCATCAGCCCGGTCAGCGTCTGGGTGTCGACGGAGTATGTGCGGGCCTGTCCGGGCGGCACCGGCGCGGCCAAGTTCGGCGGCAACTACGCCGCGTCCCTGCTGGCTCAGGCCGAAGCCGCCGAAAACGGTTGCGACCAAGTGGTGTGGCTGGACGCCGTCGAACGCCGCTTCGTCGAAGAGATGGGCGGGATGAACATCTTCTTCGTGCTCGGCAGCGGCGGATCGGCGCGGCTGGTCACCCCGGAGCTGTCCGGCTCGCTGTTGCCCGGTATCACCCGAGATTCGTTGCTGCAGTTGGCTATTGACGCCGGATTCGCCGTCGAGGAACGCAAGATCGATATCGACGAGTGGCAGAAGAAATCCGCCGCCGGCGAGATCACCGAGGTGTTCGCCTGCGGCACCGCCGCCGTCATCACCCCCGTTTCGCGGGTGAAGTATGGCGATACCGAGTTCACGATTGCCGACGGCCAACCGGGTGAGGTGGCCATGGCGCTGCGCGACACGCTGACCGGCATCCAACGAGGCACCTTCGCCGACACCCACGGCTGGATGGCCCGGTTGGGCTAGGTAGGGCGAGCAGTTCCCCGCAACCGGGGGTACCCGCAGCGAAAGCC
This sequence comes from Mycobacterium sp., assembly GCA_035515675.1. Lineage (GTDB taxonomy): Bacteria > Actinomycetota > Actinomycetes > Mycobacteriales > Mycobacteriaceae > Mycobacterium. The sequence goes on from DATJBA010000006.1 coordinate 16,574, forward strand.
CCCGCACGCGCGGCGTAGTCGGGGGCTTTTACGTCTGCTCATCCCTGCAATCCCGCAAGCGCCACGGCGTTCACCGTCGTGGTCAGTTCGATCGCGGCGCCCAGCACGTCACCGGTGATGCCGCCGAATCGGCGCACGCAGTGTGCGACCAGGGCCGCTCCACAGCATATTGCCAGCAGCACCGCAACCGGTCCCTGCCACGGTCGCGAACCCGCTAGCAGCGAAACGACAAGTAGCACCGCGACCCAGGCCGCCACCACCGGCGGGGGCTGACTACCGGCGACCCGGGCGCCCAGGACGCTGCCGTCGGCCGCCGGCACCGACCGGCGACAGGCCAGCACCGCGGTGACCCGGCCGGCAGCTACTGCCACGATGACCCCAACAATCCCGGTCGCCCCGAGCGCGGAGAAGGCCAGCCCCTGCAACGTGATCGTCAGCACAACGGCCGCCACACCGAACGGTCCGGTTGATCCGTCGCGCATCACCACCAGTGCACGCTGCGGCGGCCCGTAGCAGCCCAGCCCGTCGGCCGTATCGGCAACACCGTCGATGTGCAGGCCGCGGGTCGCGAGTAGCAGCGCCGCCACCGCGAGTAGTCCGGGCATCGGGCTGGACGGGCCGAAAGCCAATGCGCCTCCCCACGTGACGGCCGCGGCCACTGCCCCCAGCGCGGCGCCGACCACGGGCAGCGCCGTCATGGCGCCGCGGCCCATCGGGGCGCTCCCGGCACGCGGGATGGGCATCACCGTTCCGAACGCGAAAGCCGTTGCCAGGGAACGCATCACGATTGGGTGCGGGCGTCGTCGGCCCGGGCGGAAACACCGGCCTCGGTGAACGCCGCCATCGACGACAGTGCGGCCACCGCGGCGCGCAGCACCGGCAGCGCCACCGTAGCGCCGGTTCCCTCGCCCAGCCGCATGCGCAGGTCCAGAATCGGGTCCAACTCAAGAGCCGCCAGGGCCAGTCCATGACCAGGCTCGGTGGACCGGTGACCGGCTCGCCACCATTGCCGGGCACCGGGTGCCAGGCGTTCGGCGACCAACGCGGCGGCCGTCACCGCCATGCCGTCGAGAAGCAGCGGGGTACGCCGCACTGCAGCCTGTGCGCAAAAGCCCGCCATCGCGGCCAGGTCCGCGCCGCCACAGCAGCGCAGCAGGCCGACCGGGTCAGGCAACACGAGCCGCGTCCGAAACAGGGCATCGCGTATCGCGGCCGTCTTGCGTGCCCATCCCGCATCATCAATCCCAGTCCCGTAGCCCACCACCGTGACCGGCTCGGCGTTCGTCAATGCCGCCACCAATACCGCCGCCGCGGTGGTGTTTCCGATCCCCATGTCGCCGGCGATGAGCAGGTCGGCGCTGGCGTCCACCTCCTCGTCGGCGATGGCCTGGCCCGCGGCGATCGCGCCGACGGTCTCGCTGTCGGTCAACGCGTCCTCGACTGCGATGTCGCCGCTGCCGCGCCGAACTTTGTGGGCCCCGATCTGCTCCGTCAGCGCGTCGGCGTCAACCGCCAGGTCGGCGACCCGCACCGTCGCGCCGGCGATACCGGCCAGGACGTTGATCGCCGCCCCGCCGGCATCGATGTTGGCGACCATCTGGGCGGTCACCTCCGGCGGGTAAGCCGACACCCCGGACCGCGCGACGCCGTGGTCACCGGCGAACACCACCACCCGGGCCCGCTCGAATTGCCTCGGCGGACACTGCCCCTGGCACGACGCGATCCAGACCGATAGGTCCTCGAGGCGGCCCAGGGCGCCCCGCGGCTTGGTCAGGGTGTCCTGACGGGCGCGGGCGGCTGCCGCGGCGCCCGCATCGGGCGGCGACACTGGTGCGAATTCCATTAGTTTCCCGACGGCTTGATCGGTACCGCTTGCCCAGCCACTACCAGCACCACCTGATCGCACAACGCGGCGATGCGCTGGTTGAGGCTGCCCAGTTCGTCGGCGAACCGGCGGCCCGACGCGGTCGCCGGCACTACGGTCAGACCGACTTCCGGGCTGACCAGCACCAGCGTGGAATCGAATGCGCTGACCGCGGTCAGCATGTCGTCGATCGTTTGGCGGACCGGAGCTGCCACCGACCCGTTGTCCCACGTGTTGTTGCGGTCCAGCGTGGCGGTCAGCCAGGCGCCGAGGTCGTCGACAAGCGTCGGGGTGTCCGGCGACTGCCGCAATTGCTTCGCGATGTCGTCGGTTTCGACCGTTGACCAATGCGCGGGCCGACGGTTGCGGTGCTGCGCGACCCGGTGCGCCCAGGCCGCATCGGCCCGCCCGGCCAGTCCGGAAGCGAGGTAGCGGACCGGCTGGCCGGGTGGCAGTGACTTGGCGATGGCTTCCTCCGCCCACCGGGATTTGCCCGACCTGATCCCGCCGAGCACCAGGGTGCGCACAGGGATCAGACGGCTTTCAGGCGACGTTTAACCAACACTGCTGCCGCGCTCGACTTGGGGCCGGGGTGCCCGCATCCGGCGCATTTGCGAAGCCCGGCCGGCGGCGTAAAGGCCGAGCTTCCACCGGCTTTCGGTGTTGTTCGGGAACTTCGCATCGACCAGCTTGCTCACTTTGCGGCCCAAGATGAGCGCGTCGACACTCATCATGGCCATCAGCACCAGCATCGCGGGAGAGACATAGAGCTGCAGCTGCGGGACAGCGAACATGACGAACAGCAGAGCCAGCGTTGCCGGCATGAACAGGCCGAGCACGTTGCGCCGGGAGTCCACCACGTCGCGCACGTAGCGCCGTATCGGCCCCTGATCGCGCGGCAACAGGTATGCGTCTTCGCCGGCCATCATGCGCTCCCGGCGATCCGTCATCCGGGCGCGGCTGGCAACTCTGTCGGCTCTGCGCTCCGCGCGGCTGCGTTTGGGGCCGGCCAGCGCTTTGCGCCGGGCCCGCGCCTCGGAGGTAGTCATGGGTGCCGGTGCGATCGGGCCCTTCTTGGTGCGCCTGGCATCGTTGCGCTTGGGCGTGGGCCGGCCCTTGGGGTCGGTCCGACTCGACCCACCAGGTGGTATGTCCGGGGAACCGGCGGCATCGATCGCAACCGGTGCGTCCTCTTCATTGCCCTTCTTGCGGCCCAACAGCTTCACAGTGGCCAGGTTACTTCGCGGGTGGTCCGCCCCGAAATGGCCCCGGAATGCGTCGCTGTTATACATGCGTCAGCACGTCATTTCGACCTACGCTTACCTGTGATGAACGGCGACCTGTGATGGACGACAGCACGATGGCCTCGGATGATGCTGCCGCTGGTCTCGCGCCCGGTCGTCTCCGGTTGCCGGCCATGCTGGTGCTGGTGGCCCCGGATTGCTACGGCGACAGCCTCTCGGCCGTGGAGGCCGCCGCCGCCATCGCCACCGGCTGGACCCGATCACGTCCGGGCGATCGGTTCATCGTCGCCCCGCAGTCCGACGGTGGCCCGGGTTTCGTCGAGGTGCTGGCCAGCCGGCTGGGGGAAAAGCGGCGACTGCGAGTGTCCGGGCCGCTGGATGCCATGGTGGACGCCGAATGGGTGTTCGATCGCGGCTCGGCGACCGCGTACCTGGAGTGTGCACAGGCGTGCGGTCTGGCATTGCTCGGCGGTCCACCCACCCCGGAGACTGTGTTGGCGGCCCACAGCAGGGGAGTCGGGCAGCTCATCGCCGAGGCGCTGCGGTTCGGGGCGCGGCGGATCGTGGTCGGCTTGGGCGGCAGCGCGTGCACCGACGGCGGGCAAGGAATGATCGCCGAGCTCGGCGGCCTGCATGCCGCCCGACAACAACTGGCTGGTGTCGCAGTGATCGCCGCCTCAGACACCGAATACCCACTGACGGGACCATGGGGCGCAGCCAGGGTTTTCGGGCCGCAGAAGGGCGCGGACAAGGCCACCGTCGCCGCACTCGAAGCCCGCCTCGAGGCGTGGGCGATCGAATTGGAAGCGGTGGCCGGGCGGGATGTCGGCTCCGAGCCGGGCGCAGCCGCCGCCGGCGGCATCGGCGCAGGACTGCTTGCGCTCGGTGGGCGGTGCGAGTCCGGCGCGGAAATCATCGCCGAGTTCACCCACTTGGCCGACGACCTGGAGACCGCAGACATGATCGTCACCGGTGAAGGCCGGTTCGACGAGCAATCCCTGCACGGAAAGGTGGTTGGCTTTCTCGCAGACGCGGCCCGTCCGTTGGGAATTCCGGTGATCGTGCTGGCCGGACAGGTCAGCCTGGACAAATCGGCGGTGCGATCGTCGGGCATCATGTCCGCGTTGTCTATCGCCGAGTACGCCGGTTCGGTGCGGCTGGCACAGGCCGATGCGGCAAATCAGCTTATGGGTTTAGCGTCACAGGTAGCGGCGCGACTCGGGAATAGCGGTCCTGCGAGGTACGGTTGATGCAGTGGGTTTTCCCGAGTAGTTCGGGCGCGCGTGCGTCCCACCCAACGATCAGGCATGTAGGAGAAGCAATGACGGTGCAAAACGAGTCGAGCGCCAAGACCCACGGCGTGATCCTGACCGAGGCTGCCGCCGCCAAGGCGAAGTCCCTGCTGGACCAGGAGGGACGTGACGACCTGGCGCTGCGTATCGCGGTCCAGCCGGGCGGGTGTGCTGGGCTGCGCTACAACCTCTTCTTCGACGACCGGACGCTGGATGGTGATCTGACCGCGGAGTTCGGTGGTGTGACCTTGACGGTGGACCGGATGAGCGCGCCCTACGTCGAAGGCGCGTCCATTGATTTCGTGGACACCATCGAGAAGCAGGGCTTCACCATCGACAATCCCAACGCCACCGGTTCCTGCGCCTGCGGCGATTCGTTCAACTGACCGGCTAGCGGGATCTGTTGGCCCGGCTTGACGTCAGGTTAATACGAGCCCCCGGTACGCAGCAGGTACGAGCACACCAGGATCTGGCCTCGCTGGAAAAGCAGCTGTGCGATGCCTTGCACCTCGCCACGCATCGGACCCCCGGTGGCCGGCGATACCCGCATGGTGAATAGCGCCTGGGCCTGATACTGCGACAAGTACACGATCTTGTCGATCGAGGTCACCTCGACCGTGGAGAATTGCTTGCGGAATGCGTCGCTGCTCAGCCTGGCCAGTGCCTGGTCGGACCGTTTGTCGCGGACGCCGTCGTACATACCGCACAGCGCGTTGTGGACGATGTCGTCGACGTCGCGGTGCTCGAGTGCGTCCAAATACCCCTGAATCGCCGTTTTGGCCGCTCCCTCGGAGAACGTGGCGCCGGTATTGGCCCCGTTGGTGCGAACCCCGTACACGATCGCCACCGTCATCGCGCCGACCAGTGCGACGGTCACTAGAATGCCGATGATCAGCCGCCGCTTGGACCGTCGCCTCGGGTAGGACACCGGCGGCCGCGCTTGCCCGGCATAATTGGCTGAAGGGGGTCCCGCTTTGATGGTTGGCGCGGGGGTGAAGGCCGGTTCGCCGGCAATGGGTTCATGGGGGAACTCCGGCGAGTGCGGACCGGCCATCGTGGTTCTCCTACCGTGGTAGACGGGACCACGAGCGGGTTACCGCCCGAGTATTGGGGTCCCGGCGACTTGAGTGAGTTCCCTAGGCAGGCTAGCGCATGAGTTTCCGCCGACCGTGGATGCAACGACGCCCGATACGCCTGAGTAAGCTAGGTAACCTTACTAACGAAGGGTGGAGATTTTCGTGACGATAGCGGTATCCGGTTCGATTGCGACCGACAATCTGATGCGATTTCCCGGCCGATTTTCCGAGCAGCTGCTAGCCGATCATCTGCAGAAGGTATCGCTCAGCTTCCTGGTTGACGACCTGGTGATTCATCGCGGCGGTGTGGCGGGCAACATGGCCTTCGCCATTGGTGTGCTCGGCGGTGACGTCGCGCTGGTCGGCGCGGCCGGTGACGACTTCGCCGACTATCGCGAATGGCTGCAGTCCCACGGTGTCAACTGCGACAACGTCCTGATTTCCGAAAGCGCGCACACGGCACGTTTCACCTGCACCACCGATATCGACATGGCCCAGATCGCATCGTTCTACCCGGGCGCCATGTCGGAGGCCCGCAACATCAAGCTCGCTGACGTGGTCTCGGCCATCGGCACGCCGGAGTTGGTGATCATTGGCGCCAACGACCCCGAAGCGATGCTCTTGCACACCGAGGAGTGCCGCAAGCTCGGGCTGGCCTTCGCCGCCGACCCTTCCCAGCAGCTGGCCCGGCTATCGGGAGATGAGATCCGCAAACTTGTCAACGGTGCCACCTACTTGTTCACCAACGACTACGAATGGGACCTGATGTTGTCCAAGACCGGCTGGACGGAGGCCGATGTGATGGCGCAGGTCGGCCTGCGGGTGACCACACTGGGTCCCAAGGGTGTGGATGTGGTAGAGCCCGATGGCACCAGCATCCACGTCGACGTGGTGCCCGAAACCAGCCAGACCGACCCCACCGGCGTCGGCGACGCATTCCGGGCTGGTTTCCTCACCGGGCGCAGCGCGGGTCTGAGCCTGGAGCGATCCGCGCAACTGGGCTCGCTGGTCGCCGTGCTGGTGCTGGAGTCGACCGGCACCCAGGAGTGGCAGTGGGACCACCAGGTGGCGAGGACACGGTTGGCCGGCGCCTACGGCGAGGACGCGGCCGCCGAGATCACCGCCGT
>DATJBA010000007.1:0-5263 GCA_035515675.1 Mycobacterium sp.
CATACCTCAGCCCGATCCGAACCAGTCATCAATGACCGGGGTTAAGGCCACCACCGAAAAAGCTGGGCAGCGTTAGCTCCTCCGGCTTAGTCGTGAGCCACTACCAGGCGAAAGCCAGCGTCGAACTCGCTCATTTCCAACAGATCCCGATGGCGCTGATGCCAACGACCCGAGTCTAGATCCGCTCGCAGTCGGGCGATGCCTCGTGTCACGGCCGCAGCCGGCGTTTGCGCCAACGCCGAACAAGTCTCACGCACCACCGGGTTGAGGTACGCTTCAGGGCGCCGCCAGTAGGCGGGGTACACCCCGTCGGTGAAGTCCCACGGCACCGGCAACGTGATCAGGGTGCTTTGCCCAAGCTCGGCGGCGATTGACTCTGCGGAAGGGCGAGCCAGCTCCAACGCCGCGATCTCGGGGATGTATTCGCGTGCCAGCCAAAACTCGGCGTGCAGCCGGGTGTCGTAACACAACACAACTCGTTGCGGGGCCACACGTCGCATCTCAGCCAGCCCACGACGCCAGTCTGCCCAGTGGTGTACCGTCTGGACGGCCAGCGCCGCGTCGAACGCACCAGAGGGCACGGGCAGGTGCTCGGCGGTCGCGCGTACCACCGGCGCGGAATGGGGCGCACGTTGCCGAATCATCTGTAGGGACGGCTCGACAGCCAGCACCGCGCAATTCACCGGCTCGTATGAGCCCGAACCAGCGCCAACGTTCAACACGGAGCGTGCTCCGTTCAAAGCGTCTTCGACCGCTGTCATCCACCGTCGATCAGTGTGTCGTCGCCGCGCGTACCCGATCCCTATCGTGTCGTAGGTTTGCATGGCGCTATCCCCTGAGCGCTGGGCTACCGGGGAACCGGCACACAAATCGCCCCGTTTTGGCGACACCGTCGCGAATGTCGGACAGCGCCTTAACTTTGACTAGACGCAACAGACTCAAAGACATACCCCAAGGACACACGGAGGAGGGGGGCCCACCAGCCTGGGCCACCCCAGCCCGGGCCACCCCAGCCACCGCCGCGGCCGCCGCCACCGCCCCAACCACCATCCAACTGTGCGTGGTGGACCACGCCCGGAACATCCTGTGGTGCCGGAGCGGCGTTCGCGACCCCAGCCGCTAGACCGATGGCAGAAAAGCCAAGCGTGCCGGCAATTGCGGTCACGCCAACCATTTTCTTCAGGATCATCGCGATCCCCTCCCATGCGTGACTGTCAGCCGGCGAACACGCCCAGCTGATGCCAAAATCCAAGTTAGACAGCTCACACCCATCCATGCCTGCCCGCTGGCCGCAGTCTCTGCTTACCTGCCAGCATCTAGGGCGCTGCCGCCGCAGGACCGCACGCTCTCCCGGCCTGTCAGCGAGTATTGCCGCCGCTCGTTTGAATGTGTGACCAGTCCTGTCCAACGAAAGTCACCACCCCTCTAGGGACCCTTGGTCACTAGGTGGCTGGTGTCGAATGGGCTTCGTGGGGTAGGTGGTAACCGCGCTGCAGTTGTGCTTGTTGTGGCGGCTGGTTCGGTTATGAGGGGTTCGGTCGGTTGACGTGCCTACTGTCTGGTCCAGACCGGGCAGAATCAGCCGGAATCTTGTCTTCCGGCAAGGCTTTTCAGGTCATTGCCGGCATGATCTCCCACCCCTGGCCGGTGGCTCGGCGCAGTCTGAGCGCACCGAGGCGGGCCAGGTTGACCGCTGCGGCCAGCAGGGAGAAGTCGGCGGCGACCCTGGTGATGCCGCGTACTCGGGCGCGGCGCCCGCCGTGTCGGCGGCGCATCAGGTGGGCGATCTTGCGTTCCACTTTCGGGCGGGTGGCGTTGTACTCGGCGACCCAGCCGGGGTCGGCCTGGGCGGTGCGGGCGCGGGCCAGTTCGGCCTCATAACGACTGATCTTGATGGTGCGGCCGGCGGCCGAGCCGGTGCACTGGGTGGCCAGCGGGCAGGCCGCACACGCCGCGCCGAACACGGCGACACCGCCGCCGGTGGTGGCCGGGCGGATCGTCACGGTCACCGCGTTCGGGCAGGTGACCGTGCCCGAGTCCAGGTCGATGGCGAAGCGGTCCTTGGCGAACCGCCCACCCGGGGCGGTCGGCGGCTGCACCTTCGTAAAGATCTGCGCGCCCGCGGTTTCCAGCCCGGCCAGCAGCTTGCCCGCGCCGTAGGCCGCATCGCCGTAGACCGCCGGGCCATCCTCGCCGCGCTCGGCGCCCTCGGATGCCTCCGCACCGCCGGCGCCGAGGTCCGGGTCATCGTCGCCGCCCGCATCGGCGTCGGTGGCCTCGGGCAGGTCATCGGCGAGCAGATCGGCAGCGGGTTCGGCATCGCCGGCGTTGGCCGCGGTGACCTCGGTGGCGGTCACGATCTCGGCATCCGGGTCGATTGCGATGTGGCCCTTGAAGCCGTCGAACCCGCGCGCCGAGGTCTTGTGCCCGTGCCGCGCGTCGGGGTCCACCGTGGAGATCACCCGGTCAGCAGCGACCCGGCGTGCGATGCGGAACACCCCGTCGCCGGGATCCTGGTCGAGGTCCTGGCCGACCACCGTGGCCACCAGCTTCGCGGCCTGGTCCACCCCGGGGGTCAGCTCCCGCCCGTCCAGCGCCGCCACCAGCGCCATCGCGTCGCGGGCCAGCGCATCCACCAGCGCCGCGCGGGCGTCCGGGTCGTCGTAGTCGCACACCGGCTTACCGGCGGCCGCGTAGTCGTCATCGCGGCACAAGAGCCCCCGCAACTCGCCCGCCAGCACCGGATCGGCCGCCCTCAACAAGCCGCGGATCGCCGAGCGGATCAAGGTGACCGTGTCCATCGTGGCCACCGCGTCATACAGCGGGGTCGAATCCAGCACCCGCTTACGTCCCACCAGCCCCGCCGCCTTGGCCGCCTCCAAAGTGACCTCGAAGATCCGATCCGGCCGCGTCGAGCGGGCCAGCCGGGCGCGCATGTCCACCAACACGGTGTGTACAAACCCCGGATAATCGAAATCCAGCCCGCCGGCGGCGTACTTCCAGCGCGTGTCGAACGCGAATCGCTCCACCGCCTCCCGATCCGACAGTCCCTCGATCCGCTGCAACACCATCACCACCGCCACGATCATCGGCGGCACGCTGCGCCGACCCACATCGGTGAACAGATCAGCGAACAACTCATCCGGGAACAAGTTGAAGCACTCCCGATGCAGCACACCGTAAATCGAGTCCGGCGACACCCGGTCCTCGCAGAAGTTCACCGTCGACCGCAGCAGATCCGCCTGAACAGGCGTCCGTCCCAACGTCACTCACTCATTCAACTCGAGCAGCCGCGATCGGCGGGTCACCGCCACGCGAAAAACACCAGCGTCCCAGGCAGGCTTCGCCTGATACCGCCAAGGTGGTTGGTGGCGTAGCCGATTCTGTGTCGGTGGGTGCATGCTCGGCTTTCGTAGCGTCTGGTTGCGGAGGTCGTCATGGCGTCACGGCTGGTTCGGGTCAACCCGGTCACGGTCAACGATGTGCTCGACGGGCACGTTCAGCTCGACGTCGAGAGCTTGGACCGTGTCTACTTGCACGGCTATCTCGGCCAGCTACAGGTGGGCGGTCAGGTGGTGCAGTTCTTGCGGCACCGCGGTTTTCCGGTTCCGTCGCCCGCGTGTCTACAGCAGATCGGTGACGGATTGCGCCGCTCGGTCGCCGCCTTCGCCGACGCCAACCACATCCCGGTGGTGCGGTTGAAGTCCACCGACCGCAACATCGATGTGATGCGCCGCCATCTGAACGCCGCCGCCGCGACGGGGCGCTCACAGGTGGCGGCGATCGGGGTCGCGCAGGAACCGCAGCGGGTGTTCATCGCCCGCCAGCGCGACTCCGACCCCGCCAAGCCGCCGCAATTCGCCTTCGACAAGAAGGACCGCCGCGTCACGGTCTTCTACTTCTACCTCTGGGACGCCGATTTCGGTCCGGCGTTCATCAAGGTCTGCACCTATTGTCCGTGGCCGATCAAGGTCTGGGTTAACGGCCACGAATGGGCCAAACGCCAAGCAGCGCAAGCCGGAATCGGGTTCACCGAGCTGTCCAACGGGTTCGCCGACACCGATGATCCGGCCGCATTACAAGCCATCTGCGACCGGCTCGGACCGGGCACGATGAGCGTGTTCTTCCAACGCTGGTTGGCTCGGCTGCCACTGCCGCTCACTCCCGCCGACGCCCACGCGGGCTACTGGTGGGAACTGTCGATGGCGCAGGTCGAGGTGTCCTGCACGCTGGTGTTCACCCAGCCCCGCTACGCTCGTGGCTTCTTCGAGGCGCTGGTCGCCGACAACCTCGACCTCGGTCGACCGGACACCATCGAGATCGTCTTCGACCGCCAGATTCGCGGCGGTAAACGCGCCACCGGCGGCGAGTTCCGAACTAATCTCATCACGCGTGGCACCAAGGTCACCGTCAACGCCTTCTACAAGCACTCCCGGATCAAGCAGTACCTCAAAGACGGGCGTGCCCTGCGGATCGAGACCGTGATCAACGCTCCGAACGACCTCGGCTGCCAACGCCGCCTGCACAATCTCGACGAGCTGCAGACCAAAGGCCGTGCGGTCAACGCCCGCCTGTTGCAAGCTGAACGTGTCGGCCAGGGCTGTGTCCTTGCGAATCCAGTCTTCGAGCGGATCGCGCACCCCACCGTCAGCGCGGAGGGGCGGAGAGCTACAGCCCTACGTTTCGGCGACTCTCGGGTCCAAGCCCTGGCCGGCGCCCTGTGCGTCACCCTGTGCGCCGTCACCGGCATCACCAACAGGAGCCTGCGCGCCCTGATGACCGGACTGCTCGGCGTCCCTTACGGCATGACACAGGCCAGCTACGACCTGGCCCGGCTACGTCGCAAAGGACTCATTACCCGTCGCCCACACACCAACACCTACGACCTCACCGCCGACGGGCTCCGCTTCGCCCTGTTCTACACCAAGGTGCACGGCCGCATCCTCACCCCGCTCTTCGCCGCCGACCAACCCCAGGCCCCACCCGAACTCCGCGCCGCACTCCACACCGTCGACCGACACATCGACCAAAAATTCACCACAGCCCGGCTACCCATCGCCGCCTAAGACTCGGCTCAACTGTCGAAGCCCTAGCGACAAAGGGTCGCTAGGTCCGCACCGCGGGAAAGAGGCTTCGTCGAAGGCGATCGCGGTGGCCAGCTCCGATGCCGGCGAGCCGTCAATGCCGACCAACACCGGTAATTGCGAGGGCCCCAGCAGGATCGGCGCCTCGTCGTGGATCAACGCGACCGGGCAGTGGGCAT
>DATJBA010000008.1:0-11246 GCA_035515675.1 Mycobacterium sp.
CGGGTCGCCCTGGCCGCTGCCGCCCTGATCGCGGTGCAGCTGGGGATACGCGCAGTGCTCGCATTCGGCGGTTACTTCTATTGGGACGACCTGATTCTCATCGGAAAGGCAGGCACCCACGGCCTGCTGTCGCCGTCGTACCTGTTCGACGACCACGACGGCCACGTAATGCCGGCCGCCTTCCTGATCGCCGGCGCCATCATCCGGCTGGCGCCACTGGACTGGACAGGGCCGGCGATCAGCCTGGTGGTGCTGCAGCTGCTGGCCTCGCTAGCCCTGTTGCGTGCCCTGTACGTGATCCTCGGCTGGCGTCGGACACTTCTGATCCCATTGACGTTCGCGTTGTTCACACCGCTGGGGGTGCCCGGGTTCGCGTGGTGGGCGGCAGCGCTGAACTCGCTGCCGATGCTGGCGGCGCTGGCCTGGGTGTGCGCCGACGCGATCCTGCTGGTCCGCACCGGCAACCAGCGCTACGCGGTGACCGGCGTGCTGGTCTACTTCGACGGGCTGCTGTTCTTTGAGAAAGCCGCGGTGATTCCGTTCGTCGCCTTCGCTGTGGCCGCTCTGCTGTGCCATGTGCGGGGTGACGGGTCCGCGTTGCGAACGGTGTGGCACGCCGGTACGCGGTTGTGGATTGCGTCGCTGACATTGACCGTTGGCTGGATAGCACTGTATCTGGCCCTGGTCAATCAGCGGCGATGGAGTTTTGACCTGTTGATGACGTGGGATCTGCTGTGGCGTTCGATCACCCACGGCATCGTGCCAGGGCTGGCCGGCGGACCGTGGCACTGGGACCGATGGGCACCGGCCTCGCCGTGGGCCACGCCCCCACCGTCGGTGATGGCGCTCGGCTGGCTGGTGCTGATCGGGGTGCTGGCGGTGTCGCTGGTCCGCAAACAACGCATCGGGCTGGTGTGGCTGACCGCGGCCGGTTACGCCGTGGCCTGCCAGGTGCCGATCTATCTGATGCGCTCTTCACCGCAGACCGCCCTGGAACTCGCTCAGACCTTGCGGTACCTGCCGGATCTCGTCGTTGTGCTGGCGCTGCTGGCCGCCGTCGCGCTGAGCGCCCCAAACCGCCCGGCTGCGCCGCGCTGGCTGGACACCTCGCCGAAACGCGCTGTGGTGACAGTGGGTTTGGCGGTGTTGTTCGTGGCCAGCAGCCTGTACTCGACGGCGACGTTTCTGACCAGCTGGCGGGACAACCCCGCACAGCCCTACCTGCAGAACGCCCGGGCCGGGTTGGCCGCCGCGCACGCGGCGTCGAATGCACCGCTGCTGGATCAGGAGGTCGATCCGCTGGTGCTGCAACGGGTGGCCGCGCCGGAGAACCTGGCCAGCCACATGTTCGCCCTGTTGCGTGATAGACCGGAATTCGCCATGGCGACAACGCAATTGCGCATGCTGGACAGCTCGGGCCGGCTGGTCGACGCGAGAGTGACCTGGGTCCGTACCATCGCGCCGGGTCCTACCCCGCAGTGCGGCTATTTCGTGCAACCGGATAAGCCAGCGCGGCTGATCCTCGATGGGCCGCTGCTGCCTGCCGACTGGACTGTCGAACTCAACTACCTGGCCAACAGCGACGGATCGATGACGTTGTCGCTGACACAAGGACCCGACGTCAAAGTTCCAGTGCATCCGGGACTCAACCGGGTCTTCGCGAGGCTGCCGGGCGCCGGAGACGCGATCACCATCCGAGCCAACACCACCGCGCTGGCATTGTGTATCGCGTCGGGTCCGGTGGGTTTTCTGGCCCCCACCTGAGTGATGCTCGTCGAACGTGACGCTGGCGTCACCCTCGGCGCAGAAAATTGGAGCCGCCTGGGGGAATCGAACCCCCGACCTATTCATTACGAGTGAATCGCTCTGCCGACTGAGCTAAGGCGGCACACCCTCGCGCCGGGCGGCACGAGTCTACGGCAGGCGGCTGGCCCACCCAAGTCTGGATTGCCTGGCGAAGTCAATCGCGCAGTTCCTGGCCACGCAGTTCCTGACCAATCGTGGCGACCATGGCGTCGACGGCGAACTTGGGTTTGACGTTCATCGAAAGTGCCTCGCGGCACTCCTGCACCGCCTCGATGCAGCGCAACAACCGCCTAGGGGCGGCATGGGCGGCCAGCGCCGCCACCCGGTCGGCCATATCCGGATGGTAGGCCCGCACCGTCCCCCCGGCATTCGCCGACACCACCAACGCGTCCCGGAAATAAGTCGCCAAGTCGATCAGTGCCCGGTCCAGCGCATCGCGCGATGCCCGGGTCTGACGCGACTTCTGCCGCCGCTCGAGGTCCTTGATCGCGCCCGTGACGCCCCGCAGCGTGCCCCCGGTGCCCTTACCGGTGCCACCGGCCCCGAGAGCCGTGCGCAGCTCTTCGGTCTCGGCCTCGGCACGCTCGGCGGTCAGCACCACGGCCTCGGCTTCGGCCGCGGCCACCAACTCTTCGGCAGCGGCGTAGGCCCGCGACGGGGTCGCGGCGTCGCGCACCAGTCCCAGCGCCCGCTCCCGTCGCTGCCGGGCCTCGGGGTCGGTGGCCAGCCGGCGTGCCCGCCCCACGTGACCACCGCTGACCGACGCCGCCCAGTTCGCCGTGTCGGGGGCCAGGCCGTCGCTTTCGATCAGCACGCGCGCGATCGCTTCGGTTGACGGGGTCACCAGCGCGACATGCCGACACCGGGATCGCAGCGTGACCGCGATGTCTTCGGGATCCACCGAAGGCGCGCACAGCAGGAACACCGTCGACGGCGGCGGTTCCTCGACAACCTTCAGCAGTGCGTTCGCGGCACCTTCGGTCAACCGATCGGCGTCTTCGATCAGCACGATCTGCCGGTGTCCGGTGGTCGGACGGCGCGATGCGATCTGCACGATGGCGCGCATCTCGTCCACGCCGATGGACAGGCCTTCGGGAATCACCCGACGCACATCGGCGTGGGTACCGGCCATCGTCGTCGTGCACGCCCGGCAGCGCCCGCACCCCGGCTCCCCATCGGAAGTGCATTGCAGCGCGGCCGCGAAGCACAAAGCTGCCACCGAGCGCCCCGAACCCGGTGGACCGGTGATAAGCCAGGCATGTGTCATAGACCCGTCGCCCGCACTACTGTGAACTGAATCACTGGAATCACTGCGGGCGGCGTTGGCGGCGGCGAGCAGCTCCGCCTCCACCGCTTCCTGGCCTACCAGCCGCGTAAACACCCCGGACATCAACGGCAACAGTAGTGACACCCGCGGACAGATACCGACCGGCCACCTTATCGCGATAATCCCGTTACACTTCCGGGCGTTTTGGCAGCTTCGCGCGACTTGCCGAGGGGCTTGTAGGTTTCCGACAAGTCCCTGCTGACCGATACGGTGGGTTGGTGGCAACCGCGGCAGCACTGCCCGGACGGATCAGCGCATTCGTCCGGTGGGTGGTGCGTACCCCCTGGCCGCTGTTCTCGCTGAGCATGCTGCAGGCCGATATCATCGGCGGCCTTTTTGTGCTGGGTTTCCTGCGCTACGGCCTGCCACCCCAGGACCGCATCCAGCTGCAGGATCTGCCACCGGTCAACCTGGGGATCTTCATCAGCGTGGTGATCACCTTGCTCCTCGCCGGGATCCTGTTCAACCTCAAACTGCTGTTGCCGGTTTTCCGGTGGCAGCGCCGCGACAACCTGCTCGCCGAGGCTGATCCAGCCGCCACCGAACTGGCCCGTAGCCGCGCGTTGCGCATGCCGTTCTACCGCGCGCTGACCAGCACGGTGGCCTGGTGCATCGGCGGTGCGGTGTTCATTGTCGCCAGTTGGTCGGTGGGCAAGTACACCGCACCCGTCGTCGCGGTCGCCACGGCACTGGGCGCCACCGCGACCGCGATCATCGGCTACCTGCAGTCTGAGCGGGTGCTGCGACCGGTGGCTGTCGCCGCCCTGCGCAGCGGTGTGCCGGAGAACGTCAAGGCACCCGGGGTCATCTTGCGGCAGATCCTGACCTGGATGCTGTCCACCGCCGTGCCGGTGCTGGCGATCGTGCTGACCGTGGTGGCCGACAAGGCTTCCCTGCTGCATGCCACACCCGAGAGGGTGTTCAATCCCATCCTGTTGCTGGCATTGGCAGCATTGGCCATCGGGTTGGTCAGCACGCTGTTGGTGGCCATGTCGATCGCCGACCCGTTGCGTCAGCTGCGCTGGGCGCTGTCCGAGGTACAGCGAGGCAACTACAACGCGCACATGCAGATCTACGACGCCAGCGAACTGGGCTTGCTGCAAGCCGGCTTCAACGACATGGTGCGCGACCTCTCCGAGCGGCAGCGGCTGCGTGACCTGTTCGGTCGCTACGTCGGCGAAGACGTGGCCCGCCGAGCCCTGGAGCGCGGCACCGAGTTGGGCGGGCAGGAGCGCAACGTCGCGGTGCTGTTCGTGGACCTGGTGGGCTCCACCCAGCTGGCCGCGACACGGCCGCCCGCCGAGGTGGTCCACCTGCTCAACGAGTTCTTCCGGGTGGTAGTGGACACCGTCGGCCGGCATGGCGGGTTCGTCAACAAGTTCCAGGGCGATGCCGCGCTGGCCATTTTCGGTGCGCCTATCGAACACCCCGACGCTTCCGGCGCCGCGCTGGCGGCGGCTCGTGAGCTGCACGACGAACTCCTCTCGGTGATCGGTTCCGCGGAGTTTGGGATCGGGGTGTCGGCCGGTAGGGCCATCGCCGGCCACATCGGCGCGCAGGCCCGCTTCGAGTACACGGTGATCGGTGACCCGGTCAATGAGGCGGCGCGGCTTACCGAGCTGGCCAAGCTCGAGGACGGCCACGTGCTGGCGTCGGCGATCGCGGTCAGCGGCGCGCTGGACGCCGAGGCCTTGTGCTGGGACGTCGGCGAAGTCGTCGAGCTGCGCGGGCGAATCAGGCCTTCCCAACTGGCCCGGCCGGTGAATCTGGCTGCTCCCGCGGAGGCTGCCCCCGAAGAGGTATCCAGCGAGGTAAGCAGCTAACTACGCTTGGCGGCCTTTTTCGCTGGCGTCTTTTTGGCCGGCGCCTTGCGGGTGGCCTTCCGCTTCGCCGGACCCCGGGCCCGCCGGTCGGCCAGCAGTTCGGCGGCGCGCTCGTCGGTGATCGACAACACATCGTCGCCTTTGCGCAAACTTGAGTTGGTCTCGCCGTCGGTGACGTACGGGCCGAACCGGCCATCCCTAATCACCATTGGCTTGCCCGACGCCGGATCAATCCCCAGCTCACGCAGCGGCGGCGCCGAAGCACTTTGCCGGCCACGACGTTTTGGTTCGGCGTAAACCTTCAACGCTTCGTCAAGCGTGATGGTGAACAGCTGGTCTTCGGTAGCCAGCGAGCGAGAATCGTTGCCGCGCTTCAGGTATGGGCCATAGCGCCCGTTCTGCGCAGTGATCTCCTCACCCGACGCGGGGTCCACACCGACCACCCGCGGCAGCGACAGTAGTTTCAGCGCGTCGTCCAGCGTGACGGTCTGCAAGTCCATGCCGCGCAAGAGCGATCCGGTTCGCGGTTTGGGACCGGTCGGTTTCTTGCCCTTCTGCGCCGGCGCAGAACCCTCGTCGTCATCCGGTGATCCCGGCAGGATCTCGGTCACATAAGGCCCGTACCGGCCATCCTTGGCGACGATCTGATGACGCGTCTCAGGATCCACGCCCAAGACGCGTCCCTCTTGTGGTGTGGCGAAGAGCTCCTCGGCCACCTCCAGCGTCAACTCGTCGGGGGTCAGTGAGTCATTGAGGTTGGCCCGCTGCGGCGTCAGTTCGCCGTCGTCGCCGGGCACCATGCGTTCCAGGTAGGCGCCGTTCTTGCCTACCCGGACGTAGATCGAGCGTCCTTGAGCGTCGTCAAACAGCTTGATGGAGTTAACTTCTCGAGCATCGATGCCTTCGAGGTTAACGCCGACGAGCTTTTTCAGGCCACCGGAGCGGGCCACCGAGTCGGGCACGCCGTGGTCGCCACCGAAGTAGAAGTTGTTGAGCCAGTTGGTGCGATGCTCCTGGCCGGCGGCGATCGCGTCGAGCTCGTCCTCCATCGCGGCGGTGAAGCCATAGTCGACGAGCCGGCCGAAATGCTGCTCCAGCAGACCGGTGACCGCGAACGCAACCCACGACGGCACCAGAGCGCTGCCCTTCTTGTGCACGTAGCCACGGTCCTGGATGGTCTTGATGATCGACGAGTAAGTCGACGGGCGGCCGATACCCAGCTCCTCGAGCGCCTTGACCAGCGAGGCCTCGGTATACCGCGGCGGCGGGTTGGTGGCATGGCCGTCCGGGGTGAGCTCGAGGGCGTCC
This sequence comes from Mycobacterium sp., assembly GCA_035515675.1. Taxonomy (GTDB): domain Bacteria; phylum Actinomycetota; class Actinomycetes; order Mycobacteriales; family Mycobacteriaceae; genus Mycobacterium. The sequence continues at coordinate 6,265 of DATJBA010000008.1, forward strand.
AGCCGTTGTCCCTGCCTCAGATGAGGCAACCGGCGCTCGGCATCGTCGGCCTCGCCGCCGGCCAACTCGTCCACGGTCTCCACGTAGGCCTTGAGGAACCCGGGGAAGGTCAGGGTACGTCCGGTCGCGGAGAACACCACCTGGTGGTCTGCCGACACACCGGCAATCCGCAGGCTCAGCGTGGTACCGCGCGCGTCGGCCATCTGCGAGGCCACCGTACGCTGCCAGATGAGCTCGTAGAGCCGGAATTCGTTCCCGTCGAGTTCGCGGCGCACCGCGTCCGGGGTGGCGAACGTCTCACCGGCGGGCCGGATCGCCTCGTGCGCCTCCTGAGCGTTCTTCACCTTGCGGGTGTACTGACGCGGCGACGCAGCAACGTACTCCTCGCCGTAGAGCTGACGCGCCTGAGTGCGCGCGGCGTTGATCGCCGACTCCGACAGCGTCGTCGAGTCGGTACGCATGTAAGTGATATAGCCGTTTTCGTAGAGCCGCTGGGCGATGCTCATCGTGCGCTCCGCGGAGAACCGCAACTTACGGCCGGCTTCCTGTTGCAGCGTCGACGTCATGAAGGGCGGGTAAGGACGCCGGGTGTAGGGCTTCTCCTCCGCGGACGCCACGGTGAGCTGCGCGCCGCGCAATCCCGCGGCCAACGCGGTGGCGCTCGCTTCGTCGAGCACTGTGACTTCTGGGCCGCTTTCGCCGCCCCTATTGCGCAGCTGGCCCCGCGAGTCGAAATCGCGGCCGGTGGCGACCCGCAGGCCGTCGACGTTGCTCAGCCGGGCGGTGAAGGTGGGCGGCTGGGCCTCCGGGTCGGACACGCTGGCGTCCAGCTCGGCAACGACGTCCCAGTAGGACGCGCTGCGGAAGGCCATGCGGTCGCGTTCCCGCTGCACGATGATCCGGGTGGCCACCGACTGAACCCGACCCGCCGACAGCTTGGGCGCGACCTTCTTCCACAACACCGGGCTGACCTCGTAGCCATACAGCCGGTCCAGGATGCGGCGGGTCTCCTGCGCGTCGACCAGGTCGATGTCCAGGTCGCGGGGGTGCTCGGCGGCCTCGAGGATCGCCGGCTCGGTGATCTCGTGGAAAACCATCCGCTTGACCGGGACGCGCGGTTTGAGGGTTTCCAGCAGATGCCAGGCGATGGCTTCGCCTTCGCGGTCGCCATCCGTGGCCAGGTAAAGCTCGTCGACACCTTTGAGCAAGCCCCTCAGTTCGCTGACGGTGCTCTTCTTCTCCGGGCTGATGATGTAGAGCGGTTCGAAGTCGGCGTCGACGTTGACTCCGAGCCTTGCCCACGGCTCCGATTTGAACTTCGCGGGCACGTCGGCCGCGGCTCGGGGCAGGTCGCGGATGTGCCCCCGGGAGGACTCGACGATGTAAGCGGAGCCCAGGTAGCCGGCTAATTTACGCGCCTTGGTCGGCGACTCGACAATGACAAGTCGTCTTGGGCTCCCATTTCGGCCGCTGCCGCGGTCCTTTAGCTTCGGGTCAGCCAACTGCGGTTACGCTCCATCTCTTATCCGGGCCGCCTGCGAGGCCGCCCTGCAGGAAGAATGACCGGCCAACGTCGAAAATTCCGGTGAAATTCAAGGCAGGCCGGCGCTCCTTCGCCTTCGGGCACCTGACAATTTGGCACCCCTGGGCGGCCCTGCGCAAACCGGCTGCAAGCCGGCTTCCCGAAACGTGGGTACCAGCAGACCGCTAAACCCGTGGCCACAGCGACAACGCGTCGGCGCCGTCAGGGGGTTCCCCCACGTTCTCTACCAGGCGCGATAGCCTGCGCCGGCCGCTGATGCGAAGCGCTGGCCGGCCGCCGCGGGTGCCGATCAGGGTGGGCGCGATCCCGACCCGCATCAGGGCCGAGGCCAGCGGCGAGTGCGTGTCCGGCGCGTGCGGATCCAGACCCAGCTGATAATGATCGCCCTCCCGGCTACCAGCCGCCAGCGCCCAAGCCCGCAGCTCGCGCGGCCCGGGCAGCCACCGCGGGGGCACCGTCTTGACCGCGCCGCGCGTCCATTCGGCGGCGATGGTGATCAACGAAGGGGTCACCGCTGTCCTCACCAAGGGGGTGTCTTCGTCAGTGCGGCTGATCTCGGGTATCAAACCTGCCTCGTGGATCATCTCGGCCAGCGCCGAGGCGCGCCAGAGCCGATCCACGACCACCGAAAGCCGAGCACCCGCAACTCGACTTTCACTGGGAGCGCCGACCATTACGATCTGGCCGGAGGCCGCCAGCACCCCGGAAAGATCGGCGACCGCGGGCGGCACCGACTCCGCTGTGAAGAAGGAAAGCTGGCTCACGCCACCGACAGTAGGCCAGGTCGTCCATCCACGCCTTGAAGCATCCGGCGCGGCGGCTTGAGGTTGACGGTGAGCGGGGCTTCGACCGGCGGTTTCGCGGCACGGGACGGAAAACGAAAACCCCCCGGCGGGCCCCCGCTAAGCGGGACTGCACGGGGGGTGTCCGTGGAATCTGCTCTTCTCTACAGAGAGCGGACTCCGGTGGCCTGGGGGCCCTTAGGGCTGTGGCCGATCTCGAACTCGACCTTCTGGTTTTCTTCAAGGGTGCGGAAGCCCGTTCCCTGGATCTCCGTGTAGTGGACAAAAACATCCGCGGAACCATCTTCAGGGGCAATGAACCCGAACCCCTTCTCCGCGTTGAACCACTTCACAGTTCCCTGTGGCATTTCTCGATCTTTCCTTTTCTTATGGGTGCGGGGCACCGCCTTTCGGTGCCCCGGGCCGGGTACGACCGCCATACCTCGCGGAGTCGCCGGAACTTCACCCGACCGATACCCTTCGCAGGAACCGCGGCCGCAACGTCGATCCTGCGAAAGTTTGACACGAACACAGAAGCTGCGACCGCAATCAGTCAACCATGTTCATCGCGTCGGCGACAGACTTGTGTCGCGGACGGATTCTCCTAGAAGGTGTGAGATGGCGAGTTTCGGCAGCGACCTGCTTGCCGTCGCGCTCGCCGGTACCGCGGCCGGCGAGCATCCGCTGCGCCATGTCGCCGAGCTGCCATTCCGGGGTGGCCGGCCGCACAGTTGGCCGGGATGGGCCGAGCCCGACGTGGTTCGCGCGTTTGCCGACCGCGGCATCAGCTCCCCGTGGTCACACCAGTCCGCGGCCGCGGAGCTGGCTCATGCCGGCCGTCATGTGGTGGTGAGCACCGGCACCGCGTCGGGGAAATCGCTGGCCTATCAACTCCCCGCCCTCAATGCTCTGGCAACGGACCCGCGGGCCCGGGTGCTGTACCTGTCGCCGACGAAAGCGCTCGGTCACGACCAATTGCGCGCCGCGCACGCACTGACCACCGCCATTCCGCGGCTGCATGACGTCGCGCCCACCGCCTACGACGGCGACAGTCCCCCCGAGGTGCGCCGCTTTGCCCGCGAACGCTCCCGATGGTTGTTTTCCAACCCCGACATGATCCATTTGTCGATATTGCGCAACCATGCCCACTGGGCGGTCCTGTTGCGCGGCCTTCGATTCGTGATCGTCGACGAATGTCACTACTACCGTGGTGTTTTCGGCTCGAACGTGGCGATGGTGCTGCGCCGCCTGTTGCGGCTGTGCACGCGATATTCGGCTGCCCCGACGGTGATCTTCGCCAGCGCGACGACGGATTCGCCGGGCGCGACGGCCGCTGAGCTCATCGGCCTTCCGGTCGAGGAGGTCATCGAAGACGGCTCGCCCCAGGGGGCGCGAACGGTGGCGTTGTGGGAGCCCGCGCTGCGGGCCGATCTGACCGGCGAGAACGGTGCGCCGGTGCGCCGCTCCGCCGGTGCCGAGGCGGCGCGCGTGATGGCCGACCTGATCGCCGAGGGAGCGCAGACTCTGACGTTCGTTCGCTCGCGCCGCGCTGCGGAATTGACCGCGCTGGGTGCACAGGCGCGGCTGGATGACATTGCCCCGGAGTTGTCGGGGAAGGTGGCGTCGTATCGGGCCGGTTATCTCGCCGAAGACCGTACCGCGCTGCAGCGCGCCCTGGCCGAGGGCCGGTTGCGCGGTCTGGCCACCACCAACGCACTGGAGTTAGGCGTCGACATCGCCGGGCTGGATGCGGTGGTGCTCGCCGGTTTCCCCGGGACGGTCGCCTCGTTCTGGCAGCAGGCCGGCCGGTCAGGCCGGCGTGGCCAGGGTGCGCTGGTCGTGCTGATCGCCCGCGACGATCCGCTGGACACCTATTTGGTCCACAACCCCGCCGCGCTGCTGGACAAGCCGGTCGAGCGGGTCGTGATCGATCCGGCCAACCCCTACCTTCTCGGTCCCCAACTCCTTTGTGCTGCAACGGAACTACCGCTCGACGAAGCCGAGGTCTCCGATTTCGGCGCCGCGGAGGTGGCGCAGGATCTAGTCGACGACGGACTGCTGCGGCGGCGCAACGGCAAGTACTTTCCCGCGCCCGGCTTAGAACCGCATGCTGCGGTGGACATCCGGGGCTCGGCGGGCGGCCAGATCGTCATCGTTGAGGAAGACACCGGGCGGCTGCTGGGCAGCGTTGGGGTCGATCAAGCCCCGGCCTCGGTCCACCCGGGAGCGGTATACCTGCATCAGGGCGACAGCTACGTTGTCGACTCGCTGGACACCGAGGATGGGATCGCATTCGTCCATGCCGAGGATCCCGGCTATGCGACGTTCGCGCGCGAACTCACCGACATCGCCGTCACCGGTACCGGTGAACGCTCCCAGTTCGGGCCGGTCACCCTGGGCCTGGTGCCGGTCAGGGTCACCCACCAGGTGGTGGGTTACCTTCGCCGCCGGCTTTCCGGGGAGGTGATCGACTTCATCGAGCTGGACATGCCGGAACACACCCTGGCCACTACCGCGGTCATGTACACCATCACTGTCGATGCGTTGCTGGACAAGGGAATAGATGCGCCGCAGATTCCCGGGTCGTTGCACGCCGCTGAGCATGCGGCCATTGGCCTGCTGCCCTTGGTGGCCAGCTGCGACCGCGGCGACATCGG
>DATJBA010000009.1:0-4099 GCA_035515675.1 Mycobacterium sp.
GGCGGCCGTCCACAGCGCCTGGATCGTGTACATGCTGCCACCGTCGCCGGTGAAGCCGATCACCGTCTTGTCCGGGTTGGCGAACTTCGCCCCGATCGCGCCGGGGATGCCCCACGTGCAGCCGACGCCGCCCAGCATCCAGCACTGGTAAGAGGCCAGCAGACGCGCAAACCACCGGCCGGCGCTGCGGAACGACCACCGGCCACCGGTCAATCCGCCCGGATCACGTGGCCGCTGCGCGCCGCTTTGCATGGGAGCCTCCACCGCAGACGGGCGTGGGGGGAGTAGCCGCGCCAGCACGCTCATCGTGCCGGCCCGCGGCGAAGACGTTCTTATGTCGGGCCCAGCGGCTGGCGGGATCGTCAGGCGACTGAGGGTGCCGAGCGGCCAGGGCGATTTGTGGGCAAACGAGGGTAGATTCGCCGCCTACCGGGTAACCACGTGTATAACTGACTGAAACCGCTTGCCGGATACCGGTGGCGGCTGCCTCTTGGTCGTGCAACACTGAAGGGCTACGAAATCACCGGGCACGGCATAATCGGGCAACTCAAAGGCAAATCAGGGCGTTCCGCGACATGGAAGCCGCAGGCGCGCCGCGAAAGGTCGACGGACGTGAGCGAAGAAGTCCAATCAGTGGCAGATGCGGCGCGGGAGAACCTCGCCGCGGAGCTGGGGCGGCTACGGCAGCGGCGTGATCGCCTCGAGGTCGAGGTCAAAAACGACCGCGGCATGGTCGGTGATCACGGAGACGCGGCCGAGGCAATACAGCGCGCTGACGAACTGGTCGTCCTCGGCGACCGGATCAATGAACTGGACCGGCGATTGCGGACCGGGCCGTCGCACTTCGAAGAATCGGAAACGCTGCCCGGCGGTACCGAGGTGACCCTGCGGTTCCCGGACGGTGAAGTCGTCACGATGCACGTGATCTCCATCGTCGAAGAGACTCCGGTCGGCCGCGAAGCTGAGACGTTGACCGCTCGCAGTCCATTGGGGCAGGCCCTTGCCGGACGTCAACCGGGCGACACGGTGACCTACTCGACTCCGCAAGGGAAGAATCAGGTCGAGTTGATCGCAGTCAAGTTGCCCAGTTAACTCACCCTGGGGTGCCCAGCGGCCCCGTTAGACTCCCCCCAATGGTTGCCCCGCTGCCTGAGGCCGCGCTGCCGCGCCCACGACTGAGCCTGACTACGCAAGTGTGGCGTTTTGTCGTCACCGGTGGTCTGGCGGCGATTGTCGACTTCGGCCTCTACTTAGTGCTCTACAAAGTGGTGGGCTTACAGGTTGACCTGTCCAAAGCCACCAGTTTCATTGTCGGCACCATCACCGCCTACCTGATCAACCGCCGATGGACATTTCAGGCAGCACCAAGCCCCGCCCGGTTCATCGCGGTCATGGTTCTCTACGGCATCACCTTCGCCGCGCAGGTGGGGCTCAACCATCTGTGCCTCGCGCTTTTGCACTACCGGGGATGGGCGATACCCGTCGCGTTCGTGATCGCGCAGGGCACCGCGACGGTGATCAACTTCATCGTGCAGCGAGCCGTAATCTTCCGCATCCGCTGAGCCGAGCCGCCAGGCGGTACCCTCTTTGACGATGTTGAGCACTGACGCGCCCACCACGCCCACCCGGCTGACCGGATGGTGCCGCACGGCACCGTCGGTCGCCCACGTACTCCGCACCCCCGATCCTGAGGTGATTGCCAAGGCGGTGGCCCGCGTGGCCGACTCAGGCGGCCCGCCAAATGGACGAGGCGTGATCGCGCGCGGGCTGGGCCGGTCCTACGGCGACAACGCGCAGAACGGCGGCGGTCTGGTGATCGACATGACGCCGCTGAACCGCATTCACTCGATCAACGCCGACACCCACTTGGCCGACGTCGACGCCGGAGTCAACCTCGACCAGCTGATGAAAGCCGCCCTGCCGTTCGGGCTGTGGGTCCCGGTGCTGCCGGGAACGCGGCAGGTCACAATCGGCGGCGCGATCGCCTCCGACATCCACGGCAAGAACCACCACAGCGCGGGCAGCTTCGGCAACCATGTGCGCTCGATCGAGCTGTTGACCGCCGACGGACAGATCCGAACCATCACGCCGGATGGCGAGGACGCCGAACTGTTCTGGGCCACCGTAGGTGGAAACGGCCTCACAGGGATCATGCTGCGGGCCACCATCGAGATGACTCCGACCGAGACGGCGTATTTCATCGCCGACGGCGACGTGACCAGAAGCCTTGAGGAAACCATCGCGTTTCACAACGACGGCAGCGAGGCCCACTACACCTATTCCAGCGCCTGGTTCGATGCCATCAGCGCACCACCCAAGTTAGGCCGGGCAGTGATATCAAGGGGATCGTTGGCCACGCTGGACCAGCTCCCGAAGAAGCTGCGCAAGAACCCGCTGAAATTCGATGCGCCGCAGTACTTCACGACACCTGATATCTTCCCGAGCGGCCTCGGCAACAAGTTGATCTTCGGCGCGGCGACCCAACTGTGGTACCGCAAGGGCGGCACTTACCGGGGCAAGGCCCAGAACCTGACGCAGTTCTACCACCCGCTCGACATGGTCGGCGAGTGGAACCGCGCCTACGGGCCCGCAGGCTTCGGTCAGTACCAATTCGTCGTGCCTACGAATGCGGTCGAGGAATTCAAAGGGATAATCCGCGACATCCAGAAGTCAGGGCATTACTCATTCCTCAACGTGTTCAAACTATTCGGCCCGGGCAACCAGGCGCCGCTGAGCTTCCCGATTCCCGGCTGGAACGTCTGCGTCGACTTCCAGATCAAGCCAGGGCTCAACGAGTTCCTCAACGACCTTGACCGCCGTGTGCTGGAATTCGGCGGCCGGCTTTACACGGGCAAAGACTCGCGTACCACCGCCGATACTTTCCATGCCATGTATCCACGCATCGACGAGTGGATTGCCGTGCGTCGCACGGTCGACCCGCTGCGGGTGTTCGCCTCCGACATGGCACGACGTTTGGAGCTGCTCTAAATGGTGCTCGACGCTGTAGGAAATCCGCAGACCATCCTGCTGCTCGGTGGTACCTCCGAGATCGGGCTGGCCATCTGCGAGCGCTACTTGCAGAACGCGCACGCGCGTATCGTGCTGGCCGCCATGCCCGACGACCCGGGCCGCGACGACGCGGTAGCCCAGATGAAGGCCGCCGGTGCGCGGTCGGTGGAGTTGATCGACTTCGAAGCCACCGACACCGAGAGTCACCCAAAGGTGATCGACCAGGCTTGGGCCAATGGTGACGTCGACGTGGCCATCGTGGCGTTCGGTGTGCTCGGCGATGCCGAAGAGCTGTGGCAAAACCAGCGCAAAGCCGTGCAGATCGCCGAGATCAACTACACCGCAGCGGTTTCGGTGGGAGTGCTGCTGGGCGAGAAGATGCGCGCCCAAGGCTTCGGGCAGGTCATCGCGATGAGCACGGTGGCCGGCGAACGGGTGCGGCGGTCGAACTTTGTCTACGGATCCACCAAGGCCGGTCTGGACGGTTTCTACCTGGGCTTGTCAGAAGCTTTGCGCGAGTACGGAGTTCGTGTCCTGGTGATCCGGCCCGGCCAGGTGCGCACCCGGATGAGCGCGCATATCAAGGAGGCTCCGCTAACCGTCGACAAGGAGTACGTCGCGAACCTCGCGGTGACCGCGGCCGCAAAAGGTAAGGAATTGGTTTGGGCGCCAGCAGCATTCCGCTATGTGATGATGGTGTTGCGACACATCCCTCGGAGCATTTTCCGCAAGCTGCCAATCTGACGATGCGCAACGCACTGGCCGGCCTCGGCCAGATGGTCATGGCGGTCGTGACAGCCGTTGTTGTCGCCGTGGTATCGCTGATCGCGATCTCACGGGTGGAATGGCCGGCGTTTCCGTCGTCCAACCAGCTGCATGCGCTGACCACCGTCGGGCAGGTCGGCTGCCTGGCCGGGCTGGTCGCCGTCGGCTGGCTGTGGCGCCGTAGTCAGGAAAGGCGCCGCTACCTGATCTTGGCCCAGCTGGGCGGGCTGGTGCTCGTGTCCGCGTTCACCGTCGTGACGCTCGGCATGCCGCTGGGAGCCACCAAGCTGTATCTGTTCGGCATCTCCGTCGACCAGCAGTTCCG
>DATJBA010000010.1:0-7236 GCA_035515675.1 Mycobacterium sp.
GTGGACACAGGGTCAGGCGGCTTGTGCCGTCTGAGTGAGTCGGTTTTCGCACTCGACGGGACAGATCATACCCAGCGATGAGTGGCGTCTGCGTCGGTTGTATACCCGTTCGATCCAGTCGCCTACGGCCACCTTGGCAGCTGCCTTAGTTGGCCATAGGTATCGGTGATAGAACTCGACTTTCAATGTGGCCCAAAACGATTCCTGCTGGGCGTTATCCCAACACACCGCTGTGCGGCCAACCGAGCGCACTAGATTGTGCTCGCGGGCGAAGCGCGCGAGCTGCGCCGAGGTGTATTGGCAGCCGCGGTCGGCGTTAAGCCGGATCCGGCTTAACGCCGATAGAGGATCGCAGTACACCTCGATCCGGTTCACCGAACGGCTTGCCGAAGCCAGCATCCAGCCATCGGTCGGGGCGGTCGGCAGCTGTATGACAACGCGCTAGCGGAAACGATTCACGGCCTGTACAAGATCGAGTTGATCAGACCCCGCAAGCCATGGCGCACCGTCGAGGAAGTCGAGTACGCCACCGCTCAGCGGGTGGACTGGTTTCAACCACCGCCGGCTTTACGAGTACTGCGGTGATATTCCACCTGCCCAGCTGGAGGCAGCCCACTACGCTCAGAATCAGCGACCAGCCGCCGGCTGAGCTCTCAATCAGAAGGGTCTCCGGACGCGGGCGCCCTTGAGCCGTCGGGAGGTGTGGCGTGAAACAGCCGGCCGACCTTGCACAACAGCGCGAAGCCAATCCGCAGTTGCCGGCGGGACCATGGGAGCGTGTTACCGGGTATGGGGTGATGGGCCTGCCGTTTCGATCGGGCCACGTGCTGGGCCTACGCCGCTGGACGGCGTCGTCGATCGGTGAGGGCTTCACCTCGATCTGGCACCGTGACCCCGAGGGCAGCTGGACCTTCTACGAGACGGCACCGTGTGAGGTGGCCTGTACTCGGTACTTCGGCGGGGGCGTCGACCGCGTATACACCGAACCTATCGAGCTGCAATGGGAGGGTCCGAAACGCTTGCGTGTGCGTACGGTGCGCGACGGCGGAGTCGACTGGACTATCGAGGTCGGCGCTAGCCTTGTAACCGGAATGATGAGTGCTGTCGGCAGTGCGCTGCCCGTGCGGGTGTGGCGCTCACGTCCCGTGCTCGGCGTGATGGGCCACGTAGCCGGATGGGCACTACGCGCTGGCACGGTGCGCCTGACTGGTATGACCGCCAATGCGCAGCCCTTCGCCGCCAACCCACAGCGGATCTGGTACGTCACCGACAGTCGCGCCACGGTCAACGGAGACGACCTTGGGCCCATTGGTCCACTCGCCGAGCAAGCCCGCCTGGGCGACTTCTATTTCCCTCAGCGGGGCATCTTCGCGATGGGCCGTGTTTACGTTGACACCTTTGCCGCCACCGCTTGGGCGGGGCGGTAGGTGCACGCGCCGAGTGACGGAGACCCCCTACTACGCTCAAACCGAGCCCAACACAGACATTGAGCTCTCACACCACGAAGTCTCCGGACTCTCCGGGGTGGTTCAGATGGCATTTCTTGGCGGGGCTGACACAGTGGTCGGGCTGACAGCGGCAGGTGCAGTGTGGCATGCAGGATTGGAACATGCGTAGGCTCACGCCGACAGATTTACAGTCCGTTCCTCTCGGTCTTTGTTGGTCCAAGTGAGTCCAACTGAGTCCTAAACACGCAGGTCAGCACGACTCACTTCGATCCACTTGGACCGGCCAGGGAAATTTACTGCGGCCCCACTGCGGCCCCCACTGCGGCCCCGGACGCCGCGCGGCCCCAGCTCAAGATCGCGCGGCTCCGAGCGCCCGCAGCTACGCCTCCCCTGCTCACCGCAAGCGCGGGCGCGCCGCTGAGAACTTTGTCGATCTACCCGGCCGGTCGGCGCAGCGTGGGAGTCGACGTCGTGAGACGGTCGACTTTCTAGTTGAAGTCCTAAGGTGGCCCGTATGTCCGGCGCTTCGAGCCCCGCGATCCGTATGCTCATCCAAAACAAGGTGGACCATCGGGTCCACTCCTACACCCACGATCCGCGCAGCGACTCCTACGGCGCCGAGGCGGTGAACGCGCTGGCCGAAAAGCTCGGCGTGGAACCGGAGCAGATTTTCAAAACCCTGGTGATTGAGCTGTCTACCGGCGACCTGGCGGTGGCAGTAGTGCCGGTGGCGCGAACTTTGTCGCTCAAGGCGGGCGCAGCGGCGCTCGGCGCGCCGAAGGCCACGATGGCCGACAAGGCTAAGGCCGAACGCATCACGGGCTATGTACTGGGCGGGATTTCGCCGCTGGGTCAGAAGCGGGCGCTGCCGACGGTGCTGGACGCGTCTGCCCTGAAGTGGGACCGGATGCTGTGCAGCGCAGGCCGGCGAGGACTGGAAATCGAACTAGCGCCGGCGGATCTGGTGCGGCTCACCAAGGCGGTGCTCGCGCCGGTGGCGGTTTGACACACAACCCTCACGACGCCTACTCCGTTCCGGTCCAGCCTACGTACATTGATGACTCCTGTTGCGCCGTCGGGACCCCGGTGTGAAAACCGGCCGCTGAGTGGCCCGCTGAGCGACGAACGCGGCCTCCAGAACAGGAAACAGAGGAAGCGGCGCTAAGACTACTCCGTTGGCGCGGCCTTCTTAGTTTAGCGCTTCCTCGATCTTTTCGTGCGCTTCATCGTGCGCTGCGCGCATTTTGCGCTTGGCCGTGGGAATGTCGTCGGCAACGTCCATGTAGATGCCGGGCGTGAATTTCCTTGACACCGCGGACATATACCCGATGGGAGCCGATTTCGGCATGGTCGGACGCACCGAGCAGATCGTCGGGCGGTGGGTCCGGGGCAGGCGGGACCAAGTCATCATCGTTGTGAATCCCGCCGCTGGGAAGTCTTGGTCGAAAGCGACCGCTTCGCGCAGCCGCCGGTCGCGCATCACACGGAAACTCGTTGCGTCGAGGAATGAGTCATGCGCTCGTCGTGCCCGGCGCAGCCAAGCTGCATTACTACGAACACTTCTGGTCGCTGTGGGTGTCACCAAAAGGTCTCATTTTTGGGCTCTTGTGACGTTTCCGTGGGTCGTCTTGGGACGGCTGGCTGGCGATTCCGTTGCAGGCAGGACGGTCTGGGTCGCGCCGCTTACGGGCGCATCCCTCACGCGTCAAGGGCGCTTCGCGTAGCTTCGCGATGGCCTTCGGTCACCCTTGATCCGCGAGCCTCTATGCGCCCTCTGGGCAGGCGAAAGGGCAGGCCAGGGACCTGCCCGCGGCAACGCCGCGTCCCAGACAAGACAACCCATGCGTCCCGAGAACCCACCCACCGAAGCGTCAGTAGATCCCATTTTTGGGGCTTATGGCAGTGACGGCTCAACTGCCAGATTCGGCCAGCTGCTGCACCTAGTTCGAAGAAATCGCACGCCCTAAACAGTGCTACGCGCAATCGATGTAGGGTTGCGGCTGTTTCACGTTTGCTGGTTTCATTACCCAGGAACGCCATCATCAAAGAGGCCTGTCCCCCAAGCTTGTATTGGTGGGCGGCCCGGCCGCCCACCAGGATTGGTCTAGACGTGCTGGCGCTGGCCGAGTCTAGTGTCCCTCGCCGAACTGCTGCCGGTTCTTCTCCGCGAGGTCGATCTGCCGCAGCGCCCACAGCGCCAACGTCGACTCCAACCGGCTCGCCGGGATCGCTGGCTCCTGCCCGAATCTGACGGCTTCGACCGCGCGCGCCACCAGTCCGGGCGCGACGCCGTGTTCGATCTCGACCACCAGCTCGGCCACGCCAGCGGAGTCCTGCGCGGCGACCGCGGAGATCAGCCTTCGCGCGACGGCGAAGTCACCGCTGATCTCCGACAATGCGGCCAACTGGGCTGGCAAGAGCCCGCTCATGTCGTCGTCGATAGGCCGATCGTTCATCGGGCACGTCCTCCACTCGCAGCGGAGGAGGGAGGGCATAGTCCGGCGACTTTAACGTGTCGTCAACCGTCGGCGGCTACATTGACGGCCATGTATCTGATAACGGGTGCAGCCGGGTTTTTGGGCGGGGTTAGCGACTCCGTTGTCGAGCTGCTGCGGGGCAACGGTGAGCAGGTTCGGGCGATGGTGCGCCGCGACGACGCCCGCGCGAACCGGTTTCGCGACCTGGGGGCCGAGGTCGTGGTTGCTGATTTGACCAGTCCGTTCGACGTTGTCGAGACGATGCGCGATGTCACGCGCATTTTCTTCAACACTGACATCTCGTTCGATTACCTGCAGGAGACCGCGATCGTCTGCGCGGCGGCCCGTGAGCTGGGCGGCCTGCAGGTGATCGTCAACATGTCGCAGATGACGGTGTCGCAGATGACACTGACGAGCAGCAAGGAATCCCGTGCCCAGCGGCTGCACTGGCTCGCCGAGCAGATCATGAACTGGTCGGGTGTACCGGTGATCCACGTGCGGACCACGGTGTTACTGGATAACCCGCTGTTCACGGTGCTGGCCAGGCGATCCGTGCGCGAGCGCGATGTGCTTGCTCTGCCGTTTGGCACCGGCCGCACCTCGCCGATCGCCGCCGATGACGTGGCACGGGTGGTCGCTGCCCTGCTGCTCGCCCCGCCGAAGCCGGGGCAGGTCTATGGGCTGACCGGTCCGCAGGTGCTCGACATCAAAGGTCTGGCCGAGCAGTACTCACGCGCGCTGGGCCGCCCGATCACCGCTGAAGACATTCCCTACGACGACTGGGTGCACCAGTACTTGCGGAACTCTGGGCTGCCCGACCTTGTTCAGCAGCACCTCGCAACGATGGCGCGTCTGCATCGCGAGAACCGCTACGACCGCGCCACTCACGACGTCGAACAGGTCACCGGTCAACCCCCGCAGACCGTCGAGCAGTATGTCGCCTCGCACCCGGAAGTGTTTGCCTAAATCCCCCTGCCGTTGGGGACCTTCGCCGCAAACTGGCAGGTGTGCACCTCGAGTACCGCCATGATGCTGGTTGCGAACTGAAGCGAGTACCGCAGTTGTCGGCAACGGGTCTTGTTGGCCATGGCGGATACGTGGACGGCGCGCATGTCCTACTCCCGCGGCGCCTGGGTCTCAGCCGGGCCGGGCGTGCGGTCATGACTCATGCGGCTGCTCACCTTTGCGCGCGGCGGATGTTGTCCTGCTCGTGATAGGTGGCGTTTGGGCACCAAATGATCGGCCAGTCAAACACAGCGGGATTTTGGGTATCCGCGTGGGCAAGGACCACCACCTGGTCGTTATCGGGAAACATCACCCGATAGCTACCCGTGATACATACGGCCAATGCGCCATGAACGGGTTCTCGGCGCACGGTTCCGATCGGCTCGTGTTCGGGGGCGCTCAACGGCCCTCCCCTGTCAGGTTCTTGTCGATGAGCACGTCGAGCAGCCGCTCGTCGGTCTTCCGCAACAGGTTCTCCATCATGTCCGTCGAGAATCGAACTAAGGTAAGGCGTCAGGGTCGGCTAATCGTCGAGGTGCTCGGTGCGGCGCAGCTCCTCGACCTTGGCGGCCACCTCGTGCTGCGCCTGCGCCGACAGCCCGACGGTGCGCGCCGCGATCCGCTGCACGCCCTCGTCGCGGGTGTTGGCCAACCAGGTCAGTTCCTTGTCGAGCTTCTCGCAGTAGTCGTCGTCGGTGAAATACGCCGGGTTGATCCGGAAGAAGTTGGCCAAAGCCGCCATGGTCGCCGCCGACGGGTTCGTGCGGTTGCCGGACCGCAGCTGCGAAAGGTAGGGGGCGGACATCGTGATGCCCTCGGTTTTCAGCGCGGCGATCACTTCTGCCGATGTGTGCGGTCCACGCCCCGGTGGATATACCGTGTCGAACAGGCGGTTCAGTCGGGTTGCGAACGTGTTGCTCATCGATATGACCTCCACCGGGCTGGCAGACTGTATGAATCCGCGACGTATTTGCTGCTCATGGTAGCCAGTGTTTTGCTCGCAACCAAGTGCACACGGCGGAAAATCATCGTCGATGAAAGATCCCGAATGGCGACAGCGGCACATCGGCAGTGCTGAGCACGTCGTGACGACGGGCGTCATAGCCTTTTATCGGGGAAATCCTGCCCGACGCCCAGGTGCCCGGGGGCGATAGCCCGGGCAGGGTCGTGCGCCGTTGCCGCGCTGCCTGCTGTAGCCAACCGGCAAGCACACGACCGTTGTTGTAGTGGCATTTGCTCACCGGCACCATGATGGCCTTCTGCCGGGGCTTTTGGCCGCCCTTCGCCAACTGGTCGACGCGCGCGTCGAACCTTCGGTGCGGTGCTCAACTGTGCCTCACGGGTGATGGCCGACGGGCACGGCGGTCAGATCCTGGTGGCTGAGTCGACGGCAGGTCTGCTCAGCGGAGCGGATCTGGTGGATGTGGGGCCGCGGCTGCGACAGAGCGGCTGGCCTGGCACGCAAAGCGCCGCGCGCCGACTTGCAGAACTCTTGTGGCGGCCGGGCCTGCTTCATTTCGTGGCCGCCGGTGCGGGCCGGTACTTTCAACCGGCGCCGGGCAGCTATTCCCGGTAAGCCATCGACTCGGAACCGACCTGGACCGCACGATGTTCGCACTCAGCGCGTATCTGAACATGGGCCGTGGCAGGCCCGTTTGGCTACTTGACTAGTGGTGGGGGTGGGCGCCACCGCCCCCGATCGAGATGGTGATTCCACTGCCCCAAGGCCAGCCCCACCACCAGTAGGGAAAGCTTTGGGCGGTCACTCCCGGTGTTGTGCTGACTTGTGTGTTGCCGGGATTCTGGCACACGGTCGTCGTCGAATTTGTGTTGGTGCACTCGACTGCTCCGGCAGCAACTGCCGATATCGCCAATCCCGCCAGCGGCACCGCCGCCAAAACCGTTCCCACATAAAGCATCGCTTCGATGACCTTGATGTCGCCGGAGTTGCCGTGCCTTCGGCCACGTCGTGAGTGATCCCGCCCGGCGGGCACATCGGATCGACCGGTCAGATGCCGACGGTCGACCGCCCTGTCTTGGCGAGAAATCCCGACCATCTGTGCGTTCTCCACAACGGTCACGCTAAGGCGCCCGCCACGCCACCGCCAAGGGTCGCAAGACCCCTCATCCCAGCCAGGTGTAACGACCCTGCTGCTGCATGGGCGAAGCGTGGCACACCACACGGCAGCTGGCCACGCCCAGCCTCGACGGAGCGCTTCGGGTCGCAAACCCGGAGGTCACCGCGGCGGCTGGTATTGCCAGTCCGCTAGCCGCCATTCATTTGCCCCTTCGGGGGCTGGCTGCTT
>DATJBA010000011.1:0-17014 GCA_035515675.1 Mycobacterium sp.
GTCGACCGCCGCGTCGACCCGGTGTTCGGTTTCGAGGTGCCGACGTTGTGTCCGGGCCTGCCCGACGAGGTGCTCGATCCCAGCGCCACGTGGGCAGACAAGAACGCGTTCGCGCGGGCCGCTCGCGACCTGGCGCAGCGATTCGCCAACAACTTCACGCAATACGCCGACCAAGCCGGCCGCGACATCGCCCAGTCCGGTCCGCTACCCGCATGAATCGGGCGTCGACGACCCGAACATCGTGGTCACACCCGCGACCTACTCCGTCCCGGTCCGCCAGTCGCTGCCCAGGCCGTGAAACGGCTGCTCGTTCTCGTCAGCGCCGGCGGCGATCGTGCGGTTCTCTTCGGCGAGCTGGTCGAGCACTTCGCCGCGCAACGGCCGGCGCAGCGGTGCCACGGCGCGCACGGCACGGTGATTGATGACACCTGGGCATCGGGCGGCCACGTCCAGTCTGTCGGGCGGTCCGGATGTCGTGTGCTCGTCGTTGGGGCCAGACAACGACCCTCCGAAGATCTTGTTCATCGGCCCAGACCCTGCCGGAAACCTTCTGGAAGTGATCGCGGCGAGATTGCCGATGACGTCCTGGTGATTTGGCACGCAGATAAGTGCAGAACCGCTACCTCAAGTTGCTCCCTGAAAGGGGAGGCGAACGATGAACGACTCTTACATCTACCGAACAAGGCGAGGCCGTGTCCTCACCGACCGCGAGTTGGCCGAGTTGGCGCAGGATGCCGAACGTGGCTATGACACCAATAAGCTGGTTCGCCGCCCGGGACGTCCTCGCCTGGGATCTTCGTCGGCGGTAGTGGTGCCTGTTCGTCTTCACGCAGAACTTCACGCCGCCGTCGAGGGGCAAGCCGCCGCCGCCCGCACGTCGGTGAGCGATCTCGTACGGCAGGCGCTATCCGCCTACCTCGAAGCTGAGCCCGCGAAGCACGTTGAACTGCGGACCCGGTCTGGCCGCATCCTTGGCGAGTCAGAACTGAGTGCGCTGGCGTCGGAAGCCGCGGCGGGCTAAGAGCCGGATGCCTTGCAATTCAAGCCCGTGCGCAGCCATGTAACTGCAGAGGTCGTGCCCGTCCGATTCCCGCCAGAACTTAAGGCCGCCGTGGAATATCGGGCCGAGATTGCCGCAACATCGGTGAGCGACATCATCCGGAGCGCATTGCGTGCGTTTCTGGACGGCCCCGAACCTGACCAGCCCATTGCCGCACCAAAACCCCGCTCCGGCAGCAGGCCGCCCTACCAGAGGGGTCCGACACACATTGGTTAAGCCGCGAGCCGCCGAATCACCCGTTCAGATACCCGAATGGGTGGTACAAACCGTTTGCGATTCCAGCAGCGTGTGTGCCCTGCTGCTAACCGCCGGCGGGCTAAGCAGTTCAGCTAGGTCGAGCAGGTCATGGCTGCGGGGCCCGGATGACAATGTGTGCCTAACCGGAAGAGGCGCGCTGGCAGGCTCGAAAAGCTTGGATCTTGGCGCGGTTGCGCATGTGTCCATCGCGCACCAACGCGTTTGACGCGCTCGATGTCGGCTCCGGCGAGGAGGTCGAGCACCTCCGCGGCCAGGCTCGCGAGCAGTTGCGTTGTGGTGCCCTCACGGTAAGTAACTCCGGTTCGATCCAATCGTGGCATGAGCTGACGTTGGGATGCGCGCTCGTTAAGCAGGTCGACGTCGGCGGGTTTGGGCCGGCAGTGCTCGAGACGGCGATCGCGGTTCGGTAGATAACTTCGCGCAGCGCAAACGCGACCGCGAGGGAACGGGAAGAGCATTTCGGCCGTCTTAGCGAGTAACGACGTGAAGGGAGCCAACCCAAATGGACCTCTGCCGCATCACCCACCCGCTGAGGTTGGCTCGAGGATCGCACCAGCCGGGATCGGGCAAAGGGTGTGCGATGAACGTGATTTCCCACATCAACGGCGATGCGCGAGTCACCGATTTTCCGACCTGCTCGGCCCGCCCGCTAAGCCTCCTCGTCCAGACATGCAACGACCTGCTGGCCGGACCCGATGGCTACCTTTCACCAAAAAACAGCGCGCTCGCCCTCGAACTTGCCTGGCAGACCGTGGGAACCGCCGATGTTCCCGACACCGTGGTCCACGCCTGGACCGCTGAACTGCTCACCAGTCCGGCCTGGGGAGTGCTTCGATACGCCAAAATTACCGCGATCAAAGCGATCGTCGACATTGCCGAGCTGCACCGCGGCGCCGCGTCGGGCGACATGCCATCCCTCGCCGACTGGGACGCCGCCGACCGCGCCGCCCGCGCAGTGGCCCCGACCCTCAACCCCACCGGAATGCATGCCGCCCGGGCCGCGTACGAGTCGACCACACTCGTGGATAACCACCGCCTGATGACAGTGGATCAAGTGATCACTCACGCCCAGAACGCCCATGCGCTAGCGTCTGGGGACACCACCACAGCAACCCGGATAGTCGAGCTCACCCGCCATGCAATCCGCTCCTCGCGTAATCTGGCCGGGCTGGACAACGCCGGCGACATCAGCCCAGCACCGCTGGCCCGTGATCTGCAGCTCGTTGCGTGAGGCATTACACCCGTATGCTCGCGACCATCGCGATCAGGATGGGAGCACGCCGAAGTCATTTCAGAACCGATGAATCGCGGCGTCACAGTGGTGGACCAACGGGACCCAGACGCTGCAATTGCGTCACATGCTTGGGCGAAAGCTCCTCCAAACAGGTCACACCCAGCAGCCGCATCGTCCGGATCACCCCGCTCTCCAGGATTTCGATCGCGCGGTTGACACCTGCCTCGCCGCCGGCCATCAGCCCGTAGAGGTAGGCCCGCCCGATCAAGGTGCACCGGGCCCCCAGCGCGATCGCTGCCACGATGTCAGCGCCCGACATGATGCCGGTATCCAGCAGGATCTCGGTGTGCTTGCCGAGGTCACGCGCTACCACAGGCAACAGGTGGAAGGGCACAGGGGCCCGATCCAGTTGGCGGCCGCCGTGATTGGACAACACGATGCCGTCGACGCCGCGATCGACGACAGCGCGGGCATCGTCGAGCGTCTGGATTCCCTTCACGACCAGCTTGCCGGGCCATCGGTCCTTGACCCAGGCCAGGTCGTCAAAGGTGACGCTGGGATCGAACATCGTGTTCAGGTACTCGCCGACGGTGCCCGGCCAGCGATCTAGTGACGCGAACGACAGTGGCTCGGTAGTCAACAGGTCGAACCACCAGCGCGGGTGCGGCAGCGCGTCGAGCACGGTGCGCAGCGTCAACGCCGGCGGGATCGTCATCCCGTTACGGGCATCGCGCAGCCGCGCGCCGGCGACCGGAACGTCGACGGTGACCAGCAGGGTGTCGAATCCCGCGTCGGCCGCGCGTTGGACGAACGCCATCGAGCGGTCTCGATCACGCCATATGTACAGCTGAAACCATTTGCGGCCTTGCGGAACGGCGCTCACCACGTCTTCGATCGCGGTGGTGCCGAGAGTGGACAGCGAGAACGGGATCCCAGCTCTGGCCGCCGCCCGTGCACCAGCGAGCTCGCCCTCGGTGTGCATCAACCGGGTGAATCCGGTTGGCGCGATCCCGAATGGCAAGACGACCGGTTGGCCCAGCACATTCCATCCTGTGGCGACGTTAGTGACGTCTCGTAGGATCCTCGGGTGAAACTCGATGTCGCGGAAGGCCTGTCGGGCGCGTCCAATGGACAGTTCGTCCTCGGCGGCGCCGTCGGTGTAGTCGAACGCTGCCTTGGGAGTGCGCCGTTTGGCGATGCGTCGCAGATCCTGGATGGTCAGCGCGGCGTCGAGGCGGCGTTTAGTGCGATCGAACTCGGGCCTTTTGAAACGGATCAGCGGCGCCAGGTCGCGGACTCTGGGCACCCGTCGTGTG
The DNA here is from genome assembly GCA_035515675.1 of Mycobacterium sp. Taxonomy (GTDB): domain Bacteria; phylum Actinomycetota; class Actinomycetes; order Mycobacteriales; family Mycobacteriaceae; genus Mycobacterium. The sequence goes on from DATJBA010000011.1 coordinate 3,869, forward strand.
ACCGCCATGTGTGCCACCGTAGTCACATGGAATCAGCGAGCGACCCCTTTGACCTGAAGCGTTTCGTTGACGCACAGGCTCCCATCTACCGCAACGTCGTCGAAGAGTTGCGCGGTGGACGCAAGCGCAGCCACTGGATGTGGTTCGTCTTCCCGCAACTCCGCGGCCTGGGCAGCAGCCCGATGGCGGCACGCTACGGAATCTCCTCACTCGACGAAGCCCGCGCATATCTGCGCCACGACCTACTCGGGCCGCGGTTGCACGAGTGCACCCAACTGGTCAACCAGGTGCAAGGCTGCGCGATCGCAGAGATCTTCGGTTCGCCCGACGACCTCAAGCTGTGCTCCTCGATGACGCTGTTCGCCCGCGCCACTGACGACAACCAAGACTTCGTCGCGCTGCTCGACAGGTACTACGGCGGACGGCAGGACCCGCTGACCGTGGCACGGCTGACCGGCCCCTCTAAACAGGCTTGAGTATCCGCCAGCCGTGTGCGTCGACGACCACCGCGTCCACGACCTCCCGTGGCGGGGCCGCTGATCCGGCAACAACCTGTGCGCGCGCCGTGCCCAGCTCCGACAGCACCAGGTGCAGCGGCTCGTCGTCGATGTTGAGCGCGACCAGCAGAGCGTCGTCGCCGCTGCAGGTCTGGTAGACGTAGTGCCGGTTGTCGAGTCGCAACGCGGCGGTCGATGCCGAATGCAGCCATGGGTGGCGACGACGCAGTCCGATGAGGTACTGGTGCAATGCCCACACTTCGGCGCCGAGAGCGTCCAATTGCACTGGGGGAGTGCCGAACTCGGGGCGTACCGCGTCGTCACCGCCGTACCGCTTTTCTTTGACGCCGCGAAACCCCAACTCGTCGCCGGCGTACACGCTCGGCACTCCGCCGACGGTCAGCAGGATCACCAGCGCATGGGCCAGATGCTCGCGGTGTTCGAGCTGGCTGGCGATGCGGGTGACGTCGTGATTGCCGATGAACGTCAGTGGTTTGAAGCTGGCCAGAAACGCGCTGTGCCGCTGCAATGCCCAGTTCAGCTCGAAGAAGTTGCCGTCGTTGAGGCTGCTCCAGATCGCCTTCCACAGCTCGTATTGGGTGGCCGAGTCGAACCTGGCCGCCTCGACCACTGTGGCGTAGTCGCCATGGATGAGCTCGCCGACGAACCAGGCATCCGGATACCGCTTGCGTACCTTCGGTATTGTCGACGCCCAGAATTGTTGCGGGACAGCGTAAGCCGCATCCAGGCGCCAGCCGTCCGCGCCACGTCGCAACCAGTGCGCCATCACGTCGACGGTGTAGTCGGCAACCTCGGGGTTGTTGTGGTTGAGGGTAATGAGCTCGGAGTGGCCTTCGAAGGTGTGAAATCGACCCCGACGTCCGCGAAACCAGCGTGCCGATGCCTCATTGTCCGGCGCCTCGCGATAGCGCGGGAAGTCCACTCCGACGTGATTGAACACGCCGTCGAGCAGGATGCGCAGGCCGCGGCGGCGTGCCTGCGCGACGAGGTAGTCGAAGTCGGCGTCGTCTCCGAGCCGGGGATCAATGCGGTAGTGGTCGGTGGTGTCGTAACCATGTGTGCGCGAGGCAAAGATCGGACCCAGCGCAACCCCTGATGCCCCCAGTTCGATGGCGTGATCGAACCAGCCGACGAGCCGCCGCAACCGGTGTTCGCCCGGCTGCGGCGGCTCCGACGACTGGGGAAACGCGCCGACGAAACCCAGAGGATAGACCTGCCACCAGATCGCGTGCTCGATCCAGGCGGGCCCTCTCACGACACTACGATCAGCTGACGGCAGCCAGCGTCTGGGAGGCGACGATTGCTTGTGCCACGCCGGAAACAATCGCCGCGGCCTTCAACGCCTCCAAGACAGCCTCTCGGTCCATACCCGCCTCACGCAGCGTGTGCTCGTGGGCGACCATGCAATGTGAACACCCGTTGATCGACGACACCGCGAAGCACCACAACTCGAAATTCGCCTTCTCCACACCCGGATTGGCGATGATATTCATCCGCAATCCGGGCCGCAGGTCGTCGTACTGGCCTTCGAGGAAACCGCGGCCACGGTAGAACACATTGTTCATGCCCATGATGGACGCGGCGCCCAGCGCGGCATGGTATGCCTCGGCGGACAGAATGTCGGCCGCTTCGGCGCCAATCTCGGCCAGTACCTGCGTGTTTCGCGTTGCCGCGGCGCTGGCCAGCAAGGTGCCCCACAACTGCTCCTCGTTCAGCACGGTGGTGCGGCTGATCGATCCGAGGTTGAGCTTGAGGTCTTTGGCATACTCAGGCAGCGCAGCCTTGAGATTCCCGATGCTCATTTCGCCTCCTAGTAGTCAGGCTTAATACAATCAAGCCCTGAGTCAGGCTGAAGCCTTGAGCAGCTCAGTGGCGTTCAGCGTCGGGTCGCCCTTGCGCCAGTTGCAGGCACACAGCTCATCGGATTGCAGTGCGTCCAAGACTCGCAGCACCTCGGCGACGTTGCGTCCCACGGACCCAGCGGTCGCGCAAACGAATTGGATCTCGTTGTTGGGATCGACGATGAAGGTCACCCGGTCCGCCACCCCGTCGGCGTTGAGCACTCCGGTGGCTAGGGAAACTTCCCGCTTAATGTCAGAAAGCATCGGAAAGGGCAAATTCTTGAGATCCTCATGCTGTGCGCGCCATTGGAAGTGCACGAACTCGCTGTCAATAGAGACCCCCAGGATCTGCGCGTCACGGTCGGCGAATTCGTCATTGAGCTTGCCGAACGCCGCGATCTCCGTCGGGCACACGAAGGTGAAATCCTTCGGCCAGAAGAACACCACACGCCACTTGCCGGGGTGGTCGTCGCTGGTGATGGTGGTGAAGTAGTCGCCGGGTTGCTTGGCGTCGACCTTCGACAGATCGCCACCAATCAGCGCGGTGAGCTGGTAGGCGGGGAACTGTTCGCCAATCGTCAGCAATGGCATATCGCTCCTTATCTGGATCTGTTCAAGATTAGCTGTCCTTCCACCATGTTGCCGCTCGCTGTGTATGAAGTAAAGGTGATTTATCCCACTATACTAATAGGAATGACCCATAATAATCATCAGCCGACCATCGCCGGGCTTCGCGCGTTCGTCGCGGTAGCCGAAAAGCGGCACTTCGGCAGCGCCGCAACCACTCTCGGCGTGAGTCAGTCGACGTTGTCGCAGGCACTGGCGGCGCTGGAGACCGGCCTCGGCGCCCAGCTGATCGAGCGGTCGACACGGCGGGTCTTCTTGACGACGGAGGGCACGCAGCTACTGCCGCGCGCCCAAGCCGTGATCGAGGCGGTGGATGAGTTCACCGCCGCCGCGGCGGGGGTATCCGATCCGCTGCAGGCCAGCATGCGCCTGGGACTGATTCCCACGGTCGCGCCCTACGTGCTGCCGACTATGCTGGCCGGGCTCGCCCAGCAACTACCGGCATTGACCTTGCGGGTGATCGAGGACCAGACCGAACGGCTGCTGACGGTCCTGCGCGAAGGGGCATTGGACGCAGCGCTGATCGCCCTGCCCGCCGATGCCGCCGGGATCACCGCGGTCCCAATCTATGACGAAGATTTCGTGCTCGTGCTACCACCCGGGCATCCGCTGTCAGGCAAAAGCCGGGTACCGGCGACGGCGCTGGCTCAGCTGCCGCTGCTGTTGTTGGATGAGGGCCACTGCCTGCGCGATCAGGCGCTGGACATCTGCCATAAGGCAGGTGTGCGGGCACAGCTGGCCAATACCCGGGCGGCGTCGCTGGCGACCGCCGTGCAATGCGTGACCGGCGGGTTGGGGGTAACGCTGATTCCGCAGAGCGCGGTGCCGGTCGAAGCGGCCAGAAGCCGGCTCGGGCTCGCGCAATTTGCCACGCCCCGCCCGGGACGACGGATCGGTCTGGTCTTTCGCGCCTCCAGCGGTCGCGATGAGTCCTACCGGCAGCTGGCCGGGATGATCGGCAAATTGATCAGCCGGGAACACCGGGTACGCCTGGTCAAATAGGCGTCCGGGTGCCGTCAAACCGGGGGATGACCACTCTTCCGGTGGTGCGCCGAATGTAGGTTCGGCCTATGGAGAAGGTAATCGCCGTCCTGATGCGCGCCGACTCAGATGACGATTGGTGCGCCCGGCAGCGGGGTCCGGTCGCTGACGCGCTGTTGGACCTGGGCATGCCGGGGTTAAAAGCCGTTTGTCGGATAGTGAGCGAAAGTGAGTAATACGGCGCGGGAGTGAGTCGGCTGTGCGGGTCGGCATTGTCAGGGGTGCCGGGCAGAATGTGGCGCATGGGCAATGACACGGTGCTGGGTCGGCGTGCTGGTGCGCGGTTGCCGCGGCAACGCCATCATCGGTGTCACCTCCCGGTGCGTCAGCAACCAACACGAGGGCACCCTCCGTAGCAGCAGACTTCCGATCTGGCCGCCGTCACCGCCATGATGGTGCGGCGGGCGCGATCGGCGGACGTGGTATCGCATCGGCGATCCGGCGACGGTCGGCAGGACCCCGCAACGGACAGAGGACCGCTGCGGGCACACCACCGACCAGGCCTAGTTGTCACGCGAGCCACGATGGCAGGCACGGCAGTTCCGGTTCACCGACACGCCCGCACGAGGCGTGCCAGTCCGCCGGAAAACACCCGCCAGCCGCGGCCAAGACCGTTCGGGCCGCACACCGAGCAGAACTCACTTCTGCTCAATTACCGGGAACGGTTATACGTCAATGTGCGTGCAGCGGCGCTGCGCCTGCCCGCCGGTGAATGTGAACGGCTCGGCGCGTACCTGGTGACCGAGTCCGTCCCGCTGACTGCGCCGGCGGTCGAGTCCGGTTCTCGCACAACAGGTTTAGCTAACATTGTGTTGCTGGGCCGGCCTGCCGGCCTGGACCAGGCGACCTGGCTGACCCGCTGGCAGCGTGACCACACATCAGTGGCCATCGAGGCACAAGCGACATTCGGCTACACCCAAAACTGGGTGGTACGAACCCTCACCCCGGACGCTCCGGGAATCGAGGGCATCGTTTAAGAGTTGTTCCCGGCGGAGGCGATCACCGATCTGAAGGCGTTCTTCGGTGCCGCCAACGACAACGACTTGCAGAACCGCATAAGCCAGATGGTCGCCAGCACAAGTGCGTTCGGTGCCAACGAGAACATCGACGCCGTGCCGACCGGCCGCTACGTGTTCAAGACACCGTTCAAAGATTGGGGAACTGACATGACAACACTGCGCGACGCTGTGGCGTTGGCGGCGGCAGAAAACGGTCTGGCAGTGGTGTCCACCGTTCGTGCCGACGCAACGGTGCAAGCTTCGCTGGTCAACGTCGGCCTGTTACCGCACCCGGCCACCGGCCAACCATCCCTGGGCTTTACCACCTACGGCAAAGTCAAACTCGCCAACCTACGGGCACGCCCGCAGCTAGCCATCACATTTCGAAACGGATGGCGGTGGGCGACCGTCGAGGGCCGCGCGGAGCTGGCCGGCCCGGATGACACGCCGCCTTGGCTGATAGACGGCGACCAGTTACGGCTGCTGCTCCGCGAGGTCTTCACCGCCGCGGGCGGCACCCATGACAACTGGGACGAGTACGACCGGGTGATGGCCGAGGAGAAGCGCGCGGTGGTGCTGATCGCGCCGACCCGCGTCTACAGCAACGGCTGAGCTCAGACTGCCCGGGAGGTAACCGTTAGGCTGCAGCCGTGATGCTGCGGATCGACGATGAAAACGGGTGCGCACCCTCACGCTCAACCGGCCCGAAGCACTGAACGCCTTCAACGAAGCCCTCTACGACGCCACAGCCGAAGCGCTGTTGGCCGCCGCCGACGCTCCGCAGGTCGCGGTCGTCTTGCTGACCGGCGCAGGGCGCGGCTTCAGCGCCGGTACTGATCTCGCCGAGATGCAGGCACGCATCACCGACCCGAACTTCACTGAAGGCAAGCACGGCTTCACCGGACTGATCGATGCGCTCAGTGCGTTTCCCAAACCCCTGATCTGCGCCGTCAACGGCGTCGGGGTGGGCATTGGCGCCACGATCCTCGGCTATGCCGATCTGGCATTCATGTCGTCGACGGCCCGCCTGAAGTGTCCGTTCACCAGCCTGGGAGTGGCACCCGAAGCGGCTTCGTCATATCTGCTGCCGCAGCTGGTGGGCCGGCAAAACGCGACGCCGGCCGGCCAATCTCGAGCCTGATGGCCGTCAAGAACACGATGATCGAACCGATCCGTCCCGAGATCGCGGCAGCCAGCGCGCGGGAAAACGCCCACTTCGCCGAACTGATGGGTGCGCAAGCCAACGCCGCGGCCCTGGCGGATTTCAACAAACGTCGCTAACCCCGCTGGGGTCAGCGGCGCTACAGCGACGGGGCCGGGTCGAGTTTGGCTTCTAATTTGGCTTCCAATTTGGATGACGCGGCGATGATCGCCCGCAGCGTACGCCTGCAACGCCCGCAGTCGCCGCCCGCCCCGCACGCAGCGGCAACCTCTTTGGATGTGGACGCACCGCGCGCGACGACGTCGGACACGGTCTGATTGGTGGCCCCGACACACAGGCATACGTACATCAGCACAGCCCCCGCACGCCGGCGACTTCCCCTTGGTTGAAAACTTGACCCGGCGACCGCAATGCAGGCCCGCTCGTCGCATCCCGCGTCATCGGGATCTCCGGCGAAGCTGCCGAGCGAAGAGGTCGCACATATTAGCGGAGTCTAACCTAAGTCGATTAGCGGAGTCTAACCTAACCCGAGCCGGGTGATGCGTGCAGCTCATCGGCGTGACGCGCCGACACCGCACCAAACACCAGGCCGACCACACCTGCTGCATTAGATTCGAAGCTGGCATGGCAAAGTGCTGCTACAGCCCAGCACGGTGTGCTTCAGCCCAGCCCACCTGCCGCGGTTAGACATGACAGCGTTCACACCGTAGGAGTGATCATGCAAGGTGATCCGGATGTTCTGCGCCTGCTCAACGAGCAATTGACCAGTGAGCTCACCGCTATCAACCAATATTTCCTGCATTCCAAGATGCAGGAGAACTGGGGCTTTACCGAATTGGCGGCGCACACCCGCGCGGAGTCCTTCGACGAAATGCGGCACGCCGAACAGATTACCGATCGCATTTTGCTCCTCGACGGCCTGCCGAACTACCAGCGCATCGGGTCGTTGCGGGTCGGCCAGACGCTGCGCGAGCAATTTGAAGCCGACCTGGCGATCGAATTCGACGTGTTGAACCGCCTCAAGCCGGGAATCATCATGTGCCGGGAAAAGCAGGACACCACCAGCGCCATACTGCTCGAGAAGATCGTGGCCGACGAGGAACTACACATCGACTACCTGCAGACCCAGCTGGAGCTGATGGACAAGCTGGGGGTGGAGCTGTACTCGGCGCAGTGTGTGTCCCGGCCACCGACCTGACGTCCGCTGCAGATCAGCAGGCACCACTGGCAGGCATGACGAGCCCGAAACCAGCGGCGAACCCAAGCCACCGTCGGCAAGCTCGGTGATCTGCAGCGCGGGCGTACCAATCGCGCCATGAGCCGAATCGGAACATTCGCTGACGAGGACCTGGTCGGCCGGATTTCCAAATCGCCTGACCTCGGCGGCGCGCTCGCCGGCTTCAGCCAGGCGGTCTACACCAAGAACCGGTTGCCGCTGCGCACCCGAGAGTTCGCGCGGGCGGTGATCGCCCACAACAACGAATGCGTCGTCTGCGTCAACACCCGCGACGCCGACGGGCCCGCCGAAGGTGTCAACGAGGAGCTGTACGACCACGCGCTTGAGTGGCGCACCTGGCCCGGCTACAGCGAACAAGAGCGGTTGGCGGCCGAGTTGGGGCACCGGCTCGCCACCGAACACACCGCGCTGCGCGACGACGAAGACTTCTGGAGCCGCTGCGCCGAACACTTTTCCGACAAATTGCTTGCCGACCTGGCCATGTCGTGCGCGTTGTGGATCGGCATGGGACGAGTTTTACGGACTCTGGATATCAGCCAGGCATGCAAGCTGACCTTGCCCAGCCGCGCATAGCCGCCACCACGCGACCGCCACACCCCGCCGGTGCCCGGACCGGGTTGGTTCGCACTGCAGAATGGCTGTTATGACAGCCATCCCGCTTGCCGCCGGGGCAATCGCCCAGCTGGAGGCTGAGGGCGTCGACACCGTCATCGGCACCGTCGTGAACCCCGCCGGGCTCACCCAGGCCAAGGCGGTGCCGATCCGGCGGACGAACACGTTCGCCGATCCCGGCTTGGGCGCCAGTCCGTCGTGGCATGCGTTCGCCATCGACCAGAGCGGAATCGCCTTCACCGCCGACGTCGGCGTGGTCGGCGATCAGCGCCTCCGTATCGACCTGTCAGCTTTGCGCATCATCGGCGACGGGTTGGCGTGGGCACCGGCCGCATTTTTCGGGCAGGACGGCACGCCCGTTCCCGCGTGCAGCCGCGGAACGCTGAGCCGGATCGAGGCCGCGCTCGCCGAAGCCGGCATCGAGGCGGCGGTCGGCCACGAAATCGAATTCCTTCTGGTCGACCCAGGCGGTGGCCGGCTGCCGTCGGCGCTATGGGCGCAGTACGGCCTCGTCGGCGTGCTCGAGCATGAAGCATTCGTTCGCGATGTCATCGGGTCGGCTGCGGCGGCCGGCGTCGGGATCGAGCAGTTTCATCCCGAGTACGGCGCCAACCAGTTCGAGATCTCATTGTCGCCGCTACCGCCGGTGGCCGCTGCCGACCAGCTGGCGCTGGCCCGGCTCATCATCGGCCGTGCCGCGCGCCGCCGCGGGCTGCGCATCTGCCTGTCGCCGGCGCCGTTTGCCGGCAGCGTCGGATCCGGTGCGCACCAGCACTTCTCGCTGAGCACGTCCGACGGGCCGCTGTTCTCCGACGGCAGGGGTGCCGAGGGCATGACGCCGGCGGGGGAGAGCGCGGTGGCGGGCGTGGTTCGCGGACTGCCCGCGGCTCAGGGCATTCTGTGCGGATCGATCGTGTCCGGTTTGCGGATGCGGCCCGGTAACTGGGCCGGGGCCTATGCGTGCTGGGGCACCGAGAATCGTGAGGCGGCAGTGCGGTTCGTCAAGGGTGGCCCCGGCAGTCCGCGCGGCGGCAATGTCGAAGTGAAAGTCGTCGATCCCTCGGCGAACCCGTACCTGGCGTCAGCGGCGATCCTGGGGCTGGCACTCGACGGAATTAAACACGACATGCCACTGCCGCCGGAAACCACGGTGGACCCGGCAATACTTTCCGAGTCGGACCGCAACCACGCCGGTATCCTGCGCCTTCCCGCTGCTCAAATACAAGCGATTGCCGCACTTGATAATTCGAAGCTGCTGCGGGGCATCCTGGGCGATCCCGCGGTCGACATGGTGGTCGCGGTCCGCCGTCTGGAGTATGAGCGCTACGGCAACCTCGGCCCCGAGCAATTGGCGGATAAATTTCGCATGGCCTGGAGCCTCTGAGGGTTGTCTGACTTCTCGGCTCTGGCGCAGCACATCGGCGACGTGGCGTTGATCGATCAGCACGTTCACGGATGCTGGTTGGCAACGGGGGACCGGCGACGGTTCGAGAACGCACTCAATGAGGCCAACACCGCACCTCTTGCGGAATTGGACTCCGGTTTCGACTCGCAACTCGGCTTCGCCGTGCGCACCCACTGCGGCCCTGTCCTGGGGTTACCGAGACACGTTGATCCGCAGGTATATTGGGAGCGCCGCAGCGAGTTCAGCGAGACCGAATTGGCCCGCCTGTTTCTGCCGGCCGCGGGAGTGAGCGACTGGCTGGTGGACACCGGAATCGGCGGTGATGTAGTCGGCGTCGCCGATATGGCCGAACTGTCCGGCAACCGCGCTCACGAGCTCGTTCGTCTCGAGCAGGTGGCCGAGCAGGCTGCGCAGGCGCCCGGTGATTACGCGACGGCTTTTGAGGAGATCCTGCACCGGCGCGCGGCCACACCGGTCGGCACCAAATCCATCCTGGCCTACCGGGGCGGTTTCGACGGCGATCTGACCGAGCCGTCGGCGTCGCAGGTCGCCGAGGCCGCCGACCGGTGGCGCGATCGCGGCGGTATCCGGTTGCAGGATCGGGTTCTGCTGCGTTTCGGGTTGCACCAGGCTTTGCGGCTCGGCAAGCCGCTGCAATTGCACGTCGGGTTCGGCGACCGGGACTGCGATCTGCACAAGGCCAATCCGCTGTATCTGCTTGGCTTTTTGCGGCAGTCCAAAGACACCCCGATCATTTTGCTGCACTGCTATCCCTACGAGCGCGAAGCCGGCTATATGGCGCAGGCGTTCAACAACGTCTATCTCGACGGTGGTCTGAGCGTGAACTATCTAGGGGCTCGGGCACCCGCGTTCATCGCCCGGCTGCTGGAGATGGCGCCCTTCCGCAAGATCCTGTACTCGTCGGACGGGTTCGGCCCGGTGGAGCTGCACTTTCTCGGTGCGACCTTGTGGCGCAACGGTATTCGCCGTGTGCTACGCGGCTTTGTCCAGAGCGGCGACTGGAGCGAGGCCGATGCGATGCGGGTAGTCGATCTTGTTGCCCACGACAACGCCGCCCGTGTCTACCGCCTTGACGCCGAGTAGCGCTGAGGCCAAAATGCGGCTATTGGGGCCTTGGGGGAGGCCATCATTTGGACCCGCAAGTATTAATTTTTAATTCTTCGCGTGTACAGCTTCGGCCATGCCCTTGAGGTCTCAACGACGTAGGGTGCCGGGATATGAGTGCTCCTTCGCCCGGGCCTGGTTGGTGGCTGGCGTCAGACGGCAAGTGGTACCCGCAGAGGTGGGAGAGCATCTTCATCTACCAGACGAATGAGTCTCTGCAAGCGGTAATAGACGAGGCTGGCCGTCTAACGAAGGCCTACGGAGAACAGGGCTGGGAGATCGTGGGCTCCTCGGTGCAACGTACTCAGGTCGCCCACCACTTCAAGGACTATGACAAAGGCGGGGACCATTATTACGAATGGAGCATTGTCTGTACTTTGAAACGGCCCCTCCCGCCCGCATAACGCAGCCAGGACATGTACCAGCCTTCATGCAAGGCCATCGACTGGAGCCATCGACCTTGCTGGCCCCAGGGCCACCGGCAGCGTCGACCAACCTCGGAGCACCCGCGTATCCCGCCTGCTTCCGGTACCCGCCGCGCGCACCTCGGGAAAACGGTCGAAGAACGTTCGCAGCCCGACTTCACCCTCGGCGCGCGCAAGGGCGGCCCCCAGACAGAAGTGCCGGCCCCCGGAGAACGCGAGATGCCTTCCGGCATTTGGCCGTTCAATGTCGAAGTTATGCGGATCGGGGAACACGGACGGATCCCGGTTGGCAGCGGCCAGATAGACCACCACCAACTCGCCACGTTTGATCTGCGTGCCCGCCACCTCGACATCGTTGAGCGCCACCCGCGCGGTGAGCTGCACCGGCGAGTCCAGCCGCAGGATCTCTTCAACGGCGTTGGGCAATAACTCAGGACGTTGCCGCAGCGTGTCCAGATGCTGGGGCGCGTCCAGCAGCATGCGAATCCCGTTGCCCAACAGGTTCACCGTGGTCTCAAACCCGGCGGCCAACACCAGCCCGGCGATCGCCTGAAGTTCGGCCTCATCCAGATGTGTTTCGGCAGAGCCGCTTTCAGCCGTCTGGATCAACTGGCTCATCAAATTGTCACTGGGGGCACGGCGCAATTGCCGCAGATGGTCGGCGAGCCAGGAGTTGAATCCAGCGATACCTTCCTGCACGCTCCGGTACTGCCGCCACGGCAATCCGATGTCTAGACTCGGCGCGGCCAGCTCGCCGAACTCCAGGATGCGCCGGCGGTCTTGCTCGGGCACGCCCAAGATGTCGCTGATGATCGCGACCGGAAGTTGCGAGCAATACCGTCCAACGATGTCTACGACGCCCGACTGGCCGGCCAGCTGATCCAACAGATCGGCCGCAGTCTGCTCGACTCGATCACGCAATGCGGCGACCGCCTTGGGAGTGAACACCGCCGACACCGTCTTGCGGTAACGGGTGTGGTCCGGCGGCTCGACGGCCAGCAACGACGGTGCACGCAGCGGATGCAGAAGATCGTCGCGAGCGCGGCGCTCCAGCCATCGCAGCGGTGCCGGCAGATTCGACCCCATGTTCACTACGCGGAAGTCGTCGGATCGCAGCAGCTTGTGGGCGAGTGCGTGGTCGGCGGTCAGATAGTTGACGCGGCCTTTCACCAACGGGCCTTGGGCCTGTAGTTGGTCGTAGAACGGCACCGGGTCAGCGGCCACTGTCGGATCGGCAATCAACCTGGCCTGCAAGTCACCGCGCCGGACCAGGATCGCCGAGACGCCCCGGATAAACCCGTGCATCGCAAGCCAGTGCAGTCTCTGCTTCACCGGTCCTCCATGATCGGGTGGTCGTCACCAAGCGTAGGCGAGACCCCTGGCAGGCTTCAGCACTCAGAGGTGACCTTGAAGTCCGTGGTGATGACTTTGTTGGGATTGCTGCTGTTGACGCCGTAGACCTGCCGGTGATCGTGTAGGCACTGTTGGTCACCTCGGCCAGAAGCTGCCAGTGAACCGTTACTGACGGAGTTGGCCGTTGTGGGCCGTTGCCGGGTAACGGTTGCCCGGCGCGATAGCCGTGTTCTTGTCCGGCCGGGCTGACGGGATTCGGTTCCCCGTGTCCCCGGTCGGTGGCGGCTATCGGTCACCCGCTGGCCATCGGACACGGCCTGGTTGGTAGCTCTCACAACGCGATCCTCCGGTCGCGTGCGTGTCACACCTTCCCGTCGCCGTGCCTAAAAAGCGTGGGCGCAACGCCCGATCACGGTAGCTGCTGCTCCCCCGCAAGCGGGTGGTACCCCCAGGTGTCGGGTGACGTTCCTATAGGGGTTCTTATAGGGTTTGCGCCGGTGCTGCCCCCAGGCACTGGTGTAGGCGGGGTTGACGGCCAACAGGCTGATGCTGTGCTTGCTGGCTGGGGCAGCAAGCCGGTTGTCGGGATGGCCGCAGTCAGGAGGCCCGCGACCGTTTCACGGAACCGCTTGCCGCGCAGACCGCGTCCCATCGTCTCCCGGCGACCGGTTCTGCACCAGTTCACCTCCTTACTGCCGTTTTGGCATCAGCGCGGGCAAGGATTTGACAATGCGACCTCGCACGAACTCCGGGCTCAGGCCCTTGAGCAGGTCGATCAAGCGAATGCTCTTGGGCACATACC
>DATJBA010000012.1:0-6000 GCA_035515675.1 Mycobacterium sp.
CCTCGTGTCCATTGGTCGGGCCATCCTGGGCGGCGCAGCGGAAAAGTCTCGGCCGGCAGTTCAACACTCTCGCCGAACAGCTCCTCCACACGTTTGGTGCCTGCGGTCCCCGGAACCGTGCCAGGCGCGATACCAAGCAGCACACGCAGATAATCGGCGTCTCCCGCCGCGGTGTACCGAAGACCGTGCTCGTCGACGCAAAACAGCAGACCCCACCCGCCGTGGCGTGTGGGAAGGCCACACGCGGCGGCTAGCTTGGAATCGGCGAAGGCGTACTCCTTGGGAAACAGGGTCATGTTTTCCTTTCCCGGCCGTCCTTGTCGAAGCGGTCAATCCAGTAGGAAATTGCGGCCCTGATCTCGCCGGCCACAGACCGGCTGTGCGCACGCGCCAACACCCTCAGGACAGAGATCTGGTCGCGTCCTACCCGCACGCTCTGGTGACCGGACGGCGTTGCATGCGACATAGCTCCATAGTGGGTACAAAGTGCCTATGTAGCAAACGGTGGCGAGGCCCCGAGTCTCACCAAAACCCCACAACGCCATACGAACTAAGGCATTGTCAGTGCGTTTCAGCAAAGATCTAAGATCTAGACCCTAAATCCGAAACCGCAGCTCAGACGCCTACCGGCGCAAAGCCCAACACCCGAGCCACACCCTGAATGTGAAATCCGTCACACCCCCAGCACGGCGTGGCGTCGCAGCCGGCGCCAAGAAAGACTAAATTTAGTCTTTTTTTCGCCACAGCACCCCCGAAAGGTCTTGGGGCACAAAGAAACCCCGACTCGCACGACCCGGGGTTCCCTGTCCTTGGTTGGGCGCCTAACCGCGCGGGGCTGATGCTCGCCCGGAAGGTCTCATGCAACGGAGCCATGCAACAACGGCGTTGCATAGTCTGCGCAGGTCGCCACCTGACAATGACTCACCAGGGGAGTCATTGTGCCTGATCAGGATGCGTTTCCAGGCGTGCGGATGCACCCAGATGCATGGCCAACTACGTCATCTTTGTGCCGTCGGCCAACGATCGCGTCGAGTTGGCCGAACTGACTCGCAATATCCCGCGCCCCCTCAACACACTGCCCGTGCCCGGCCTGACGCTCACCGATCTAGCTGAGCTCAGGGTGGTGCGGGTGTCAACCGGTTCGGCGCCCTACCGGGCGGGGTTGTACGCCGCCGCCCAGGTCGCTCGAGCCGTGCGCGACGAACAGCCACTGCCACCGTCCACACCGTATCGTGAGTTGCAGGAACGCCTCGTCAATTACGAGAACCGCTTGAGTACAACGTAATTGGCTTGACCGCACGTTTTGGGGCCGCTCGTCGTTTTCCTAGAAAGGAGGTCGAACGATGCAAACACGACACACGGTGATCGATAGTCCGCTCAGCGAACTGACACTCGTCGCCAACGGTGACGCCCTGACAGGTGTGTATTTCCGGCATCAATGGCATGGGCCCACAGCTGACGCCCTGGGCGAATATGTTGAGCCGGAATCAGACGAATTGTTCCGTCGTGTAGCTCACCAGCTGCAGGACTACCTGACCGGGAAGCGCACACCGTTCGATCTCCCTATCGCCCTGGTCGGCGAGCCGCACCTGCGGCGAGTCTGGAATCTGCTCAATGACATCGCTTACGGCTACACCACTACCTACGCCGAGCTGGCTGCCAAACTGGCTGACGGCACCACCGCGTATGAAGTCGGCCAAGCCGTTGGGCGCAATCCGCTCAGCATCATCGTTCCCTGCCACCGGGTTGTCGGAAAGAATGGCGCCCTAACCGGTTACGCTGGCGGTCTGAAGCGCAAACGATTCCTGCTGGACCTCGAAGAGCCAGTACCCGCGGCAGCCGACGGGTTGTTCTGATGCCAACGACATGGCGTCAGCGCGTCGATGCCGCTGATTGGGACGCGGTCGCCGCGGACATGAACAATGTTGGCGGCGCACTGCTACCGCAGCTGATTTCCCCCGCCGAATGTGCAGCGGTCCGTGATCTCTACCCTGACGACAGCTTGTTTCGCACCACCATCGACATGAGCCGCTACCGCTATGGGCAAGGCGAGTACCGCTACTTCAAACAGCCCTACCCACATCCGATCGAAGCACTGAAACAAGCGCTCTATCCTCGGTTACTGCCGATCGCCCGCGACTGGTGGACCAAACTGGGCCGCGACGCCCCCTGGACCGACACTCTCGACGAATGGCTGGAAATATGCCACCGCGCCGGCCAAACCAAATCCACCGCTATCTTGCTCAAATACGGGCCAGGTGACTGGAACGCCCTGCACCGAGACCTGTACGGAGACCTTGTCTTTCCGCTGCAGGTTGTCATCAACCTCAACGAACCGGGCGTGGCGCACACCGGCGGTGAATTCCTTCTTGTCGAGCAACGGCCCCGGGCGCAGTCACGCGGCACCGCCATCACGCTGCCGCAAGGACACGGGTACATTTTCACCACGAGAGAGCGGCCGGTCCGCTCGACTCGGGGATGGTCAGTTGCCCCGGTGCGCCACGGGGTGTCCGCGCTCCGCTCCGGTCAGCGCTACACCCTCGGATTGATCTTTCACGACGCTGCTTGAACACCGCCGGAGCTCGCGGTGTGACTTTCCGCGCCGGACAGAGGACTTTCGCCCCCTGCGCCCGGAGGTAGGTTGGTGCGATGGTCGCTGATGACCTGCCCCAAGTGTCCAAGTGATTGGGCTGATGCCTGATGACCGATTTGCGAATCGTCTCCGGTAGCGCCAATCCAGGTTTGGCCAGTGCGGTCGCCAACCATTTGGGCGTCGAGGCCGATGGCGCTGTCGTGGAGCGATACCCCGACGGGGAGCTCCGCCCCATCGTCGAAAATGCTTGTGGCGCTGATGTTTACATCGTTCAGCCGACAGCGCCGCCGGTCAACGATCACATCATCGAATTGCTGCTGCTGCTCGACGCGTGCCGCCGGGCCCGCGCCACCAGGGTGACCGCGGTGGTGCCCTATTTCGGCTACGCCCGCCAGGATCGACGCACCGCACCCGGGCAGGCTCTCGGTGCGGCAGTGGTCGCCGACGCGATCGCCGCCGCGGGGGCCAACCGGCTCGTCGTCGTCGACCCACACACCCCGAGCCTGGAAGCGGATTGCCGAATTCCGGTCGAAACACTCAGCGCCGTTGCGGCCCTGTCCGGTGAGCTGCCACGAGAGGCGGTGGTTGTCGCTCCCGATTTGGGCGCCGTCAAACTCGCCGAGCGGTATGCGGCCGTGCTGGATGGTTCGGTCGCGGTTGTGCGCAAACAACGCAAAAGTAGCTCAGCCGTCAGCGCATTGGACGTCACCGGCGACGTGCAGGGCCGGCCGGTCGTGATCATCGATGACATGATCAGTACCGGAGCGACCATTGAAGCCGCGGTCGGCTTGCTGCGTGTGCGCGGCGCCGCGCCGGACATCGTCGTGGCCGCCACCCATGGCCTGTTGGTTCATGCCGCGGCCAGCCGCCTGCACAAGCTTGATTTGCGTTCCGTGCTCGTCACCGACACCGTTGCCACCAAGACCACAGGTACTTTCATTCGTGTGTGCTCGATCGCAGCGACACTGGCTGACGCTATCGCCTGCTTGCACGCCGATCGGCCAGTTCGCCAAGCAATCGCTCTGACGCCATGACCGAGATATGGTGGGACCCTGGACCTGCCGCTGACGGGCCTGCCCGTGCGCACCCGCGACGGGCGGCTGCGGGCGGTGCAGCGCCACAGCTCGAGAACCCGACGAGCTTGGTCGGCGGGTGGGAGATGGGTCGATGCGGCCAAGACTGTCGCGGTGATCGCGCCTGCGCTGCTTCCGACGTACACCCTGGGTTCGTAGCCCGCGGCGCGCAGCCGTGGCACCAGCACCGACAGCGCGCCGGCTTCATAGCCGCCACGTGCCCCGGCGCCGCCGACGACGATCGCTACCCGCTTGGGCTGCATCGGCTTAGTACCCGGTTGGTAGTGACCAATCGGCGAACTGATCGTGCACACCTGTCATGTGGGCTCGACCGCCCGATGCGCTGGCTATGGTTACAGTATCGCGGCGCGGGTGACATCGTGCGTCAGGACCGTGGCTGCAGGTGCTGCCCTGTCGGCGCGTGCCGGGTTAGGGTTAGCCATGGCCGTCAACGATGAGCCGGTGACCATCCTCTCTGAGGATGAGAGCTGGGAGCTGCTGTCCAGCGTGGCGCTGGGGCGATTGGTGACATGCGCGGGCTCGCGCCCCGAAATCTTTCCCGTCAACTTCGTCGTCCAGCGCCCCACCCTGCTATTCAGGACTGCTGAGGGCACCAAGCTGTTGAGCCTGGTCATCAACAACCACGTTGTATTGGAAGCCGACAACCACTCACTCGATGAAGGCTGGAGCGTCATCGTCCGGGGCGATGCCGAAGTGTTGTCAACCAGCACGGAGATCGACGAAGCGGATCGTGCCGGGCTGCGACCATGGGTCGCAACGCTCAAACTCCGCTATGTGCGGATACACGCCTCAGCCATCAGCGGCCGGCGATTCCGTTTCGGCCCCGAACCCGATCGCGAATCCACCTTCGCTTGACCAAGTGTCCGGCTGGCGTCGGAGATCCTCAGCCGCCGACACCCGCCGAACTCCTCCGGGAATGCGTGCCGCTGCGCAGCGACGTGACCTCGAGTAGATCGTCGGGTCGCGCCGCGATACGAGTCCCGAACCGACGGCTGGTGTGCTCGATGGTCGCGCGGAGCCATTCGGCGTCGGTCTGGGAGGCCCGTTCGAGTTGCATCCGCCGCACGCGCAGCGGAATCATCCGCAGCGAGATCAGTTCACCGTTAGCGGGATCGGTGCGGGTCAAATACAGCAATCTGAGGTCGCCGCGGAACGATTCGTGCCCGCCGATGCCTTCGTAGTCGTCGATGACATCACCGCAGCCGTACAGGATCGGTTTGCCGCGGTATATCTCGATCGGCCTGGGATGGTGCGAGGAGTGTCCGTGAACGATGTCGATGCCGGCATCGATCAGCCGGTGCGCGAACGCGATTTCACTTGGCGCAATCGCGTAGCCCCAATTGGATCCCCAATGCACCGAGACGATGGCGACATGGCCGTCGCGTTTGTGCGCCAGCACCTGTGCCGCCACCTCGTCGGCAGCGTCCCGCAACGACGGATCCCGGACCAGCCACACCCCGGGCCGGTCGTGATTCGCTGCCCAAGGTTCGGGAACGCCGGCCGATTTCATCGCCACCGAGCCGACGAGCACCCGGTGTTCATCGTGCGCGCTGACCACCGCCGGGCGGCGTGCGGTCAGCAAGTCGGCTCCCGCCCCGGCGCCCTGGATCCCTGCCGCGGTCAGAGCGGCTATGGTATCGGTCAGCCCCCGGTAGCTGAAATCGAGAATGTGGTTGTTGGCCAGGGCGCAAACGTCCGGCCGTAAAGCCGTCAGCGCCGGCACGTTATCCGGGTGCATCCGATAACACACTGGCTTGCCCTCTGCGAATTCACCGTCGGCGGTGATCGTTGTCTCCAGGTTGATCAGCCGAACATCGGGGGCAGCCTCCTCGAGGAGCGCCAGCACCTCGCCCCAGGGCCACCGCCAATCCACGGGGCGTGGAATCGGCCCATTCGCGGCCTCGGCGAGGCGGACGTACCCCCGTGCATCACGCAGATACGGCTCGCGTAACTCCGGTTCGCCGGGATGGGGCAGGATCTGATCGACGCCACGCCCGAGCATGACGTCACCACCCAGCAGCACGGTCACCAGATCAGAGCCACCGACCACGCCCGATCACCGCCGCTCACAGTCAATCGCCGACATGAATGCCGCCACCTTCGCACCCAACCAAGCGCGCGGCGAGGGGCGAACGTCCTCAAGACTGCGCCTAAGGTCACATTGCCCGACGGCAGCGACTGGCCCGCGAGCACCACACGGATGGTGAAGGCGGCTCACCATTGGACAGGAATCAGCTGCCAAGTTTCCGGCCGAAAGATGGCGAGGGCCTTTCAGATCACCGGGACTTGAATAAAGGTTTTCATGCAGGAGAA
>DATJBA010000013.1:0-5677 GCA_035515675.1 Mycobacterium sp.
CGACGGACCATTGGGCGCGGTCAACCCATTGGAGGCGCCATCCTGATTGACCGCCGAACCCCGCACCACCGCCAACACCGGATGACCCAACCGCTGCGCATCCGACAACCGCTCCACCACCAACATGCCGCCGCCCTCGGAGAATCCGGTGCCGTCGGCCGCCCCGGCGAAGGCCTTGCACCGGCCATCCGTTGACAATCCGCGCCAGCGGCTGAACTCCACGAAGATGTCGGGTGTGGCGTTGACGGTGACACCGCCGCACAGCGCCAGGTCGCACTCCCCCGAGCGCAACGACTGCACCGCCATATGCAACGCCACCAACGACGACGAACACGCGGTATCCACCGACACCGCCGGGCCCTCCAACCCCAGCACATACGACACCCGCCCCGACGCGACGCTCGATAGCTGGCCGGTCAGCCGGAAGCCTTCCACCGGCTCGGCGGCGAACATGCCGTAGCCCTGTGTCATCACCCCGGCGAACACCCCGGTGGCGCTGCCGCGTAGCCCGCCGGGATCAATCCCGGCCCGCTCCAACGCCTCCCACGACAGCTCGAGGAACATGCGCTGCTGGGGGTCCATCGCCAGCGCCTCGCTCGGCCCCACCCCGAAGAATGCGGGATCGAAGTCGGCGACACCGTCCACGAAGCCCCCGGTGCGCGTGTAGCAGGCGCCCGGAACGTCGGGATCCGGGTTGAACAGCCCGGCCAGGTCCCAGCCCCGATCGCTGGGGAACTCCGAGAGCACGTCGCGGCCCTCGACCAACACGTCCCAGAGGTCGTCGGGGGAATTCACCCCACCCGGATAACGGCACGACATGCCGACGATCGCGATCGGATCGTCGCCCGTGGCGCGGACTGCGGGTGCGTGCTTGATTTCTTGTGGGACACCGGCGAGTTCGGCGCGCATGTACGTGGCCAGGCTGTTGGGTGTCGGGTGGTCGAAGATGAGTGTGGGTGAAAGGGCCAGGCCGGTAGCGGATTTGAGCCGGTTACGCATTTCGACGGCGGTCAGCGAGTCAAAACCCAACTCCTGGAACGCCTTGTCAGGGTCGACGGCCTCGGGACTGACGTTGCCCAGCACGGTGGCGATATGGGAACGCACCAGGCCCAGCAGGACAGCGTGCTGTTCGGGTTCGGGCAGCCCGTGCAGACGATGAGCCAGCGCCGATTTCGATTTCGCGGCGGCCAGCGAGTCGTCGACTTGCCGCCGGGTGGGCGCGTTGATCAGATCGGTGAACATCGGTGGCACCGCAACGGCGTGGGCGCGCAGCGCGGTGAGATGGATGCGGGCGGGCGCGATGAATGGTTCGTCGACAATCAGCGCGGTGTCGAACAATTCCAGCGCCTCTTCCGAGGACAAGGCCAAGAACCCATCCCGGCCCAGCCGGGCCAGGTCGGCGGCGTCCAGTCCGCCGGTCATGCCGCTGGCCTGATCCCACAACCCCCAGCCCAGCGAGATCGCCGGAAACCCGTGCGCCCGCCGGTGAGCGGCCAACCCATCCAGGAACGTGTTCGCCGCCGCGTAATTGGCCTGGCCCGACGAACCCATCAGCCCGGCCACCGACGAAAACATCACAAACGCCGACACATCCAGATCGCGGGTCAATTCGTGCAGGTTCCACACCGCATCCACCTTGGCCCGCAACACCACATCAACACGCTCAGGAGTCAACGATGAAATCACCGCATCGTCGAGCACCCCGGCCGCGTGAATCACCCTAGATAACGGATGCTGCACCGGGATGTCGACGATCACCTTGGCCAACGCCTCGCGGTCGGCCGCATCGCAGGCCACCACCTGCACCTGGGCACCCGCTGCACCCAGCTCAGCCACCAAGTCGGCAGCACCCGGTGCGTCCGGACCGCGCCGGCTGACCAACACCAAATTCTGGACCCCGTGACGGGCCACGACATGACGCGCCAGCGCCGAACCCACCATCCCGGTCCCGCCGGTAATCAGCACGGTGCCCGCCGCCCACGCCTCCGGCATCATCATCACGACCTTGCCGACATGGCGGGCCTGGCTCAGGTACCGCAACGCCGCGGGCGCGCGCCGTACGTCAAAAGTGGTCACCGGCAACGGCCGCAGCACCCCGGCGTCGAACAGTTCGGCAAGCTCGAGCATGTACTGGTGCATGCGGGCGCGGCCTGGTTCAAAGAGGTCGAAGGCGCGGTAGCGCACGCCGGGGTATTTCTGGGCGACCACCCCGGGATCGCGGATGTCGGTCTTGCCCATCTCCAAGAACACCCCGCCGGGTGCCACCAGCCGCAACGATGCATCCACGAATTCACCGGCGAGGGAGTCCAACACCACGTCCATGCCGCGGCCGCCGGTGACCGTGCGGAATTTGTCCTCGAACTCCAGGCTGCGCGAATCAGAGATGTGGTCGTCGTCAAAGCCCATGGCCCGCAAGGTGTCCCACTTACCGCGGCTGGCGGTGGCGAACACTTCCAAACCCAGATGCCGGGCCAGCTGCACCGCAGCCATACCCACCCCACCAGTGCCGGCATGCACCAACACCCGCTGCTCCGGCTTGACGTCGGCCAGATGGATAAACGCGTAGTACGCGGTGGTGAAAACGGCTGATATGCCAGCGGCTTCGGCGTAGGACCAGTCGGCGGGCATCGGAAGCAACAGCCGAACATCGCCGGCGGCCAGCGTGCCGCTGCCGTCTGGGAAAAAGCCGAACACCGAATCACCGACGGCGAAGTCGGTGACTCCGGGACCGACTTCCACGACCACGCCGGCGCCTTCGCCGCCGAGCAGCGCATCGTGGGTGAACATGCCCAGGGTGATCATAATGTCGCGGAAGTTGGCAGCGATGGCGCGCATGGCCACCCGAACCTGGCCGCGCTCCAACGGCGCATCGGCGTTGGGAACCGGCTCCAACCGCAGATTCTCGAAGGTGCCGGCACTGCTCAGACCCAAGCGCCACGGCCCATCACCCGGCGGCGCCAAGACACCGTCAACCGCGCGGCTGCGATGCGCCCGCGGCGTGTACACCATCCCGCCCCGCAGCAGCACCTGCGGCTCGCCGACCGCCAGAACCGCGGCTACCGCGCCATCGTCTAGAGGGGCGTCGGAATCAACAAGCGCGATCCGGCCGGGATGCTCGGTCTGCGCCGACCGCACCAACCCCCACACCGCAGCGCCCGCCAAATCGGTGATGTCCTCCCCCGCCAACCCCATGGCGCCCCGGGTAGCCACCACCAGCACACCCGAATCACGCTCGGTCAGCCACGACTGCACGGTGGCCAGCGCCTGGTGGGTACGCGCATAGGCGCCCGCCACCGGATCTTCTTCAGCGGCAATGGATTCGAACACTTCGTGGGACGGAAAATTGCGACCAACCGCTGCCGTTGTCGCCGCCGGTGACCAGACCACCTCGAACAGCCGGTCCGGGCCCGAGCCCGACACCGCCGCCCGCAACTGCTGCTCGCTCACAGAGCGGGCCACCATCGCGCCCACCGACAACACCGGCAGCCCCAACCCGTCGGCAAGTTCGATCGAGACTGACGTGGGGGCACTCACCCGCGAGCGGGAGGTACCCCCACCCGCTTGCGGGGGCGGACCGGCCGGCGCGATACGCGCCCTTACCGTCGACGCACCCGCGGCGTGTAACGACACACCTTGCCAGGAGAACGGCAAGACCACTTCGGGAGCCTGGTTGGCCGTTTGGTCGGCGACGGCTTTGGTCATCACCAGGGCGTGCATCGCTGCGTCAAGCAACGCAGGGTGCACCTCGAACCCGCCAACACCGCCGGCCGCGTCTGGCAGCCGCACCTCAGCGAACACCTCGTCGCCACGGACCCACGTCGCGATCAATCCCCGAAACGCCGGGCCGTAGCCGTACCCGCGGGCCGCCAACCGCTCGTAGCCGTCAGCCAGGTCCACCCGGACTGCACCCACCGGCGGCCACACCGACAGATCCGCGCTCGGCTCCACCGACCCGGAGCTCAGCGTTCCCTCGGCGTGGCACACCCACCCAGAACCCGCATCGGCGCGGGAGAAGACCGACACACTGCGCTGACCGGAGTCTTCAGGACCCACGACCACTTGCACCGCAACCGATCCTGAGGTGGGCAGTACCAACGGCGACTGCAGTGTCAAATCGTCGACCACCGAGCAGCCGACTTCGTCGCCGGCACGGATCACCAATTCCACAAACCCCGCACCCGGGAACACCACCACCCCGGACACCGCGTGATCGGCCAGCCACCCCTGCACGCTGGGCGACAACCGTCCTGTCAGCACCACCCCGCCCGAGGCCGGCAGCTCCACCACCGCGCCCAGCAACGCGTGCTCGCTGGTTCCCAGCCCCAAGCTGGCGGCATCGGCCCCGACACCATCGCCGGAGAGCCAGAACCGCCGCCGCTCAAAGGCATAAGTCGGCAACTCCACAAAGCCCGCCCCGCCCAATACACCACGCCAATCCACCGCCACACCCGCAACAAACGCGGAGGCGGCCGACATCAGGAACCGCTCGAGGCCGCCGTCGTCGCGGCCCAGGGTGGGAACGACGATGGCCTCGGTGTCGCTATCGACGCAGTCGTTGAAAGTGTCTTCGACACCTGCGATCAACGCGGGATGCGGACTGGATTCGATGAATGTGCGGTAGCCGTGCTCGCACGCGCTGCGCACCGCCTGGTCGAACTGCACCGTCTGCCGGATGTTGCGGTACCAGTAATCGGCATCCAAAACGGCTGTGTCCAAACGGCTTCCTGTCACAGTGGAGAAGAAGACGGTCCGCGAGGAACGCGGCTCGATACTGGACAGAACCTCGGTGAGCTCACCGCGGATCGGCTCAACCTCAACCGAATGCGACGCATAGTCTACGTCGATCCGGCGGGTGCGTAGATCCTGGTCGGCGCAGACTCCGATGAGTTCCTCCAGCGCGGCCACTTCACCCGACACCACAACCGCCGACCGGCCGTTGACAGCAGCGATGCCGACTCGATTCCCATAGGGCGCCAACAATTCCCGTACCCGCTCGGCACCGCATGCGATGGACATCATGCCGCCGGGACCGGCCAGCGCCGTCAGCAACTTGCTGCGCAGCGTGACCACGCGTGCGGCATCACGCAGGGACAGCCCACCGGCAACGTAGGCCGCGGCGATTTCGCCTTGCGAATGGCCGATCACGGCATCGGCACTTACTCCCACCGACTTCCACAATTCGGCCAGCGAAACCATCACCGCGAAGAGCACCGGCTGCACCACGTCCACCCGGTCCATGCCAGGAGCACCCGGCGCGCCACGCAGCACGTCGATCAGCGACCAGTCGACGAAGTCGGAGAAAGCGTCCGCGCACGCCTCGATATGCTGCGCGAATACCGGTGCGGTATCAAGCAATTCGATACCCATGCCCAGCCATTGGGAGCCTTGGCCGGGGAAGACGAAGACGGTCTTGCCCGCTGGTGTGGCGATGCCCCGAATGACCGATGCGACGTCATCGCCGGCCAGCTCGTCGAGCCCGGCCAGCAGCCGATCCCGATCACCACCCACCACCACCGCGCGATGCTCAAAAGTCGATCGGCCCGCCAGCGAGCACCCCACATCGGCAACATCCAGCCCACCATGGGCGCGCACATGGGCGGCCAACCGCGCGGCCTGCGCCCGCAACGCGCTCGCCGACTTCGCCGAGACCACCCACGGCACCACCGGCGGCCTCCGA
>DATJBA010000014.1:0-23336 GCA_035515675.1 Mycobacterium sp.
TGTGCTTTCCGAGCCCATTCGTGTGCTTCGTGGGCTCTGCGAGCGGCAAGCCCCACATTTTCGGGGTTGAACGGCTGATGGGTCTGAAGCTCGATTTTTCGCCGCCTAAGTTCTGCCGCCCGTTCGGCCGCATGTGCGCGAAGTGACTCGTTACCCCGATCGGATCTATCCATAACCCCTATGTTGCCCTGTCGTGTCGGATGGCGTCGGCTCGTTGGCGCGTGCTGGCTGCGCATTGGCGGGTTTGTTCGGCGACCCAGCGGACATGCTGGGCGCGAAGGGATGTCTCTGCGGCTTCTCGCAAGACTTCGTAGACTTCGTCCTGCAGCACAGCCACAAATCGATAAGCGGCGTTGGGATCCATAGCTTGCCTCCTCGTCACTGACGTGGGTTGACCGCGGCGGCCTCTGCCAAACCTCTTTGCTCCCGGCTATGCTCCCAGCGGTTTCTGTTCTCTACGGTTGAGCCCACGCCGACCCCTCGCTGGTAGAGGCAGGTCTGCGCGGTGGTGCGGCGGTTGTCAGGGCTCGGCCCGGGGCCGACCGCGTAGCGGCGTGGCCTTGACAATCACCGCACTACCGTTCAGCACAATTCGACGCCAGCACCCAGGCAGGCCATTTCGAAGTTCGAGTCCAGCCGAATGGGGCAAACCGCTTGACCCCCGGCAGGCGCGGCAATGGAAAGCAACATGCAGAAACTGCTTGCCGAGTTGGGGAGCATCGAATGCTGCTCCAACACACCCAGCTCGTGGTCGACTGCGCGCACAGGGCGCGTCAGGACTCCACGGAAACCCGCCAGCGAGCGGCTGCGCCGCGCCGAGAAGCGCATCGTCTGCGCGGGCCCACGGCGGTTGCGTAGACAGTATTACCTGCACGGGCTCCTTAGCCCGACTGAGCGCCCCAGCCCGGGCGCGGGGCGATACCCCACCCGGTTCGTCCAGAGCATCCGCGCTAGCGACCAAGGGTCGCTAGGCCACCGCCGGATACATCTGCCCCGAGGCCATGCGAGTCAGCTCCAACGTGCCGGCCCCGAACCGGCTCGATGCCCGTGCCAGGGCCGCGAACTGCCCGGCGGTGACCATACCGCCGGGCAGCCGCACCCACGCCAGCGCCCCGTCGGCCGCCTGATGCACGTGCAGGGCGCCGGGGTAGCCGTCTTCGGCATGGGTTCTGGCCACCGGTCTACGGTACGGCCAGCCCGGGTAAGGCACGCCAAAAGACAGGTAGTCCTCTACTCGCGCTAGCCGGTGCTTGCCGGCCGTACGTTTGTTGGCACCGACGACCTGTTCACCGGTCACAATGCCCAGGTTCAAGGAGGGGCGATCCGCATGGCACACACGATGGACAGACCATGAGCGCTCCGCTGGCCGTTATCACAGGAGTTTCGCTAGCGCTGGTCGTGGTCGGCGTCTACAACCTGCAGTCGTGGCTCGAGCGTTGGGACCGAGAGCGGCACCTCGAGGACTAGCCGACGGGTGTTCCGATATGGGTGTAGCACTCGCCGCTGACGCGGCGGCGCTGCCAGCCCGCGAATACCCGCGGAGAGACCAGTACGGCAACGAAATGCAATCGTCGACCCGGGCACACCGGCTGCGCTAGCTGTTTCGATCTGAAAAGCCCGGGCGTGGCTAAGCCTGCGTGCCGCTTTGAGCTGGATCCACCAACACCACTCCTTGATCAACCAATTCGGCTATGCCCCAAAGCCTTTCGCTGATCTCGATGAAAGGCGCCCGCGATGGCGACCATTCGTCGGCACGGCGACGCCGACCGGCAGCCGGACGCCGCTGTCGCGACCGGCGGCAGCGCCGCGACGACGGCGTCGCCGACGGCAGCCAGCCAGCGTCAGCCATCGTGGTGGCGGTCACACTGCGGAACTGCACATTTCTGCGGGTGGTCAGTTCTAGTGTGCGTGCCGAAGGCACGGGCCGGCGCCGCCAATTGCCCGGCGGTGACCATGCCGCCCGGCTGCGGCACCCGCGCCAACGCGCCGTCTGCGGCCCGGTGCACCTGCAGCGCCGGCGCAGGCGCCGTCGGCACGGGTTCTGACCACGGGTCCACGGTACGGGTCCATAGATCTTCTGAACACCTGGCTGATTCTGACGCCTGGATGAGATTCGCCAGAGCCGTGGTCTACATATCCGACACATGTCGAAAAAGCCTGCAACAGCACGATTTAATTGAACCGATGTCAAATTAACGCGTAGCAAAAATTTTTGCTCGAAAGATTGACATCTGACGCGAACGTGGGTGGACTCAGGGTAGCGTCTGCGATGGACGTGGCCCGGGAGGTTCGGCATCCGGTGCAAACGGGGATCGGGTCGGGGTGGCCTTTGGTGGGCCGCGATGACGAGTTCCGCCAGGCGTTGGCGGCGCTCAATGACCGCGCGGAGTTCAACGGTGTGGCGCTGGTCGGCGATAGCGGGGTCGGCAAATCGACACTGGCTCGCGCCCTTGCCACAAAGGTCGAGTCGAGCGGGCTGACGGTGCGGTATGTGCTTGGCACCCAAACCGGGTGCACAGTGCCGTTGGGCGCATTCTATCGGTCGGTGACGGTCGACGCTCCACGAGAACCCGCCGCGATGCTGGCCACCGCGCATAAAACCCTGGAGCAGGAAGAGAACCTCGTCGTCATGGTCGACGACGCCCAGTTGCTCGATCCGTTGTCATCGACGTTGGTGTACCAACTTGCGGCCAGCGGCAGCGCACGGCTGATCGTGACGATCCGGTCGGGCAGCAACGTGCCCGACGCGGTGACAGCGCTGTGGAAAGAGCAGCTGTTGCTGAGTCTGCGCATCGAAGCGTTCACGCGGGAGCAGACCGGGGAACTCGCCCGCGCCGTGCTGGGCGGGGCTGTCTATACCGGACTGATCAACGAGTTACACCACCGGACTGCGGGCAACCCGCTGCTGCTGCGTGGTTTGCTGAGCGCAGGCCGGGAAAGTGGTGTGTTGCTGCGCAGGGAAAACGGCTGGCAACTTCGAGGTGCGCTGCGTGCAGACCGCCAACTCTACGATCTGCTCGAGTTTCGCCTGCGATCTCTTGCGCCCGAGGAATTGGAGGCGGTAGAGGTTTTGGCTGCGGCGGAGGTGCTGGACTGGGAGATTCTGCGCGGGCTTTGCGATGCTGACGCGGTGGTAAGCCTTGAGATCGGTGGCATGGTCCAATTGGTCGCCGACGGATCGCAGACTGTGGCGCGGTTATTTCACCCCATCGTGGGTGAAGTGGCAATGCAACGAGCTGGGGTGGTGCGCTCGCGGGAGCTCAATGGCGTGCTGGCACAACATCTTCGGAAGTATCTGCAGGCGGAAGCGCGGCGCTCGAGGTTGCCCGACGTGCGCATGCAGATCCAGCTGGCCCAGTTCATGATACACAGCGACCTCGCCCCAGACCTCGACCTGATCATCGATGCAGCGGCGAGCGCGATGACCATGTCGGACTTCGCTTGCGGCATGGAGCTGGCGCAGTTCGCATTTGATCGCGGCGGTGGCATGGCGGCCGCGGTCGTGCTTGCTGAGGCGATGGGTTGGCACGGACACGGTGACGAGGCCGAGGCAGTGCTTGCTGGCTTCAGCCCCGATGGTGCCGATGAGTTGCTGACCGCGCGATGGGGCTGTGTGCGCGCCATGAATCTGTTCTTTAATTGCGGGCAGGTCGATCATGCACGGCAGGTAATCGCCAACGCGAAGGATCGCGTCAATTCCGAGGCGATCATCGGTCTTGTCACAGCGGTCGAGATGTCGTTTACCTGCTTATCCGGCGACGTCCCAACCACGATCGAGACGGGCCTGGCCCTGTGTGCATCGGATGTGCTGTTAGTGACGGTGTGGGCGGCTGTGCCGACGTGCTGGGCGTTGGCGCTGGTCGGGCGGTTTAGCGAAGTTCACCGCATAGCGGAGGCAGGGCTCCGAGCGGCTGCGCTCGCCCAACCGGGAGGGATACTCCTCATTGGGTTGGCTGAGGTCATGGCGTTGACGGCCGTCGGTGATTATCAAGCGGCCGAGCGGGTCTGGGAACGTTATGCCGCGAATATGCCTGAAGTAGACGCGATTGTGGACGCCATGCTTGGGCTCGTGCGCCTTGCCCGCGGTGCGCTGCCGTCCGCCTGTGCTGCATTTCGTGACTCGATGTCGGCAATGTCGCGTGGTTTTCCATGGGGCTGGTTGATGCTGGTGTCGGCCTGGGCCGCGCAGGCCGAAGGCGCACGGGGAGAAGCTGCCGCTGCCGCTGCCGCGCTGCAGCGCTCGGAGGAAGCCTACGGACCGCAGGTCGCGGTGTTCTTGCCGGAACTTGAGCTTGCCCGGGCATGGGAGCGAGCATCCATCGGCCAGACGACGGCCGCCCAGATGCATGCTGTGCGTGCCGCGCAGATCGCGCGGCGGTCCGGGATGTACGCGGTCGAGATGCGCGCGCTGCACACCGCCGTCAGGTTCGGTGATCGTTCGCACACCGCACGGCTGGGGGAGCTCGCCGCGACGCTGAACGCTCCGATGGCGGAGGCGGCGGCTGCGCATGCTCGCGGCCTGTCCGACCATGACGGCGAGCTGCTCGACGCCGTGGCTGATCGGTTTGTCGACATGGGTGCACTGGCGCTTGCCGCCGACGCGGCCGCCCAGGCATCGCGCGAACACACGCGTAAAGGCCGCGGCGGCAAGGAAGTAGCCTCGTCGGCCCGGGCACACGGGCTGGCCAGCCAGGGCGAAGTACGAACACCGGCAGTCGCTGCTGCGGCGCGGCCGTTGCCCATCACCGACCGTGAACGCGAGATCGCGATGCTGGTCGCGGCGGGTTTGTCCAACCGTCAGATCGCCGATCGACTGTATGTCTCAGTGCGAACGGTAGACGGACACCTCTACCGGATCTTCGCCAAGCTCAACATCGCTGACCGCGACCAGCTCATCCACTTAGTACGCCTGGCTGGCTCCGAGACGTAAATAGCACGCTGGTGCATGCTCGCATCGTGATCGCCACCGCCAGCGGGGAAGCCGGTGATCACAAGCGCATGGTTTGAGAGGTCTGACGCAAGGGGTGGGATGGAGAAGTGTGAGTTAGGGCCTGCGCTGTCAGGGGACCCCGGTGCCCGGTGTCGGCGCCCAGCAACCGCCCCAGCAGATCAGCACCCAGCCGGGTCATCGCGGCCCGGATCGCCAGCTCGATCGCCGCTAAGCCGCCGCCAGAGGAGTCGAGTTGCTCGCTCACCACCGCCGCCAGCCGTCCTACCTTGGCGGTGACCTCCGCCGCGAGCTGCTTGTAGAGCCCCTTTTTCCGTCCCCCGTCGCGGCCGGGGGCGCCGTCGCAGCGCCATCGGGTGGGCGTGCCTCGCAGATCGCCTCGTTGACCGCCACGATCTGCTCGCTCACCGTGGCGAAGCGCTGGTAGTTGGCCAGCTCGGCGCGCACCTTGTCCACCTCCTCGACCGAGAGCTGCCGGCCCTTGGTGCCCCGCCCGGCCACCGTGCGGGTCCACAGATACCGCGGACCATGCCCGGGATGATCCGGTTGCGCGCAGGCGCAATTGGGCTTGCCGCAGCGGCGATAGTTCTCGCTGATCGAGCCACGCCGGAAATCCCCGGTCGTGGCCAGCTGGTCATACAACCGCGCCCGCTGCCGCTCCAGGTCGCCCAGCGAGCCGTCGTCCACCCCTCACCCCTATCTGGTTGTTAAATCCACAACTAGACTACACCAGGACCAGCATCAACCCCCATCACCTACATTCGTGTCGCACACCCGTTGGGAGTCCAGGTAGCGTCTGCCGAAAGACGTGGCCGGGGAGGTTTAATGTCCCATGCATACGGACAGCAGGTCGGAGTGGCCGATAGTGGCCCGCGATGACGAGTTCCGCCAAGCGTTGGCAGCTCTCGACGACAGCGCGGAATTCCAAGGCGTTGCGTTGGTCGGCGAGAGCGGGGTTGGCAAGTCGACCCTAGCTCGTGCACTGGCCAAAACTGTCGAGTCAGCTGGGCGGACGGTCTGCTTTGTGCTGGGCACCCAGACCGGGTGCGCCGTGCCGTTGGGCGCGTTCTCTCGGTCGGTGACCGTTGACGCAGCACATGAACCCGCCGCGATGCTGGCCGCGGCGCATAAAACCCTGGAGCAGGAAGAGAACCTCGTCGTCCTCGTCGACGATGCCCAGTTGCTCGATCCCTTGTCGGCCACGCTGGTGCACCAGCTTGCGGCCAGCGGCAGTGCACGATTGATTGTGACGATCCGGTCGGGCGAGGCGGTGCCCGACGCGGTGACAGCGCTGTTGAAAGAGCGGCTGTTGCTGAGTCTGCACATCGACGCGTTCACCCGGGAACAGACCGGGGAACTCGCCCGCGCCGTGCTCGGCGGCGCCGTGGAGCCGCGACTGATCGACGAGTTATACAGCCGGACCGCAGGCAACCCGCTGCTGCTGCGCGGCTTGCTGAGCGCGGGCCGGGAAAGTGGGGTCCTGGTCCACAAGGTGGAGGGGTGGCAACTACAAGGCCCGCTGCACCCGGACCGCGAACTCTACGATCTGCTTGAGTTTCAGCTGCGATCCCTTGCCCCGGAGGAATTGGAGGCTGTAGAGGTTTTGGCTGCCGGGGAGCTGCTGGAGTGGGAGATCCTGCGTGGACTTTGCGACCCCGAGGCGGTGGCACGGCTGGAGCGCCGTGGCTTGATCCAGTTGATTGCCGACGGCTCAGACACTGTGGCGCGGCTGTATCACCCCATCATGGGTGAAGTGGCACTCGAATGCGCTGGTCTGGTGCGTTCGCGCCAGCTCAATGGCTTGCTGGCACAAGCTCTTCAGAAGTATCTGCAGGCAGGACGGCGGCGCTCGAGGTCGCCCGACGTGC
This sequence comes from Mycobacterium sp., assembly GCA_035515675.1. GTDB lineage: Bacteria > Actinomycetota > Actinomycetes > Mycobacteriales > Mycobacteriaceae > Mycobacterium. The sequence goes on from DATJBA010000014.1 coordinate 6,817, forward strand.
GTGGCCAGATCCGTCTTGCCCAGTTGATGGTGCGCAGCGATCTGCCGCCGGACCTCGATGTGATCCTCAATGCAGCAGCGAGCGCGGTGGCCATGTCGAGCCTCGGTTACGCCGAGGAGTTGGCCCGGTTCGCGTTCGATCGCGGTGGAGGGCTGCCGGCCGCGCTCGTGCTTGCTGAGGCGATGAGTAGGCAGGGCCGGGGCAATGACGCCGAGGCGCTGCTCGGCGACCTCGATCCTGGTGACGGCGATGCGTTGCTGACGGTGCGGTGGGGTTGTACCCGCGCCGCGAATCTGTTCTGGATTTGCGGTCAAGTTGAGCGGGCCCGGCAGGTACTGGCCAACGCCAAAGATCGTGTCGATTCCGGGTCAGGCGTCGTTCTGATCAAAGCCTTGGAGGTGTCCTTCGCGTTCTTCTCCGGTGACGTAGCGACGGCGATAGAGACCGGACCCACTTTATGTGCCTCGGACGTGCTGCCGTTGGCGACCGTGTGGGCGGCTGTGCCGACGTGCTGTGCGTTGGCACTTGCCGGGCGGGTCGAGGAAGCTCACCACATAGCGGACGCGGGGTTACGGGCGGCGGCGCTCAGCGGGTCCGGACCGCAACGGTTCGTCCTCGGGGTGGCCGAGGTGATGGCGCTGACGACGGTCGGCGACCACCCGGCGGCCGAGCGGGTTTGGGAACGCTGTGCCGCGATGGCCTCGGGTGTGCCTGTAGCTGACGCCATGGTTGGGGTGATACACGGACTCGTGCTGCTTGCCCGCGGTGCGCTGCCGTCAGCTTGTTCCGCGTTTCACGACGCGATATCGGCTTTGTCGCAGGGTTTTCCGTCGCCCTGGATGATGCTGGTGGCGGCCTGGCATGCGCAAGCCGAGGGCGCGCGGGGGAACGCCGATGCTGCCGCTGCCGCGCTGCGGCGTGCGGAAGACGCCTACGGACCACAGGTAGCAGTGTTCTTGCCGGTACTTGAGCTTGCCCGAGCCTGGGCGCGGGCGTCGGTCGGCGAGACGACGGCCGCCCAGACGCACACGGTGCGCGCTGCGCAGATCGCGCGCAGATCCGGGATGTATGCCATCGAGATGCGCGCGCTGCACACCGCCGTCAGGTTCGGTGACCGTTCGCAGACCGCGAGGTTAGGCGAACTTGCCACGACACTGAACACTCCGTTGGCGGAGGCGGTCGCTGCGCATGCCCGCGGCCTGGCCGACCATGATGGTGAGCTGCTCGACGCCGCGGCAGATCGGTTCGCCAAGTTGGGTGCATTAGCGCTTGCCGCCGACGCGGCTGCCCAGGCCGCGCGCGAACACGCACGCGCACGCCACCGCGGCAAGGAATTAGAGTCATCGACCCGGGCGCACTGGCTCGCCAGCCAGTGCGGAATACGAACACCGGCAGTCGATGCCGCGGCGCAGCCGTTGCCCATCACCGAGCGCGAGCGCGAGATCGCGATGCTGGCTGCTGCTGGTCTATCCAACCGTCAGATCGCCGATCGGCTATCTGTCTCCGTGCGAACGGTGGACGGACACCTCTATCGCATTTTTGCCAAGCTCGGCATCGAGCGCCGCGACCAGCTCGTCTATTTAGTTATTGGGGGTCGGTCAGAGGCTTAATTAAATCCTCGACGGCGTTCGTTTCCGGTCCGGATTAGCCGGTCAGCGCGTCGAGTTCGTCTGCCGCGGCCAAAGGTCCGCAGCGATTTCCCGCGCAGCATCGGCGTCGACCTCGGCGCAGTCACTGGCACTGGCCAGGATGACCCGCTCAGCAACCATGCCGTCGGCGTTCTGCGAGCTCGCGATATTGACCCGGACCTTGGTTCCGCGCTTGGTGCCGGCGAAGAACCGAGACACCTGGCCGTCGCGGTCTTCCCACACCGGGACGCCGATGAGCAGCCCAACGAGGTTTATCGATTCGGCTACACCGATGAACGAATCCGGCAGCAACAGCCCTCGCGTGGGTGCCGCCAACGGACGAGCGCCTCGGCCACGACTATCGCCCGGTCCACAAGTCGACCTCGGGCAGGTAGTGGAGTACACGCGCTTCGCTGTCGATGTCGCCCTGAGGAAGGAGTTCGATATCGCTGCGGATGAGGCTCTTGGAGGTGGCCTGATCGGACACCGCGACCTGGTTACCGCCCCCGCGCTTGGCCGCCAGGACGGCCGCATCGGCACGATTGAGTAGATCGGTGCTGTCGTCGCGCCCCGGCATGCCCGCCGCCACCCCGATGCTGACAGTGCGGGTGACTATATGGCCGCCTAGCGCCAGGCGATCGCGCAGCCTCGTCCGAAGCTCATTGGCAAGTGATTCCGCGGCATCGATTGACATCTCCCGAACCGGAATGACGATGAACTCGTCCCCGCCTAGCCGACCGATCACGCTCTGACTGCCGGCACACGCATGAAGCCGTTCCGCGAATACCCGGATAAACCAATCGCCGGCGATATGGCCAAGGCGATCATTGATCGACTTCAGCCGGTCGAGATCCATGTATAACACCGAGACGGGTCCGGGCCGTCCCGCCGCGAGTCTGTCGGAAAGGTGCGCAATAAGCGCTCGACGATTATGCAGACCGGTCAGATCGTCATGCTCAACCAGATAGCGAAGCTTTTCTTCGGCGGCGATACGGGCCTGGAGCTGCGCAAACATGGAGGCGGCCGCCTCGAGGATGTTGAGCACTTTCGGCTTCCACTTCCGGCCACCAAATTTGACGAAGCCGAGCGCGCCAGTAGTCACTTCCCCTGAGATCAGCGGTGCGGCGGCCACCAAGGGCGGCGCGGCATGGCGGCTGTGCGCGACCCAGTGGCGGTACGCAGTGTTCATCTGGTCAGGCCCAATTACGATCAGTGACTTGGCATCTGGGCGCAGCCTTAATACGGGATCGGCGCTGGCGAAGTGGACAAGGGCGCAGGGATCCGGGTCGGGAACGTCAGGTCGCGGTGGCCACTCCGCGATCAACTTCGAGGCATGGATCTCATGGTCGTTGTGGCGCAAGAATGCGTAGTCGACGTCGAGCTGCTCGACGAGCTTAGCCAGCGCCTGCTCGCTCACGTGGACAGCGGTGGATGCGGTCGCCTCCATCAGCAGGACAGCAACGGCGGAGACAAGACTATGCGCACGGCAGGCTCCGATACGGCCCACAGACATGCCGACGAAGGCGGCCAGTTGGCGCAGTGTGCTGTCATAGCTGGTGACACGCGAGCAGTTCCGGCCTGCGATTCCCTGATGCATCGGGTCCATGGCGCTGAAGTCGCTGACCGGCCTCAGCTTGGGCGCATCGCCACTACGCATGACGGCTTCCTCCTGAACACGGTGCTTCTTACCGCGCTCCCGCATGACCCGGTTCAACGCCGTTTGGCTGGCGTCTTCCGCTCGCGTTGCTGACCTGCAACGAGGCTGTCATTGTCTCGTCGAGCAGACGCAGCGGCCTAGAGTAGCGGACTACTCCAATTGCATCTAATAGCGATCGCGCCCAGATCTCCCTATGGAGTCGTGCACGAATCTGTCCCCCGAGCTGCGCGGATTGACAGCCGACGCTGGCGATTGACATCCGTTGCGGTAGGAATGGCTAGTGCCCGAGCCGACCATCCTGTTGCTGTCGACATCCGACACCGACCTGATCAGCGCCCGTTCCAGCGGCAAAAACTATCGCTGGGCCAACCCGTCGCGGCTGTCCGAAGACGAGCTGCCTGACCTGCTGGCCGATGCATCGATCGTGGTGGTGCGGATCCTCGGCGGCTACCGCGCCTGGCAGAGAAGCATCGACACGGTGATCGCCAGCGGTGTCCCGACGGTGCTGGTCAGCGGCGAGCAGGCCGCCGACGCCGAGTTGACCGGCCTGTCCACGCTGGCGGCCGGCATCGCGGTGCAGGCGCACATCTACCTGGCTCACGGCGGCGTGGAGAACGTGCGTCAGCTGTACGCCTTCCTGTCGGACACCGCGCTGATGACCGGCTTCGGGTTTGCTCCACCGGCGGTGACCCCGACCTGGGGTGAACTGGCGCGGCCGCACACCCGGGACACGAACGGCCCGACGATCGCGGTGCTGTACTACCGCGCGCAGCACTTGGCCGGCAACACCGCCTACATCGAGTCGCTGTGCCGGGCCATCGAAGATGCCGGCGGGCGACCGCTGCCCGTCTACTGCGCCTCGCTGCGTACCGCCGAACCGGAACTGCTGCGACGGCTTGGCGACGCCGACGCGATGGTGGTCACCGTCCTGGCGGCCGGAGGAGTCAAACCCGCGACGGCATCAGCCGGCGGAGACGACGACAGCTGGAACGTCGAACAGCTGGCGGCCCTGGACATTCCGATCTTGCAGGGTTTGTGTTTGACCAGCCCCCGCGATCAATGGCGGGACAACGACGACGGACTCAGCCCGCTCGACGTGGCCAGCCAGGTGGCGGTGCCCGAGTTCGATGGCCGCATCATCACAGTTCCGTTCTCGTTCAAAGAGATTGACGACGACGGGCTGATCTCCTATGTCGCCGACCCGGAGCGCTGCGCGCGGGTCGCGGGCCTGGCGATCCGGCACGCGCAGCTGCGGCATGTCGCGGCCGCCGACAAGCGGGTGGCTGTGGTGTTCTCGGCCTATCCCACCAAGCACGCCCGCATCGGCAACGCGGTCGGGCTGGACACCCCGGCCAGCGCGGTCGCGCTGCTGCGGGCGATGCGCGAGCGCGGTTATCAGGTGGGCGACCTGCCCGGTGTCGACAACGCCGACGGTGACGCCCTGATCCACGCGCTGATCGAACGCGGTGGCCAAGACCCCGAGTGGCTCAGCGAAGGACAACTGGCCGGCAACCCGATCAGGGTGTCCGCCAAGGATTATCGCGACTGGTTCGCAACGCTGCCCGCCGAACTCGCCGACGCCGTGGAAAAGCATTGGGGCCCGCCGCCCGGAGACTTGTTCGTGGATCGCACCAACGATCCCGATGGCGAGATCGTCATCGCCGCAATGCAAGCGGGCAACCTGGTACTGATGGTGCAGCCGCCCCGCGGTTTCGGGGAAAACCCGGTTGCCATCTACCACGACCCGGACCTGCCGCCCAGCCACCACTACTTGGCCGCCTACCGCTGGCTGGACACCGGGTTCGGGTGTCACGCCGTGGTGCATCTGGGCAAGCACGGCAACCTGGAATGGTTGCCGGGTAAGACGCTGGGCATGTCGGCGGCGTGTGGATCCGACGCCGCGCTGGGCAACTTGCCGATGATCTACCCCTTTCTGGTCAACGATCCCGGCGAGGGCACCCAGGCCAAGCGGCGAGCGCACGCGGTGCTCATCGACCACCTGATCCCGCCGATGGCGCGCGCCGAAACCTACGGCGACATCGCGCGTTTAGAGCAGCTGCTCGACGAACACGCCACCGTTGCCGCCCTGGATCCCGGCAAGCTGCCCGCCATCCGCCAGCAGATCTGGACGCTCATCCGGGCCGCCAAGATGGACCACGATCTGGGGCTGACCGAGCGGCCTGCGGCGGACTCGTTCGATGACATGCTGCTGCACATCGACGGCTGGCTGTGCGAGATCAAGGACGCCCAGATCCGCGATGGGCTGCACATCCTGGGGCAAAAGCCAACGGGGGAGACCGAACTCGACCTGGTGCTGGCCATCCTGCGCGCCCGCCAGCTGTTCGGCGGCGAGCACGCCATCCCCGGCCTGCGGCAGGCATTGGGCCTGGCCGAGGACGGCACCGACGAACGCTCGTCGGTCGACCACACCGAGGCCGCGGCCCGCGAGCTGGTCGCGGCGCTGCAAGCCAGCGGGTGGGACCCCGATGCCGCGGAACGGATCACTGACAGTCCCGAGGTGGCAAAAGTGCTGCGGTTCGCGGTCACCGAAGTGGTGCCCCGCCTCGCCGGCAGTGCCGCCGAAATCGATCAGGTATTGAAGGCGCTGGACGGCCGGTTCATCCCGGCCGGCCCTTCGGGGTCACCGCTGCGCGGCCTGGTCAACGTGTTGCCCACCGGACGCAACTTCTACTCCGTTGACCCCAAAGCGGTGCCGTCCCGGCTGGCGTGGGAAGCCGGTCTGGCGCTGGCGGACTCGCTGCTGACCCGCTACCGCAACGACCACGGGCGGTGGCCGCAATCGGTTGGGCTGTCGGTGTGGGGCACCTCGGCGATGCGCACCGCCGGCGACGACATCGCTGAAGTCCTTGCGCTGCTGGGTGTTCGGCCGGTGTGGGACGACGCGTCGCGACGAGTCGTCGGACTGACGCCGATTCCGCTGGCCGAGTTGGGCCGCCCGCGCATCGACGTGACCGTGCGGATCTCCGGGTTCTTCCGGGACGCCTTCCCGCATGTCGTGACCATGCTCGACGATGCGGTGCGGTTGGTCGCCGACCTCGACGAGCCCGCCGGCGACAACTATGTACGCGCGCACGCGCAGGCTGACATTGCTCAGCACGGCGACCAACGTCGTTCCACCACAAGGATTTTCGGCTCCAAGCCGGGCACGTACGGTGCCGGGCTGCTGCAGCTGATCGACAGCCGCAACTGGCGTGACGACACCGACCTCGCTGCGGTGTACACCGCCTGGGGCGGATTCGCCTACGGCCGTGATCTGGATGGCCGCGAGGCGACCGACGACATGAACCGGCAGTACCGGCGCATCGCGGTGGCCGCCAAGAACACCGACACCCGCGAACACGACATCGCCGACTCCGACGACTACTTCCAGTACCACGGCGGCATGGTGGCTACGGTGCGGGCACTGACCGGCCAGGCACCGGCGGCCTACATCGGCGACAACACCAGACCCGACGCGATCCGCACCCGCACGCTGTCCGAGGAGACCACGCGGGTATTTCGCGCCCGCGTGGTCAATCCACGGTGGATGGCGGCGATGCGCCGGCATGGCTACAAAGGCGCGTTCGAAATGGCCGCGACCGTCGACTACCTGTTCGGATATGACGCCACCGCCGGGGTCATGGCCGACTGGATGTACGAACGACTCACCGAGCGCTACGTGCTGGATCCGGAGAACCGGAAGTTCATGGCGGAGTCCAACCCATGGGCACTGCACGGTATGGCCGAACGGCTGTTGGAGGCCGCCGGCCGCGGCATGTGGGCGCAGCCGCAACCGGACACCCTCGACGGGCTGCGCCAGGCGCTGTTGGAAACCGAGGGTGATCTGGAGGGCTGAGGCCGGCGAGTTGGGGCACCACCCGCTGGCGAGCAGACGCAGAATCGCATTACGCGGGCCTTTTCCGTGCGATTCTGTGTCAGCTCACGAGCGGGCGGTACCCTCTGCTCGCGAGGTAAGTTGACACCGTGATGCCCACCTTCGCTGACCTCGCCAAGTCGCAATACATCCTGCTGACCACCTTCACCAAGGACGGCCGGCCCAAGCCGACTCCGGTCTGGGCGGCGGTGGACGGCGAACGGCTGCTGGTCATCTCCGAGGAAAAGTCGTGGAAGGTCAAGCGGATCCGCAATACGCCCCGGGTGACGCTGGCTACCTGCACCATGCGCGGCCACCCGACCAGCGAGGCCGTTGAGGGCACCGCGGCCTTGCTCGACAAGTCGGAAACGGGCGCCGTCTACGACGCGATCGGCAAGCGGTACGGCATTGTGGGCAAGGTATTCAACTTCTTCAGCAAGCTGCGCGGCGGCATGGAAAACAATGTCGGTCTCGAGCTCAAAGTGGCCCGAAACTAGACCTATGGGCACTGTCCTGATTCCGATCCCGGACCGTGACTTCGACCCGACCGAGGTCGCGGTCAGCTGGCGCGTCTTGACCGGAAACGGTCACCGGGTGGTCTTCGCCACCGAAAGCGGCACGCCCGGGGCGGCCGACGACATCATGGTCACCGGCCGCGGATTGGACATCTGGTCACCGCTACCGGTGCTGGGCACTGTCTCGCTGATCGGGCTGATGCTGCGGGCAAACAAGGACGGGCGCAGCGCGTATCGGGACATGCTGCGGTCAGCTGAGTTCCAGCATCCGGTCAGCTGGGCTAAGGCCACCCTGGATGGCATCGACGCGCTGCTGTTGCCCGGCGGACATCGTGCCCGCGGAATGCGCAGCTACGTCGAGAGCGAGACACTTCACCAGCTCGTCGTGGATGCCTTTGCCCGTGGGGTGATCGTGGCCGCGATCTGTCACGGTGTGTTGCTTGCCGCGCGCAGCGTTGATCCCGGCACGGGTCGCTCGGTGCTCTATGGACGCAAGACCACGGCGTTGACGTGGGCCATGGAGCGCCTGGCCTGGCAGCTCACCCGCGTCACCCGATTCCGGGATCCCAATTACTACCGGACCTACACCGAGGAGCCCGGCCAGCCGGGCGGATACGTGTGCGTGCAGTCGGAAGTCACTCGCGCCCTCAAAGATCCGACGGATTTCTGTGACGTGGTCCGCGGATCTCCGCACTGGCGGCTCAAGACCTCGGGAATGGTGCGAGACACCGCGACCGACTCACGGCCGGCATTCGTCGTTGACGACGGCAGCTACATATCGGCGCGTTGGCCAGGCGATACGCACACCTTTGCAACCGTCTTGTCGCAGAAGCTGAAGTCAACACGCTAGCGTCTTCGGCACGGACACAACGGTTTTCAGTGTCATGCCGCTCGCAGATGCTCGCCGAAGAACGCGAAGACACGGCTCCACGCGTCCTCGGCCGCGGCCTGGTCGTAGCCGAAACCCGTGATGCGCAGTAGCGGCTGTGCGGGCAGAGTGTTCGCGAAGCTGTGCCCGACGCCGGGGTAGACCTTGATATCGGTGGTTATCTGCTTGGCCGCGGTCACTTCGCGGAATCGGTCCGGCGCGCCCCTACCCAGCGGATCACGGCCGCCGAAGCTCGCCACAATCGGGCACGCCCCATCCAGCGTCTCGCTGAGATTGCGGGGCAAGGGAGTGCCGTAGAACGGCGCCGAGGCACCAAAACCCTTGGGCGACATAACGAGTGCGAACTGGCCACCCATGCAGAAACCAGCGATCCCGACACGCCCGGAGCACTCCGGCATGGCCTTCAGGTAATCGCGGGCAGCCAGAATGTCGTCAAGGGCGCGGCCCCGCTGCGTCAGCAACTCGCGCATGACCCGGGTGATGCAGCGAATGCGGCCACCCCGCGAGTACAAGTTCGGAGTGAGCGTCAGATAGCCCGCCCGGGCGATGCGGTCGTTGGCCGCCTCCTTGTCCGGGCCGTAGCCGATCGCGTCGTGGATCACCACCACACCCGGCCACGGACCTTCTCCCTGGGGAAGGCTCAGCAGCGCATCGATCTGTCCGGCGGGGGTGTCGATCTGAATCGTCGTCATAGCGCCATCTAACTGCAGCCGCGCTAAGCGCCACCGGGGAACTCGGGCGCGGCCCGCAGACGTTGGCGTCACATGCTGAGCCGGCTGTTCCTCGTCTACGCCGTCGTCGAGCTCGCGGTGACCATCGCGCTGGCGTCGACGATCGGGTGGGGCTGGACCCTGCTGGTGCTGCTGGCCACCTTCCTGCTGGGATGGGGCCTCTTGGCACCGATGGCCGGTTCGCACCTCATTCACCAAATCGGGCAGTTGCGGTCCGGCCTCACCGAACCGCGCAGCGCGGTGAGCGATAGCGCACTGGTGACGTTGGCCACGGGCCTGGTCCTCGTTCCCGGGCTGGTTACCACGGGTTTGGGGCTGTTGCTGCTGGTGCCTCCGATACGGTCGGTCGCCGGCCCCGGATTGACCGCTGTTGCGGTGCGTGGTGGTGTGCAGCGGCGGGTACCGCTGATCACCATGGCTTTCGGAACCGAGGCCCGTCGTGGCTATTCGGGCGACGGTCGCGACTACATCGACGGCGAGGTCATAGACGTACACGACGTCGAGCCGCCTGCCTTGCCGAATGATCCGATGGATGGTGACTCGCCGGGGCGGGCCGCATCGTCCCCGGGCTCGATCTGAATCTGATTGCCCTGGCAGCTGCCACACGTAGTTTTGGCCTATGACCGAGAACTCCACGACCCTGCTGGTCAACGGCCGGGTGCACAGCCCGACTCACCCCGACGCCACCGCCATGGCGGTCCGCGGCGATCTGGTCGCGTGGCTAGGCAGCGACGCCGTCGGCCGCAGCCAGTTCCCGGGCGCCGACGTCGAGGATCTGGACGGCGGCTTCGTGGCGCCGGGATTCGTGGACAGCCATATCCACTTGAGCGCAACCGGCCTGATGCTCAGCGGGCTGGACCTGCGGCCGGCCACATCGCGCGCGCACTGCATCCGGATGGTCGCCGACTATGCGGCCGCCCACCCCGGCCAGCCGGTGTGGGGACATGGCTGGGATGAATCATCATGGCCCGAGAATGCCCCGCCGAGCACCAGCGACCTGGATGCCGTACTCGGTGACCGGCCCGCCTACCTGTCTCGCGTCGACATCCACTCCGCGCTGGCCTCAACCGGGCTGCGACGGCTGATCGCAGAATCACCGGCGTCAGCCGGTGACACCGCTGAGCGGCCGCTGGCCCGCGACGCTCACCACCTGGTCCGGTCAGTCGCCCGTGACCTGCTGACGGCCGAGCAGCTGGCCGAAGCCCGGGCCGCGGCGCTGCAGGCCGCTGCCGCCGCCGGCATCGTCGCGGTGCACGAATGCGCCGGCCTCGAGATCGGCGGGCTCGATGACTGGCTGCAGCTTCGTGCGCTCGATCATGGCGTCGAAGTGATCGGCTACTGGGGTGAGGCGGTGACCACAGCCGCACAGGCCCGCGCGCTGATGGATGAGACCGGAGCCCGCGGGCTGGCCGGTGATCTGTTCGTCGACGGGGCACTCGGATCGCGCACCGCCTGGCTGCACGAGCCCTACACCGACGCTCCGGACCGTGTCGGCACTTGCTACCTAGACCCTGACGTCATCGAAGCGCATGTGCGGGCATGCACCGAGGCGGAGGTGACCGCCGGGTTCCATGTCATCGGCGATGCCGCGGTCTCGGCGGTGGTCGCTGCGTTCGAACGAGTCGTCGCAGACCTCGGGGTGGTTGCCGTCGCCCGATGCGGCCACCGCCTGGAGCACCTGGAGATGGTCACCGCCGATCAGGCCGCCAAACTGGGAGCATGGGGCGTCATCGCCAGCGTGCAGCCCAATTTTGATGCGCTGTGGGGCGGCGCCGACGGCATGTACGCCCGGCGACTTGGTGCCGAGCGAGGCAGTCAACTCAACCCGCTTGCGCTGTTAGCATCCCAAGGCGTGCCCCTCGCGCTAGGCTCGGACGCCCCGGTAACGGGTCTCGACCCGTGGGTGAGCGTGCGCGCGGCGGTCAACCATCACAATCCGGGCAGCGCGGTCTCGGCGCGAGCGGCATTTGCTGCAGCGACCCGCGGCGGCTGGCGGGCAGCGGGTATCCGCGACGGCAAGGCGGGGACCCTGGTGCCTGGGGCGCCCTCCTCATACGCCGTGTGGGATGCCGGAGCCCTCGATGTCAGCGCACCGCGCGACGCTGTGCAGCGCTGGTCTAGCGACCCCCGTTCCCGGGTGCCCGCTTTGCCGCGCTTGGGCCCGACCGACGCCTTGCCGCGTTGCCGACGAACCGTGCATCGGGGCGCTGTCATCTATGGCTAGGGAATGGTTCGGCCGCAGGGAGCGCCGTGCCGAAGCCGGTGAGGCCACTCCGGGGGATGAGGGCCTCGGGAACCACCCGGAGCAGGACGAAGCCACCGGCTCGCCGGAATCGGGAGCACCCGACGATCAGCCCGCGACCGCGGCTGACGTTCCGAGCCTGGCTGACCGGCTGGGGGCCATAACACGCAGGGCGCTGGCGGGGCTGGGCGCAGCGGCGATCGAGAGGCTGCCGGCCGTTCGGGCTGCGCTGCTGCCACGTCTGCCACGGTTGCTGCTCGCCGTCGTGGGCGGCTTGCTGCTCTGCGCCAGCTTCCCGACGCTGAACTGGTGGTGGGCCGCCGTCGTCGCCGCCGCGCTGCTGGCTTGGGTGCTGACGCACCCCGCCACGACACCAGCGGGTGGTCTGGGCTACGGACTCCTGTTCGGACTGGCGTTCTATCTGCCGCTGCTGCCTTGGATCAGCAGTCTGGTGGGCGCCATGCCCTGGCTGGTGTTGGCGACGACGTCGGCGCTCTATCCCGGCCTCTTCGGCCTGTTCGCTGTCATAGTGCGTCGGCTGCCCGGTTGGCCGATCTGGTTCGCGTTGGTGTGGGCGGCCCAGGAGTGGTTGAAGTCGATCTTTCCGTTCGGCGGCTTTCCCTGGGGGTCGGTGGCATTCGGTCAAGCGCACGGTCCGTTGTTGCCGTTGGTCCAACTCGGCGGCGTTGCGCTGCTCTCGACGGCAGTCATGCTGGTGGGATTCAGCGCGACCGCGATTGCGCTGGAGATCGTGAAGTGGTGGCAAACCGGTAGCCGGGCTCGCGGTCGTGGTAGCGGCTTGAGTATCGCCGGTGCCAAGGATGCCGACCCGACGCCGCCTGCGGTGGTGCTGCCCGGTATCTGCATATGCGTGGTGTTGTTCGCCTCGGTCATCGTCTGGCCGCAGGTGCGGCACGCCGGTGCGGGATCGGGTGGCGAACCCACGGTCACCGTTGCGGCCGTGCAAGGCAATGTGCCGCGGCTCGGTTTCGGCTTCAATGAGCAACGCCGAGCGGTGCTGGACAACCACGTTCGGGAGACGCTGCAGTTGGCGGCTGACGTGCGTGCGGGGGTCGCCCCGCAACCTCAGTTCGTGATCTGGCCGGAAGACTCGTCGGATATCGATCCGCTCGTCAATGCCGACGCCGCGCAACAGATCGCGCAAGCCGCCGCGGCGATCAACGCGCCGATCCTGGTCGGCACCGTGCTCGATGTGCCGGGCCGCATGCAAGAAATCACCCAATACACCAACACGGTGATCGTGTGGAATCCGGGCACCGGACCGGCCGACCGCCACGACAAGGAAATCGTGCAGCCATTCGGCGAGTACCTGCCGATGCCGTGGCTTTTCAAGCATCTCTCCGGGTACGCCGACCGGGCCGGCCATATGGTGCCCGGCGAAAGCAGCGGTGTGGTGCACATCGCCGGGGTTCCGGTCGGGGTGGCCACCTGCTGGGAAGTGATCTTTGACCGCGCCCTGCGAAAGGCGGTCCTCAACGGTGCCCAGTTGCTCGCCGTCCCCAGCAACAACGCCACCTTCAACAAGACCATGAGTGAACAACAGCTGGCGTTCGCCAAGGTCAGGGCTGTAGAGCACGACCGATACGTCGTGGTTGCCGGCACCACCGGGATCAGTGCGATGATCGCGCCAGACGGCGCCGAGTTGGTACGCACCGACTTCTTCCAGCCCGCCTATCTGGACATCCAGGCGCGCCTCAAGACGAAGCTGACGCCGGCAACCCGCTGGGGCCCGATCCTGCAATGGGTCCTGGTCTTGGCGGCCGGAGCGGCCATTGTGGTCGGAATACGGCACAATGGATGGTTCGTGTGTCCGATTCGTCTCAGGCGCAGGCCTTCGGGCGAATCGGAAGACGCCGGTGCGCCCCCGGGCGAACCCCCGCCTGACGAGGGTGACGTGGAGACTCCGCAAGACACTCCGCCCGACGAGGGCGGCGACCACACTCCGCCAGATGACGGCGGTGACGACCTCCGCCCGACGAGGGCGGCCGACACGAACTTCGTTTCGGGCGACACAGAGGAGCTACATGACCACCGGCCAGCCGGCGCCCCGAGTCCCGGGCAACCGTCCCAGCCAGCGCGTCCTGGTGATCATCCCGACGTTCAACGAGCGGGAAAACCTGCCTCTGATCCATCGGCGGCTGAAAGATTCGTGCCCCGACGTGCACCTGCTCATCGTCGACGACAGCAGCCCCGACGGAACCGGCCAGATGGCCGATGAGCTGGCGGCAGCCGATCTCTGTCGCACGCACGTGATGCACCGCACTGCCAAGAACGGCCTGGGTGCGGCGTACCTGGCAGGTTTCGCCTGGGGTTTGAGTCGGCAGTACTCAGTACTTGTCGAGATGGACGCGGACGGCAGTCACGCGCCCGAACAGCTGCACCGTCTGCTGGACGCCGTCGACGCCGGAGCCGATCTGGCCATCGGTTCGCGCTATGTCGACGGGGGGACGGTACGGAATTGGCCCTGGCGTCGCTCGGCCCTGTCCTGGACGGCCAACACCTATGCGCGGGTGGCGCTCGGTATCGGTATCCATGACATCACCGCCGGCTACCGCGCCTATCGACGCGAAGTGCTTGAGGCGATCGATCTCGATGGTGTGGACTCCAAGGGCTATTGCTTCCAGATCGACCTGACCCGGCGCACCCTCAACAACGGGTTCGTCGTCGCCGAGGTGCCGATCACCTTCACCGAGCGGGAACTCGGCGTGTCCAAAATGAGCGGATCCAATATTCGCGAGGCGCTAGTCAAAGTCGCGAAATGGGGCACCGAGGGCCGAATGACGCACGCTCGAACCATGCGTGCTGACAACCCCGTATAACCGGGTCGGGCCCCGGCAGGCCGCACGAGCCCTCGGTCAGCCGCGGCGGCGCGACCTGATCAGCTCGAGGCGCTCTTTGAGCAGCTCTTCAAGTTCTTCGATCGTGCGGCGCTCCAGCAGCATGTCCCAGTGCGTCCGCGGGGGCTTGACTTTCTTCGGCTCGGGCAGGTCACCCTCGATCAGGGTGCCTTCCATTCCGTTGCGGCACAGCCAGGTGCCGGGGATCTCGGCATCGTGGGCGAAGGGGACCTCGAACTCCTCGCCATTGTCGGTGCGGTACCGCGCGATCTGGCGGGGCGCCAGGTCATGGTTGCGGTCGGTCTCGTAGCTCACGGCTCCGAGGCGACTGCCCCTTAGTACGCGATCAGCCATGGGCGCTACTCCTTTGGGTCGTCTGAGCTCTCGAGCTCCGGTAGTGCGATTGTCTCCGCTTGGCAAACGTTACGACGCTCTGACTAGTTCCCGCGCCGACACGCGCCCTGCGCGACGCGACCATCGATGATACCGGGATCGGGGAGCACGCCGGACTAAGGTCGGCAGACGTGACCCGCCGTGCCCACCCCCAACCGTGCCGCTGGTGCGGTCGAGATGTAACCGATGTCGGGATGGGCCGCCGCCGCCAGTACTGTCGGCAGTCTTGCCGGCAGCGGGCATACGAGCAGCGGGCCTCGATGAACCGGGGAGAGGCTGGGGCCCTGCCCGACGACGCGGTAGTGCTGTCAGCCGACGATGCGGCCGACCTATCGGATCGTGTTTACCAGGTGCGATGCGCGGCGGAGGACGTCGCCACAGCACTGGACGAAGGGGCTGCGGCAACCGAAGTGCGCGAACTTTGCGACGTGCTGATCCGCGCCGCCCGCGCCGCCGACGGCTGGCGCCGAGTGGGTGTCTGACCGCGCCGTTTCGCGCCGTACAGCCCAGCCCGGCCCCCATCGATGGGTAGCCGGTACAGTCGCGCCATGGACGACTGGCCAGGTGTACCCCGGTGTACCAGGGGATCCTTCACTAGAAGCCGGGAGTACCGGACGTTTTGAAACCCTGCCGGAGTTGGCCATACTCACCAGCGAACTTGGGTCGCAGAGCGGCACGACGCTGGTCGAAAAAACGCCGATGTCGCTTCGTGCAGCAACTTCCGTGACTCGGCGAGAGCCGCATCCGGCGGTTAACGACGGCCAAATGTTAGGAACGGTTAGGCGAGGTTAGTGATGGTTGATCAACTCCAGCATGCGACCGAAGCGCTGCGCAAAGCGCTGGTCCAGGTGGAGCGCCTGAAGCGCACCAACCGTGCGCTGCTGGAGCGATCGAGTGAGCCCACCGCGATCGTCGGTATGTCCTGCCGCTTCCCGGGTGGCGTCGATACCCCAGAGGGCCTGTGGCAAATGGTGGCCGACGGCCGGGACGTGATGTCGGAGTTTCCCACCGACCGAGGGTGGGACTTGGCGGGGTTGTTCGACCCCGATCCGGACGCGCGCCACAAGACCTACGCGCGCATTGGGGGCTTCGTGGACGGTGTCGCGAACTTCGACCCGGCTTTCTTTGGCATTGCGCCGAGTGAGGCGCTGGCGATGGATCCCCAGCATCGGATGTTGCTGGAGCTGTCGTGGGAGGCGTTGGAGCGGGCCGGGATTGATCCCAGCGGGTTGCGCGGCAGCGCCACCGGGGTGTTCGCCGGACTCATCGTTCAGGGCTACGGCATGTTGGCCGAGGAGATCGAGGGCTACCGGCTGACCGGCATGACCTCCAGCGTCGCGTCGGGGCGGGTGTCGTATGTGCTGGGGTTGGAGGGCCCGGCGGTGTCGGTGGATACCGCGTGTTCGTCGTCGTTGGTGGCGTTGCATATGGCGGTGCAGTCGCTGCGCTCGGGGGAGTGCGACCTGGCGCTGTGCGGCGGCGCAACCGTCAACGCCACGCCGACGGTGTTCGTGGAATTCAGCCGGCACCGCGGCTTGGCGCCGGACGGGCGGTGCAAGGCCTTTGCCGGGGCGGCCGACGGGGTCGGCTGGTCCGAGGGCGGCGGCATGTTGGTGGTGGAGCGGTTGTCGGATGCGCAGCGGTTGGGTCATCCGGTGTTGGCGGTGGTGCGGGGTTCGGCGGTCAATCAGGATGGCGCCTCCAATGGGTTGACCGCGCCCAATGGTCCGTCG
>DATJBA010000015.1:0-3212 GCA_035515675.1 Mycobacterium sp.
CTCCGCTGCCAAGATCTGCCGATCGCCGAACTGCTGGCCACGTTCCTCGAATCACGCGGCAGTGCCCATCCCGCCTTCCATGCCAACAACCTGATCGACAACCTCAGCTTCACCGCCTACGTTCACAATCCACCCGAAATACACTGGTAGACAACATAATTAGGCAGGCCCAGTAGTTCAGAGAATACGTCAACGTGCTCATGATCCAAGACGTCCTGGACGACCCGGACTGGGACGGCGTGCTCACCGCCGAGGACGAGCGCGGTCTGACCCCGCTGTTTTGGTCGCACGTGCTTCTACGGCGAGGTCAAACTCGACATGAACACCCGCCTCGCGCTGAGCGGACCGCCGACCGATTGAGGATTATCGCTTGCTGATACGGCCCTTGGGCTTGTCCGTGGGGATGGCACGCTGACCGATGTGACTGACTTCGTGTTGCTGCATGGAACGAAGCAGTCACCACTCGGCTGGGAACGGCTCGCCACCGAGTTGCAAGCGCGCGGGCACGCCAGTCACCTGGTCGACCTGAAAAGCAGCGAGGACCGCGGTGCCGAGGAATAGGCGCGTGAGGTGCGCCGCCAGGTGCCCACCACGGCCGTCCACCCAGTGGTTGTAGCACATTCCCGGGGCCGGGCTGGTGCTGCCAGCCGCGGCTCGCGCGCTGGGCGCCGCACACCAGGTCTGGCTCGCCGCGACTATCCCGGACGGCCGTCACGCGCTGCTGGAGGAGATGCGGGCCGATCCGGGGGCGATCTTCAACCCCGAGTGGATCGGGCAGGACCCTACCGCGGACCCCGTACTGGCCGCCTACTTCTTGTTCCATGACACCGACCTCGCGACGCTGCGGTGGGCGCTGGGCAACGCTACGGGCGTTCGTGCCCGCACGCCTGTACCGCGAGGCCCATCGCGACAGCTGACGAGATCCCCTCGACCTACATCGTGTGTGCACGCGACCGGACGCTGCGTCCGGAGTGGTCACGACGTAAGCGCCCCAGCGTGTCGATGCGACTCTGCGGGAGAGCAACGCCGGGCACTGCCCCCACGTGTCCCAACCAGCCCAGCTCGCGACCCTCCTCAGCGCCGCAGCACCTGAGCGATCGATGCCGTAGCTGTCCGCTGACCGATCCCGAAACGGTCCACGCGGCAACGCCGCGGTCCCAGGTATGGACTTCGATGGGTATGACAACCGCATCTTGCTCTGCCGCGTCGACCACCGGCTCATCGATGAGCAGCCACACGAATACACCGTTGAGAAGCTCCGTGAGCTTAAATCCCGTCATGAGCAGTGGGTCCGCGAGTGCCTGCACGTCGTGCCGGACGCGGCTGTCAGCACCCCAACGGCCTACAGCCTAAGTTCCCTGGCCGGGGAATGATTCTCCCTCGCTTGAGAACCGGAAAGGAAGCGTGGAACGCCGCGATTGGGTCATCGTTCTACCTGCTTGACAGCATCGGCGAAGATGAAGCGTCAGTAGCTGAGTAGGGCGCTGCGCTTCCGCCGTGGGGTTGGGAAAATGCCGATGTCGGTGCACCTCGATCGGCTCGCCAGCCATGGATTAGTCGCTTTCGGCGGGCAGCAACACACGGTGATTACTGGTAGAGGCGGAACTCCAACGCCGGCCACGATGGCAGTCGTGGTCATTCGCCCCCAAGCCGAGGTTGAAGACGACGAAGATGGACTGCCCGTGGTGTTTCCTGCATGCGGATGAGCCCGAACAGTGAGCGAACCGGCGTCACGCCCCGCGCCGAATGAGGGTGCCTACCCACTGGGATCAGCAGGCCGGCGGCGTATTGCGTGGAATGGTTTCAGAACATCGCTGCCGAGCTGACTTCGGGATGGCTGCGCATGTACTCCACGAGGTGATCGACATAGCTGGCGAATGCAGGCGGCCCGATCCCGCTGCCGGCGAGGTCAGCACGGCAATGGTCGGTCAAATAGAAAGTGGGATGGGCGAAGTAGTCGACCGCTTCGGGAGGGATGCGCATCAGCCGGTAGAGCCCCGGAACGCGCGCAAGCGACACCTTCGCGAGCTTCCGCGGCAACGGGACCTTGATGAGCTCCCGGCCGGTCGCCCGGGCGAGCGTATCCACCATCTCGTCGACGGTGAGCGGGTGTGGATCCGCCAGCTGATAGGTCTGGCCCTCGGAAACGGATCGCCCGCTCAAATACCCCACCGCATCAACGATGAAGTCGCGTGGGACCACGTTCACCCGCGTCATCGTGGGATCTCCCGCCACCGGCAGGATCGCGTGCCGCGGCTGTCGCAACAGCCACTGCATGATGAAGTAGGGCCCGTCGAACTTTTGCGTCTCACCCGTGCGACTGTCACCGACGACAATGGAGGGGCGGTAGATCGTGGCCGGCATCCCCGCCGACATCCGGCGGCGCACGTCCGCCTCGGCGAGATGCTTGGTCTCCTCGTAATAGTTGTTAAACGGCGCCCCGACTCCCAGGTCATCCTCGCTGAACGGGCCGGCGTAGCGGCCGCTGACATAGCACGTGCTGAAATAGTGCAGGCGAGTCAACCCCGGGCAGCGCTCAAGGGCATCCAGGACGTTGCGGGTGCCATCGACGTTGACCCGAACCGCCACCTCACGGGCCACCGCCAGGTCGTACACCGCCGCCAGGTGCCACGCCTCGGTGACCTCCTTGAAGGCATCTGCGGCAAGGCCCAGCCCAGGCTGGGTGATGTCACCCTCGACCAGCTGAATCCGCCCCTGCAGCGACGGCTCGGCACTGCTGAGCTCAGCCACACGTTGCTTCGCCACCGCGACGAACTTGGACTGCACCAGGCAGATCGCCGCACCGTCGGTGCGTCTCAGGATGCCCGGCAGCAACGCGCCGCCGAGAAAGCCGGGAAACCCGGTCATCAATACGGTCATCGCTGCACTTCCCTCTAGCAGCCCCCAGCGATCGGCGGCCGTGCTCTAAAGCTACGCCACCGGGGAAGCCACGACACTTTCAGCAGCCGGACGCGTTCGCCGACCTGCTGCCAGCTGACAGCCCTCGCGCCGTCAGCACGCGCGGATACCGGAACCTCGCCGTGGGTGTGGCGGCGGCGCTGTCGCGGACTGACTATTTGACGCCCGGTAGGCGGCGCAGCACCCGCAACCCACTACTCATGACGCGCGCGTAATGGTCGGCGCGCATCCATGACGGCACGCCAACCGGCAGCCCGCGTTCGATCGCGATCGTTTGCGGCTCGGTGTATTTC
>DATJBA010000016.1:0-6382 GCA_035515675.1 Mycobacterium sp.
CCCTGCCACCCACACCACTCTTGTGGACCTGGACCAACGACCGACGATCTAACCGGGCAGTGTGCTGCCGATTCCGATCACCCCGGCCACGGCCCCTTTCCGGGGTACCCGGTGCCAGCCCCTATAGACGACTGCCCGGCATAACACCAAAAAACTAATACCGCCGTACCAGATGGCGTCCAGTGACAGCAACCTTCACGACAGGCCTTCTACGAGTGGTCGGGTCGTACGAATAGGTTCCACCGCAACCAAATTCGCGGCTCGCTGGGATTTCGTGAGTGCAGCGTCACCGACGCGGACGCAGCCACGGACTGGCTCGTCGCGCACGTCACCCAGAGCGAAAGATCGGGCGACCAAGTCCGCGTACGTCTGCTTGAGCATTTGCGTGCCGAACGGATCGAGGCGCCGACCGGCGGCCGAATTGATCGTATGGTTCGGTCGGCATTGAGCCGCGGTGAGGAGTTGCTGTTCGAGCGGGTGGCTTCCCGGCTGCCGGACGAGGCGCGGGATGCGATGTTCGCGTTGATCGGTGTCGGTGAGGGCGACGCCGAGATCGAGGACGGTTCGACGGTGTTCGCCGCGATCCGCTCCGACCCGGGCGCGGTCAGTTTGACCACGATGCTCACCGAGGTCGCGAAGTTGGAAGCAGTGCGGGCGATCGGACTACCGGCAGGGGTGTTCGCCGATGTCGCGCCGAAGATCGTCGCGGGCTGGCGGGCCCGCGCGTCGGTCGAGTCACCGAGCCACCTGCGTGAACATACCCCGGAGGTGACGCTAACACTGCTGGCGGCGCTGCTGTACTGCCGGGCGCGGGAGCTGACCGACACGCTTGTCGAGCTGCTGAATTCCACGGTGCACCGCATCAACGCCCGCGCCGAGGTCCGCGTGACCAACGAGCTGATCAAGGAGTTCAAGCGGGTCACCGGGAAGGAGAACCTGCTGTTCCGCCTCGCCGAGGCGACCGTGGACGCCGGCGAGGAACTGGTGCGTGACGTGGTGTATCCGGTCGCGTCGCAGGCGACGCTCCGCGATTTGGTGGCCGAGTTCAAATCGTCGGGGCCGACGTATCAGCGCACGGTGAAGGCGACACTGAAGGGCTCCTACACCAACCACTACCGATCCGGGCTGATCAAGCTGCTGAGCGTGCTGGAGTTCCGCAGCAACAACACCGCCCACCGGCCGGTCCTCGACGCTTTGGAGCTGATAGGCCGCTACGCGGCGGCGGGGAACCTGCGCTACTACCCGGTGACCGAGACCGTTCCGGTTCATCGGGGGGTGAGCCCGGACTGGCGGGAGCTGGTGTATTCCACCGACAAGCGTGGCAAGCAGCGTGTGGCACGGACGGTGTACGAGGTGTGCACATTCCAGGCTCTGCGGGATCAGTTGCGGTGTAAGGAGATTTGGGTAGTCGGCGCGGACAAGTGGCGTAACCCGACCGAGGATCTGCCCACCGACTTCGAGGAACGCCGCGTCGAGCACTATGAGGCGTTACGCAAACCGCTTGATGCGACCGAGTTCATCACTGCCATGCAGGAGGAGATGCGCGCAGAACTCGAGGCGCTGCACACTGCGCTGTCGAAGTGTGAATGGCTTGAGATCACCGAGCGAAAATCCGGTGTGATCAAGCTGACGCCGCTGTCGAAAGCGCCGGAACCGCAGAATCTGCGCAAGCTGAAGAAGTCCGTGCGCACCCGGTGGGGGCAGGTGCCGCTGATCGATATCGTCAAGGAGACAGTGCTGCGTACGGGGTGTTTGCGGTCGGTGACTTCGGTCGCGGACCGCGGATTCATTCCCGAGGAGGTGCTGGCCGAACGGCTCCTACTGGGGATCTACGCCTACGGCACCAACACCGGTATCCGCTCGGTCGCCGCCGGAGACCACGACCACAGCGAGGAGGATATCCGCTATGTGCGCCGTCGCTATCTGACGCCGGAGGCGGCCCAGCGGATCGGGATCGAAATCGCCAACGCCACCTTCCGGGTCCGGCGCGCAAGCATATGGGGTGAGGGCTCAACGGCCGTCGCGTCGGATTCCACGCACTTCGGGTCGTGGGACCAGAACATCTTCACCGAGTGGCACTCCCGTTACGGCGGGCGTGGGGTGCTGATTTATTGGTCGGTGGAGAAGGGCTCGGTGGTGATCCACTCGCAGCGGATCAACTGCTCCGCCAGCGAAGTTCACGCGATGGTCGAGGGCGCGGTCCGCCATGGCACGGAGATGCAGGTCGAGTCCAACTATGTGGACAGTCACGGCCAGTCCGAGATCGGGTTCGGTGTCACGAAATTGCTCGGGTTCGACCTGTTGCCGCGGATCAAGCGGATCAACAAATGCAAGCTGTACCGTCCGGTCGCCGGGGAGGCAGATCTATGGCAGGGATTGCGGCCGGCGATGACGCGCCCGATCCGGTGGGAGTTGATCGCCCAACAGTACGACCAGATGGTGAAGTATGCGACCGCGATCCGCACCGGGACGGCGTCGACGGAGGCGATCCTGCGCCGGTTCATGAAGGCCAACGCTGCCCATCCGACCTATCAGGCGATGATCGAGTTGGGCCGCGCCCAGAAGACGATCTTTCTGTGCCGCTACCTGCGCAGCAGGGAGTTGCAGCGCGAGATCGAGGAGGGGCTCAACGTAATCGAGTCGTGGAACCGCGCCAATAGCGTGATCTACTACGGCAAGACCGGGGAGATGGCCTCAAACCGCGCCGACGAGCACGAGCTGAGCGTGCAGTGCCTGCGGATCGTGCAAGCCTCCTTGGTCTACGTCAACACCCTGATGATCCAGGACCTTCTCGACGACCCCGACTGCGCTGGCCTGCTGACGACACCGGCCGACAAACGGGGCGTGACGCCGCTGTTCTGGGAACACGTCCTACCCTACGGCGAAGTGAAACTGAACATGACCAGCCACCTCACCCTAAGCGGGTGAGCGGGCAACCGCCGGCCGGGGGGCGTCCCGCCGGCGGCCCCGGCGGCGTAGCGGGTCCAATCGGCGGTGACGTGCACGGCGACTCGGGTGGTCGTGACGTGGTGGTAGTTGAGGGGCGTCGGCGACGACCGGCGCGGGCATCTCAAGGAACGTGTTGGTGCATCGCGGCGGCGCGGCCTGCGATGCTGTGATTTCGAGGGCTGTGACCGGGGCGCTGAGCGCTGCCGGGTGCATCGGAAAACTGATCGGCGCAACGGCCGAGAGAACACCTGCGCGGGAATCGCGGTTGGTCGCGGTGTTCATGTTGGTGGCGTGTGGGCTTGGTTTTCGGCGTTGAGTTGACGGATTGCTCGGTTGAGGGCTTCAGGATCGTTGAAGTCGACGCCGCGGTGAGTCAGTGCGGTGTAGAGCTGTTTTGCCGGCCCTCACGCGGTTTCGTCGTCGATCGCATCGTCTAAGCCGGGCAGCCAGATGTCTATGGCGGCGATAACGGGGCTGATCCACTCGGGGTCGATACCTCGGCGGGTAAGCGCGAACTCTAACCATGCACGCAGCACCTGCGGCAGGGCCGCGCGATCGGCGGGTTCGAGGATCGCCTTGCGGGGCAACCAATCAGACAGAAAAACCATCACCTCGTCCGGGCTCCAATGCAGCGGTCCGGCGCTGATGTAGCCCTGGCCGTAGTCCAGCAGCAGCTCAGCCAGAAACCGGCTGCTGTCGTCGTCGCGGCCGCTGTGGGCCAGGAAGTCCGCGATCAGCTGGCTACGATGCGATTCGGTCAACTCGCTTTGTTCTGGCCAGTCGGGCAGGTAGTCACGGCAGCGCGACCAGGCCAGCGCCCGGCAATCAGCGAAGTCTTCATCATCGTTGCGCGGCCAGACCATGTCGGTCATGCGCAGCGCGTGGGCTAGCTCGGCGAGCACCTCGGCAGCTGGGGCCGCCGCCAACGGCATCGGCACTTCGCCAGGCGGGCGAATTTCCTCCCAGTCCTCAGCGGCGTTGGGTGGCAAGATCGTGATTGCGCGTACCTCTAGGCCACCGACTTGGTACAGGTCGACCATCACCGTATGCGGTAGAGGTCCGTCGTAGTCGATGAGCAACGTCCGCGCACTGTCGTAGACATCGACCGCGCGCCAGGCCGTGCGCGGGGTCCACGCTGTGTCGCTGCACCAGGACGGCAGTAGTTCGTTTTTGGCCAAGACGTTGATGGCGTCGCTCAGTGGTGTCAACGCGGCAGCGGGTGCGACACGGCTCAACGCGGCCAGGGCCAGCGACCCATGCAGGGGCGTGGCGCTTGCTCGGTCGATGACTTGCGTGCATAGCTGGTGTTCGGGCTCCTTCTCACCCAGCCCGGCTTTCGCCCATGCCTTTCCTAGCGCGGTGCTGGCCCATATTTCCGCGTGGAGCGCATTGTCGAAACCGCCGATGCGTATCGCGTTCGCTAGCAGCTGGTCAGCCGGGTTGGAAGGGCCAGGTGTACGGCGGGCGGCTTTGGGCTTGGCGGTTTTGCGGCGGCCACGACTTTTCGGCATACCCGCAAGTCCATCACACCAACCCGCCCACGTGACTGGGTCGGGCCCCCGTCGTCTACCTGCTGAGATCGCGTACTCAACTGCCGCGAGTTGGTGGTTGCCGACCGGACGGCGTCCGTAGCCGGTGGCCTGTTGCTAGATAACCGTCGTTATCGGGCAATAATGGCTAGAATGGCGGGAGGCGACCTGCGGCAACCGCCCGCTGGCCCCGGCGTTCGTTTCCTGGTTATCGGGCAACTTCGAGGATGGGTCGATGACGACCGGCACGACCGACACCGCAACGGTGGCCACCACCGACGGCGAACCGGAGGTAGTCGTTTCGCTCGCGGTGCACATCGAGACGTTCCTCGAAGACCTCCGCAACGCGAACACATCAGCGAACACCATCCGCGCGTACCGCGGAGACCTGACCGCCTTCGCCGAGCACTACGACGGCGACCTGACCACAATGGGTGTCGACCCGGTCCGGGCGTTCCTGTCGTCGATCGCCGGGCAGGCCCCGGCCACTCGCAAACGCAAGCGGGCCGCGGTGTCCGCGTTCTGCCGGTGGGCGGTGCGCCACGACCGGATACTTGTGAACCCCCTGGACAAGGTGGACACCATTAGCGTGCCGAAGACACTGCCGCGGCCGGCGCCCGCGGCGGACATCTTCAAAGTCCTGAACGCGATCTGCTCGCGGCGCCCCCGCAAGGACATCACCATCGATGTGCTGCGGGACCGGGTGCTGTTCGAGGCCGCCTACCAGTGCGGGATGCGCGCCTCGGAGGCGTGCGGGCTGTACGTCGAGGATTTCGACCTCACCGTGGACGACGAGCACGTGCGCGTGCACGGCAAGGGCGGCACGGTGCGCACTGTGCTGCTCGACGACCGCGGCTACGTCGCGTTGGTGAGACTGTACCTGGCGCGAACGGGCTACACGCGCGGGCCGATGTTCCGCGCCAGCATCAACGGCAAGGGCGGCCCACTGTCGTACTCGGCCGCTCACAACCGCTGGCAATCCTACTGCGCCGCAGCCGAAGTCGCGATAGATATCCATCAACTGCGCCATAGCCACGCCACGGAACTGATCAACTCCGGGGTCGGGATCGAGGTGGTGCGCAAACGCCTCGGTCACGCCTCCACCGAGACCACCCAGATCTACGCCCTGCTCGCGGACAAGATCGCCGACGACGAGATCCGCGCAGCCCGTCGCCGACGTGCCACCCAACTGGGCAGGTAGCCGAGGCCGGGCACCCGAACAACGGGTATGAGCGGGATACGGCCGAAAGCCGGTTGAGGAGGTGTCAGCGCGGGGATGCGATCATCTGCCACATGCGCGACACCGAGATCTTCCGCCATCTGCTGGGACTGGAAGCCCCGTGGAAGATTGCACGGATCAAGCCATCAGCAACCACTGGCGGGATAGACATCTGGGTTAAACATATGGCGCGAACCCAGTTCGTTTGTCCACACTGCGATGCGTCGCTGCCGGTTTATGACCACTCGGCCGAGCAGACGTGGCGACACGTCAACCCGGTGTCCGTTCCCATCTTTCTGCACGTCAGTCCGCCACGGGTAGCTTGCCCTGACCACGGAGTGAGTCAGGTCGGGCTCCCATGGCGGGCAGAGTTCGCGCAAATGACCTGATCCGAAAACAAGGTGATTTGGGCGCACGAAAACTGGATGCGAGGTGAGGATCTCGCACCCAGGAGTAGGGCTGAGGCGATGTTGAGTTGGTTTAGGCGGCTTGGCCGGTGGGTTCGATGGTGACGCGGAATCCGAGTGCTTCGATCTGGTGGGCGAGGCGGCGGGCGTGGACCTCGGGGCGGCGGCGCACGAACCAGTCCGCCCCGAGATCCTGGTAGGCGACGTGGCGATCGAGCACGTGGAAGGCGGCCACCAGGATGGAGTGCTCGACGGCCTTGCGCGCCTTGGCATGACCG
>DATJBA010000017.1:0-8218 GCA_035515675.1 Mycobacterium sp.
TAGAGCGGTCTGGTTGAAGCTCATTTGCGGGCCTCGGTGGTCAATGTCGTCAATACGCAAGGCTGGTGGTCATGCTGCAACCGCGCCGCAATCACAAGACAATCTCCATGCACACAGACCGCAGCCCGATTAGCGTGTGAAAACCGAAGGGCCCGTCATATCGCCCACCCACTGCCCGGAGCAATCGTCCGCACTGCGGAATGCTGGGGCACATTAACAATTACTGCAACCGTCTGCGCCATCTGGTCAAGACGTTCTGGGCGCGCGACCAACAGTTGCCTGACGCGACCGTGATCTGCGTCTCGCCGGCCGGACACACCTAGGTGATTACCCAGGCAGCGCGCTGCTGTTCCCCAGCCTGTGCGTTCCCACCGGCGAACTCACCCCCGCCAAGCTGGCCAGAGTCGACCGATGCACTGACCGCATTATGATGATGCCGCAGCGTAGCCGTACCCGCGCCGACTACGTTCGGCGAACGCCGGACAAAATCACAGAGCACTCCAAGCCCGCCAGGGTGCACAATGAGCCGCCCAAGCCACCGGGGAAGACACCCCAATTCCGCGATCCGATCCCGACGAACCGCTCTTCTAAGCTAGTGTTTCGATGCGACCGATCTCGAGTCGGCCCGGCGTCAGATCCTACACGTGCTCTGAGCGGGTGGGCTTGCCGTGTCGGCTGTTTTCTATCATCGTGACTTTTTCGGTGGCCAGGCCGACAGTGCATCGGGCAACGAGCGACGTCGGCGATCGGATGGATCGAATCATCGCAACTTCGGCGGCACACACTGGTTCATGATAGGTCGGACCCGGTTTGCCAGACCGCAACAGCGAGGGCGCTGCCACTGTCCCCCGGATCGGCGACGGGGAAGCAGTTTCATGCTGTCAGAGAGCCGGTGCCGTGTAGTCGGCCATTGCGACGATGCTTGCCCGCCCGCTCTATGGGTGCGTTGCTGGCCGATCAATGTACCCACGGTATCCATCTGATGCCACGCACTCCATCAGGACGGCGTGGCGGCCCGCTCAACCGACGTCACCGTCGTCCGTCACGTGGGCACCCGTCCCACCCGAGGGGCCGGTCATCTTCAACGATGCTCGACACGCGGGGGCGTTGTTAGGCTTCGCGCCATGCACCAGGCATCCGCCGTTAATCAGCGTCGCGCCGTCGTGTCCTGTTGTCGCTGATCTTAAACCCGTGCGCGGTCTGGTATTCGAGTCGGTGAATGTTCACCGTTTCTAGGCCCCCTCCGCGGCGACGGGCCGAAACAACCAGTCCCGCAATGGAAGGCCACCAATGCTCACTGACGTTCGCAGCGCACCGCGCTGGCGGCACGTCGTAGCGCTGGCCCTAGTCGTTGGTGTTGTGGCGGCTTGTCAGGGCGCTGGTGGCAGCGACGTTGTCGGTGGCGGCGGGCTGGCTGACGCCCACACCAGCATCACTCTGGTGGCCTATTCGGTCCCGGAACCCGGGTGGAGCAGGGTGATTCCGGCGTTCAACGCCTCCGAGGAGGGCAAGAGCGTGCAGGTGGTGACCTCCTACGCGGCCTCCGCCGACCAGTCGCGCGGGGTCGTCGAGGGGAAACCGGCCGACGTGGTGAATTTCTCCGTCGAACCGGATATCACCCGTTTGGTCAAGGCGGGCAAGGTTTCCGCGGACTGGGACGCGGACGGCACGAAGGGCATTCCGTTCGGCTCGGTGGTGACGTTGATGGTGCGCAAGGGCAACCCGAAGAACATCAGAGATTGGGATGACCTGTTGCGGCCGGGAATTGAGGTGATCACGCCCAGCCCACTCAGCTCGGGTTCGGCCAAATGGAACCTGCTTGCCCCTTACGCGGTGAAAAGCGGTGGCGGTCGGGATGGCCAAGCGGGCGTCGACTTCATCAGCAAACTGGTGCAGGAACACGTCAAGCTGCGTCCCGGATCGGGTCGTATCGCCACCGACGTCTTTATCGAAGGCAGCGGCGACGTGTTGATCAGTTATGAGAACGAGGCCATCGCCGCGGAGCGGGCGGGCAAGCCGACCGAGCACATCAACCCGACGCAGACCTTCAAGATCGAGAATCCGGTGGCGGTGGTGAGCACCAGCGCGCACCCGGAGGCCGCGACTGCGTTTAGAAACTTTCAGTACACCGCAGTGGCGCAAAAGCTCTGGGCGCAAGCCGGTTTCCGGCCGGTTGACCCGGCCGTTGCCAGTGACTTCCGGGGCCAGTTCCCCATACCGGTGAAACTGTGGACGATCGCCGACCTCGGCGGTTGGGCGACGGTGGATGCCCGCCTGTTCGATAAGAGCACCGGCAGCATCACCAAGATCTACCTGCGGGCAACCGGATGACTCACTCTTCGTTGCGCGAAACCATTGGCCCCACCGCGATCCGGCCCGACGAGGACCCGCCGCCGGCCCCCCGGGTTCGTTGGCCACCACCCAGGCGGCTACCACCTCACTGCAGGCCGGTGTGGTGATGCTATGGCTTTCGTTGATCGTGCTGCTGCCGCTGGTCGCCATCGCATGGCAGGCGATCGGCGGCGGGTGGCAGGCCTTTTGGCTGGCGGTCACCTCGCACGCCGCCCTGGAATCGTTTCGCGTGACGCTGACCATTTCCGTTGTCGTCACCATCATCAACGTGGGGTTCGGTTTGCTGACCGCCTGGGTGCTGGTGCGCGACGACTTCTTCGGGAAGGGGCTGTTCGACGCCGTCATCGACCTGCCGTTCGCGCTGCCCACCATCGTCACCAGCTTGGTGATGCTGGCCCTCTACGGCAAGAGCAGCCCGATTGGTCTGCATCTGCAGCACACCCCGGCGGGGGTGGCGATGGCGCTCGCGTTCGTCACGCTGCCCTATGTGGTGCGCGCCGTGCAACCGGTGCTGCTGGCGCTCGATCAGGAAGTCGAGGAGGCTGCCGCAGCCCTGGGTGCCAGTGGTCCCAAGGTCTTCACCTCGATTGTGCTGCCGGCACTATTGCCTTCGTTGCTGTCCGGCGCAGGCATGTCGTTTTCGCGGGCCATCGGCGAGTTCGGTTCGGTGGTCACGATCGGTGGTGCCGTGCCGGGCAGGACCGAGGTGTCCTCGCAGTGGATCCGAGCCCTGATCGAGAACGACGACCGGACCGGTGCCGCTGCGATATCCATTGTGTTGTTGTCGATCTCGTTCATCGTGCTGCTCATCTTGCGGATCGTGGGTGCGCGTGCGGCCAAGCGAGAGGAGGCGGCCAGATGACCCAGACGAAACAGACACCGGTGGTTCGCCACCTCACCCGTTATACCGCATTGGCCTACATCGCCGCGATGCTGATAGTTCCGGCCACGCTGATCCTGTGGCGAACCTTCAAACCCGGCTTCGGGCAGTTTTATGACTGGGTCAGCACCCCTGCGGCGAAGTCGGCGCTGAACTTGTCGCTGTTGGTGGTGGCGATTGTGCTACCGCTTAACGTCATCTTCGGCGTATTCACCGCATTGATCTTCGCGCGCAGGCGATTCCGCGGCAAGGCCACGTTGCAGGCGATCATCGACCTGCCCTTCTCGGTCTCGCCCATCATCGTGGGTGTGGCGTTGATCGTGCTGTGGGGATCGGCCGGAGTGTTCGGCTTCGTCGAAAGAGACCTCGGCTTCAAGATCATCTTTGGTTTGCCGGGCATCGTACTGGCCAGCATCTTCGTCACGTTGCCGTTCGTGGTCCGCGAAGTCCAGCCCGTGCTCACCGAGCTGGGGACCGAACAGGAGGAGGCGGCGGCCACCCTGGGTTCCGGTTGGTGGCAGACGTTTTGGCGGATCACGCTGCCCTCGATCCGGTGGGGCCTGACCTACGGAATCGTGCTGACCACCGCGCGTACCCTCGGCGAATTCGGTGGAGTCATCATGGTTTCGTCTAACCTTGCCGGCAAGTCGCAAACTCTGACGTTGCTGGTCAACGATCGTTACCAGCGCGGGGCGGAATACGGTGCCTACGCATTGTCGACGCTGCTGATGGGCGTGGCAGTGACGTTTCTGATCGTCAAAACGATTCTGCTTGTTCGTCGGGCGTGGGCGAGCAGACAGGCATGACAAGGAGACTCGAACATGACTGACACTGCGATCGTCGTGCGGGACGCCTATAAGAGTTATGGCGATTTCGTCGCGTTGGATCATGTGGACTTTGTGGTGCCGGCGGGTTCGTTGACGGCGTTGTTGGGGCCCAGTGCTTCGGGGAAGTCGACGTTGTTGCGCACTTTCGCTGGTTTGGATTTGCCCGATAGCGGGTCGGTGACGATCAATGGGCGTGATGTGACGCGGGTGCCGCCGCAGCGGCGTCCCGACAGCCGTCTACGACACGCCGGCGAACGCCTTCGTGATGTCCTTTCTGGGCGCGGTGTCCTCGCTGAACGGCTCCCTGGTCCGCCCGCACGATATCCGGGTCGGCCGCAGTCCCGATGTGGCGATCGCCGCCCGAGGCGCTACGGCGGAATCCACCGGTGTCCTGCGCGCCACCGTCGACCGGGTGGTGGTGCTGGGCTTCGAAGTACGCGTCGAGTTGACCAGCGCGGCCACCGGCGAACGAAGTGACCCGTAGGTAGGCCCCGGGCCGGGCTTGCGCAGTTTTAGCCGCAGTGCAAGCGGCGGCCAGACAATCGAGATAATAGGAGGATACGTAGTTAGTATGAGCAATTATTGGGCCGAAGCGCTGGAGACCGCGCCGCGCGAGGTGCTAGAGCAGAAACAGCTTGGCGACCTGAAGGAGATCGTGCAGTTTGCATACGGCCACGCGCCGTACTACAGAAGGTCATTTAACGATGCCGGCGTGAAGCCGTCGGACATCCAGGGCCTGAAAGACATTGAGCGCTTTCCGTTCATCAACAAGAAGACGCAACGCGACTCGCAGGGCGTCGGCTCTTTCCTCGGCGAACTTGCGGCCGTCCCCGAAGAGGACGTCATCTTCGTCTCCACCTCGTCGGGATCGACGGGCGTGCCGACGATGAGCCCGTTCACGAAGAAGGACTTCGACGAGTGGCAGGACGTGGAGAGCCGCCTGTTCTGGATGGCAGGTATGCGCAAAAACGACCGCTACATCCACGCACTCAATTTTTCGCTTTACGTCGGCGGCCCCGACGTCATCGGCGCG
This sequence comes from Mycobacterium sp., assembly GCA_035515675.1. Classification (GTDB taxonomy): domain Bacteria; phylum Actinomycetota; class Actinomycetes; order Mycobacteriales; family Mycobacteriaceae; genus Mycobacterium. The sequence continues at coordinate 5,093 of DATJBA010000017.1, forward strand.
CAAAACCTCGGCGCGCTCTGCATCTGGGGCGGCACGCTGTCGTCCGAGCGGCTCATTTTCATCCTCAAGGAATACAAACCCACGGCGATGTGGACGAGCCCGTCCTATGTGTGGCACCTCGGCGAGACGGCGACGAAGACCGGCGTCAACCCGAAGAAGGACTTTGGCATCAAACGCATCTTCGTCGCCGGCGAGATGGGCGGATCCATCCCCGCGACGCGGCAGGCCATCGAGCGACTCTGGGGGGCAGACCTCTACGACTTCTACGGCCTTTCCGACATCTTCGGCGCCTGCGCGGCCATGTGTGAACATCACGACGGCCTGCACATCGCGGAGGACCACATCCTCGTCGAGACCGTCGATCTGGACACCGGCGAGATGCTGCCGCCCGGCGAGCGCGGCGAGCTGGTCTACACGACCCTGCGCAAACACGCGCGCCCGCTCATCCGCTTCCGCACCGGCGACATCGGCCGGTTCGTCACTGACAAATGTGCGTGCGGCCGCACCCTCGGGCGCATCTACGTCGACGGCCGCAAGGACGACATGTTCATCGTCTCTGCCGTCAACGTCTATCCCTCCGACATCGAGTTCGTCGTGCGCGGCCTCGAAGGCGTCACCGGCGAGTACCTCATCCGCATCATGGAGGAAAACTTCACGGCGCAATACGAGGTCACGATCGAAAAATCCCATAACAACCCCGAGCCCGACGAGCCGGTCGCGGAGCGGGCTTCGACTGCCTTGAAAGCACGGATCGGCGTGAAGCCAAAAAAGGTCATCGTGCTGCCCGACGGCTCCATCGAGCGCTCGACGCACAAAGCCAAGCGCATCATCGACGAGCGCAAGAAGAAGGCTCGTCCGCGTTCTGAGTAGGTAGCCATCCGGGAAAATTGCCTTGCTATGAGGCTTATTCAGGCACGCCTATTTTGTGGACACAATTCCGGATAGCGGGCCTACGCGAAAGGCGGCCTGTTTCCCGAAAGGATTGGGTTACCATCCTCCACCCGGTCTGTTTCGAGCGGTTCGTCGTCGGTCAGGCGGAGGTCGCGGTCGAAGACACGGCGGACCGAGTTGCCCGCGACGTCCTCGAGCTTTCTCGCTGTTGGTGGCTGGCCACGGCTGGGTCAACACCAGCCGATCCGGGATGGCCTGGTCGGGGTGTTTGTCGCGCCATTCGCGGACCACATCGGGCGGATGCGGGATGCGGGCTCCGAGGATGAACGACAACCCGGCGGCCTGCAGTGCGACCTGATTGGCCTCGGAGATCATGCCAGCCGTGCCCCTGGTGTCACACCACCGAGTCGGTGGAGGGCTGCGACAGGGGCCGCGAACGGTCTTGTGGCCCTTGGATTCTAGGACCAGGTAACAGCGCAGGGTCAGCAGCCCCGCCCGCCGCAGTGGGGACATGAACGGTCGCTCCAGTGTGGCCAGCGCCGGGGTGCGCCAGGTGGCGCCGTCCTGGTCGCGGATGGCGTTGCGTTCGGCGCGCGTCAGCGTCTTGGCCGCTCGGCGAAGCGGTGGCCCGCGACGATCACCACGGCGCCGCAGAGGATGCCGATCACGACACCTGCCCCGAGCCCGACCTCGAACGTGGTAGTGGACAGGTGCGGGAAGAACACGGCCGCGGTCAACGCCAGCGACAGCAGCAACAGCGACAGACGATCGTCCGGGCCACGATGTTTTGGCGCACGCCGTTGATCCACGGGCCCAGCACCGGGCGGTCGTTGCACAGCAGCACCAGAAACACCGTCGCCGACGGCAGCAGCACACCGGCGAGCACCTGCACTCCCTGGGTGATTAGGCCCAGCACGCGATCAGGGCTAAACGCCACCGCCGCCGACACCGCCAACAGCACCGCATACGACCCGTAGAACAACGGCGCTTCGTGGATCTTCCAGTGCAGCGAATGCCGCCTGCCCAGCGTGTCGCCCAGCGCGTAGATGGTGGCCAGCCCGACCGCGTTCGCGCCGATCAGCGACGCGTCCAGCGGCACAATGGCGAACAACACGGCAACGATGTGCCCGGCATAGGCGGACAGCCCGGAGGCCACCGCGCCGGCGTCGCTGTAGTTGCCGAACGCCGGGGTGCCGGCGAAGCCGAATGCGCCCACGGCCATCAACGCGATCGCCCCGCCGATCACCACCGCGATGCCGATGCTCAAATCGGCGCGTTCGTAGTGGATCCAGCGCGGTGTGATGCGCTTGTCCACGACGTTGGACTGCTGGAAAACAGCTGCCACGGGGCGACGGTGGTGCCAACGATCGCCACGATCAACAACAGCAGCGTCGAGTCCAATCCGCCGGGGAACCGGGGCACCAGTCCGGCCGCGGTCTCACGAATGGTGGGGTGCACCGTCAGCGCCAACGGGATGATCACCACGTTGACCGCGATCAACACGAACACCAGTTGCTCCCAGCGGGGGAAGGAGCCAAAGGCCACCACCGCGAACAGCAGCGCGGCCGGGGCCGCGCGCGTGAGAATTGACGGGAAGAAAGGCGGCACCGATGGCTGGACTGGAGTCGATCGACCACGTAATCGTCCTCATGCTGGAGAACCGTTCGTTCGACCACTTGCTCGGATATCTCTACCGCAGATCCGCCACCTTCGATGGACTAGACGGCACGCAGTCCAACCGCGATCGTGCCGGCACCGCGGTGTGCGTCTATCCGATCACGCCGAAAACCGTGAATGCCTACTACTACCCGTTGGCGAACCCCGCCGAAGGGTTTAACGCGACCGATCAAGATCAGATTTTGCTAATATATCCCCATGATGGCGAAGAAGCCGGTTGGTCCGGTTGTGCGGTCGGCGGCGATCTATGCGCGGATCTCGGCCGATGTGGAGGGCAAATCCCTTGGGGTGCAACGGCAATTGGAGGATTGCCGCAAGCTGGCCGCTGATCGCGGTTGGTCGGTGGGTGCGGAGTATGTCGATAACGATGCGTCGGCATTCTCGGGGAAGCCGCGCCGCGAGTATGCCCGGATGCTGGCCGAGCTTAGTGAACCCGACTACCCCGACAACGAGGGTGATCCACGCCTGAGCTGGCACCGACAGCCCACCTCCCGATCGAAAACTCTTCGGACGGACCCTACCATTGCGCATCTTCTTGCAATGGCAACCACTGCAACA
>DATJBA010000018.1:0-26700 GCA_035515675.1 Mycobacterium sp.
GTCAGTCACTGGATTGAACGCCAAACCGGTTGGAGTATAAATAAATTCGTTAAAACCCTACGCCGCTACCGCACCGTGACCATCCGCGCCGGAAACCACACCCTCACCGCAGTGGAGCCGCTACCCGCCGACCTCCAAGAAGCCCTCGCCACGATCACCACGCTCGCCGACGCGCCCAGGGATTCCGGCGACGGCGGTACGGCCGCCGGGGATGCGCACTAATTTGACCTAAGTCGGGTGGCCGGACGCCGGGCGTAAACGGTGTGCTGAGCAGTTCCGGCGGCGGTTGCCAATAATTCGGGAGTTCCGTCATCGCCGTGATTCGCGCTGACCGCTGCGACTAACGCACCTGAGCCCGCCCGCGCTGCAGTACTGCCTCGCGGTTGGCGGCAATGTCGTCGCCGCGAGCCCGCCGGTGACCGCGGCGCCGTTGATCGCGCCGATCACCGGCTTGGTCATCGGTGGCCACCGCGGCGAGATGTCCGGAAGTGCCGACTGACCACCCAGCTCTTTGAGATCCAGTCCCGCGCAGAACACCGGATCGGTGCCGGTGAGGGTGACGACGTCGACGTCGTCGGTCAGGGCTGAAAAAAACCGATCCCGCAACGCCGAGGACGGCGCGTTGCGAGATTGCGGCCGGTTGAGGGTCAGGGTGCGCACCCGCTCGGCGGTGTCGATCAGCAGGATGCCTTCACTGGTCATACCGCAACCGTAGTCAGCTCCGCTGCCGAACTGGTCACGCCGATAACGCCGTAAGGTCGGAACGAGTCCCCGGGAGCAGAACGGAGGTGGCGACGGTTCCGTATGTGCCGACATTGTTGGCGGCCCCAGTTGGTATCACTGCCAGCACGATGACAGCGCACATGAAGACCAGGCGGGTTCGTCTGGTTGGCCCTTGCTCGATCTCCGGCCTGGCGATTGCGTACAGGATGTAGACAATGGCGACATCGAATGTGATTAGCATCCACCAGCGAGTCCAATCCACGGCAACCACGAACAACGGAACCAGCAATGCCGATGCCAGCACTGGCAACACCAGATTTTTGCGAAATTCGTTAAGAAAGACACTGACCGGAACGCCGGAGAAATAACGGATCATCCATATCGTGCCAACGAAGTACAGCAACCCGAGGATGAACGAACCAATGAGCGGAAAGAAGCCCCAATGGACCACCGCGTGGATGCCGTCAGTCACGCTGGCGTTGATCATCGGAGTCACACGGTGGCACACCCAGTCGTGGTAGTCCGACTGGCTATCGACGCGACCGCGTATGTAATTGAGAGCGTTCTGCGGTGATGTAGAAACCGCCCACGGATCTTCGACCATCCCGTGTGGGACTTGGGTACACAACTGCACCGCGACATCGCGGCGCCCCAGCGCAGCGATTAATAATACTGAGACGATCCCCGGACCGACAGCCAAGACAGCGCAGATTCGTTGTGCTGCCCGCGTCGCATCCTTCGACAGAACGACTATCGCCAGAATTGCGCCGAGCGCCAATTCCAGTGGAATCGCTTCGTGCACGAACGCTAACACGGCCGTCGTGATTCCGTACAGCGCACTGAAGATCATTCTGGGACGAGGGGTTCGGACCCTAGTCAGGGACATACTGAAGGCCAGTAGTGCGGTCATCCCGAAGAGTTCCGGATGTGGGCTATACACGGCGTAGGAAAATGCGAAGGGCAGTACCGGAACGACGAGGGCAAGCATTATCCTGCGTTCGGAGCGGGCGCCTATGGAAACACTCAGCCATATCAGGGCGATCAGCCAAACGGCGACGGACACCCAGAGTACTGTATAGGCGGCGGTGAAGTAGTGGCTATCGGGAAATATGCGGATCAGTTCGCCGGCGAGCCCGCGACGGACGAACCCTTGTTCGTAATTGACTGCATAGTACGTCAACCACAATAAAGCGTTCGAAAAAGCAGCCATTGCGACATACAAGTGGACGATAGCCCAGACGACCAGCCAGATCGAGACCAGTACGTAGGCTCGGGCACGTTTGTCTGGGAGTTGCGCGTATTTCGCGCGGATTCCTGTGACCCACCGGATAGCTGGATTTGCCGAATATCCGGCAGCGAAACGGTCGGGCTTTGGGGGTGCTGACGGCTTTGAGGAAAAGGCACTTCGACGAACCATAGCCTAGCCCTTTGCTTCGAGGTTGACGCAGAGAATAGCAGTCGCATAATGCGGTGGCAACGGATTGCGGTCCAAGACCCTTGCGGCCGGTTGGCCGCGCCTATCGTTAAGACCCTTGCGGCCGCCCGGCCGCGCTTATCGTTGGGGTATGTGCCGGAACATCACCGAACTGCGCGGGTTGCAGCTCGCGGCCACAGCCGAGGAGATCGCGGCGGTGGCACGCCAGTACGTGCGCAAGGTCAGCGGCATCACGCACCCGTCGACGGCTAACGCCGAACCGTTCGAGGCAGCGGTTGCCGAGGTCACGGAGACGACGACGCGATTGCCGGGGGCCCGGAGATGACGCTGACCGCAACGATGCCCGCGCTGAAGGAGTGGAGCGCGGTGGTGCACGCGCTGCTGGACGGTCGCCAGCGGGTGCTGCTGCGTAAGGGCGGCATCGGTGAAAAGCGGTTCGAGTTGGCGGCCCGGGAGTTCTTGCTGTTCCCGACGGTCGCACACAGCCACGCGCAGCGCGTCCGACCCGAGCACCGGGACTTGCTGGAAGCCGGGGCCACCGACAGCACCGACGAACATCTGCTGGTACGGGCTGCAGCGAAAGTTGTTGCTGCACTGCCGGTTAACCGGCCAGATGGTCTTTCAGCGATCGAGGATCTGCATATCTGGACCGCTGAGTCGGTGCGCGCCGATCGGCTTGACTTCCGGCCCAAGCACAAACTGGCCGTGCTGGTGGTGTCGGTGATTCCTTTGGCCGAGCCGGTGCGAATCACTCGCACTCCCGAGTACGCGGGCTGCACCAGTTGGGTGCAGATCCCGCTGACGCCGGCTGATGTCAGGCTGGCCCCGCCGGTGTATGACGACGCCGCGCTAAACCAGGTCGCTGTCTGGGTCCGCGACGCGGTCGGCTGACGAATCGGTGGGGCCGACGGGAAGCAGCAGCCGGGAGCGTCCGTAGTGCACGGTATGGGTGGCCGGCTTGGACTGCCGACCCGTCAGCAGTGGTTCTTCGGTGCCGAGGTTGCGCGCGTAGCGGGGGAACCAGCTGCCGGCGATCAGGACGCGGATGCGTGAACCGGCGCCGAAGCGGTGGGCAATCCCGTCGAGTTCGATGCTGACGGTCTCTGTCGCCGCGCCCAACCGTCGGTAGCCGTCGCTGACATTTTGGGACCGGCCTTTGGCGTCGACCTCGCTCACCCGGACGAACAGGTCGGCATGGGGATTGTCTGAGGTGTGTGTCAGCTCGACGAGCGGGTTTCCATAGACGTACAGATCATGGGTGAGGGTGGCGCTGGTGAAGGCGAGCACGTCGTCGCGTAATGCGAGCCGGCTGTCATCGCGATAACCGCCGATCGGGGACAGCAGTGGACCGCCGATGGTGGGTGTCGGGTCAGCGGGGTCGTAGCGAAATGCCGCCGGTACCAATCCCGTCAGGTCCGTTGGCGCAGTCTCACCCAAGTAGCCGCCGGGCCGCAGATACAGCGCGCGTTCGACGGTGGCGGGCGGCCAGTCAGGTAGGTTGCGCCAGCCCTGGCCGGTGATATAGACGCGGACCCTGCTGGGGCGGCGCAGGGCAGGCGCGCCGCCCAGGTGGGTGCCCAGCCAATCCAGTGATTCCCGCGCGCTGGTGGCCAGCCCTTTGCTGAGCACCTGAGTGTGTGTCCAGGGCCCGATGGTGAGCGCGACGTTGACATTCCGCCCGCGCAGATGCGCGTACTGCTGCAGCGTCTGCCGCACAAAGATGTCTTGCCAGCCGCCGAGGAGCAGCACAGGCACCTGCACACGGTCCAGCGCCTCGCTGCACCGCATCGAATTCCAGAACGGATCGTCCCCGTCGGAGTGCTCGACCCACGATTCGAACCACGGCGCGCCCGTGCCGAGCAGCATCCGGGCTGCAGCACCCATCGGCACCCCACCGGCGGCCTGTGCCACCTTACGTCGGGCCAGCAGCTGGCGGATCCCGGTCCGGATGGGCACCGGGTCCTCCTGGTGGGAAACCAGATCGCACCAGCCCAAAAAGTCGTTGATGGCGAACGAACCGGTACCCCACACCGAGGCCCTGAAATCGTGTGGACCCACGGTGATGACGGCCGCGGCCAGTTCCGGCGGCGGATCCTGCAACACCGCCCACTGGGTGAATCCCAGGTAGGACAGCCCGACGGTGGCGAATCGACCGGTAAACCAGGGCTGCTCACGCAGCCATACAACCGTATCGGCGCCGTCGACGGCCTCGTTGACCATCGGCTCGAACACCCCGCCCGACCCGAACGTCCCACGCACGCTCTGCAGCACGACGTGGTAGCCGCGTGCCGCATACAGCCCGGCAAATACCAGCGAGAACGGTAACGCACGCCCATAGGGCCCGCGGACCAGCAAGGTACCGACGGGGCTGGCGGTGGCCGGTGCGTAGTGGTCGGCCACCAACTGGACCCCGTCGCGCATCGGGACTTGGATGCGATTCACGGTGTAATCGGTGGTCGCCGCCGGCAGACCCAACAGTCGGCCAAGAGCGTTGCCGCCGACTTGTCTTAGGGTGCGCGGCTTGGGCTGCGCGGGTCGAGTAGGTGTCGTACTCACGACTCCCCAGGTTAAAGCCCCGGTTAAGTGGCTGCGCCGGCAACGAGGCGGACTGGCACTAAGAGACCCTGCTTGCCTTGTTAGGCGCCCGTTCGGGGCCTGAAAATTGCGCGGTGGTCGCCTTGCGACGCCATGCCTTCTTGGTTCCTCGAGACCGTCTAAGTGACCCGTAATGGTCATGTACCTGCTAAACGGCTTGTGTAGCTTTGGTTTTGAGGTTCCAGAGCCCGGCGATAATGTGGGGGCTGTGGTTGATGGCGTTGCTGCGGCGGCAGCATTGCCGCAGGATCTGCCGGTCTTTGATCCGGGCGATGACGTGTTCCACACGGGCGCGGGCGCGCCGGTATGTTCGGTAGCGCTCGTGGTGGATGATGCCCCCGGTGTTGTCGCGGGCTGGTGCGGTGATGGTGTCGATGCCGCGGTAGCCCCCGTCGCCGAGGATGACACGCTCGCCGGTGAGCAGGTGCGCGATGGTATGGCGAGCCGCGACGGCGTCAGCGGGCAGCGTGTGCGCGTAGGTGCGCCAGATGATGGCCTCGACGGCCATCTGGTAGTTACCCGCGTCATCGTGGCAGCGCAGCCCGTCCTCGTATTCGGGCGGTGTGAACGCCAAGCCGAGCCGCTGCACGACGTCGAACGGGATGTCCTCGCACGGGTCGAACGGGCGCGGGTCAGTGGTCGCCACGATCGGGCTCTTCATGGTGGTTTCCATCGGCTCGGCGGTCGACCGGAGCTGGACGGGCCTGCCTCCGTTTGGCGCGGGCGGGGCGCTCTGCCAGCCCACTGAGCCCACTGCGACCGCTGTGACCAGCGCACCAAGCGCCCCAATCAGACGCAGATCGGCGAACACGACACGCCCTGACGCCTCGGCGGTCCCTGCCCGGGAGTGTCCAAGTCGTGTGCGCGCCGTCACAGGGAAACCTGAACTCGTTCTAATTCGGCCGTTGACTCGGGCGCTGCTGAGCGCCGAAAGGGGCCGCGCAAAGGCCGTGAAAGGGCTTGTTCGGATCCGGGTCGTTAGGGTGGTTAGTCATGGCTTGGCAAAAATCGGGGCAGGAATCGACCGACAGGGGGCAGCCGACGCTGTGGGCGATTTCCGACCTACACACCGGTCACCTCGGTAATAAGCCGGTCACGGAATCCCTGTACCCGTCGTCGCCGGAGGATTGGTTGATCGTTGCCGGCGACGTCGCCGAACACACCGACGAGATTCGTTGGGCGCTTGACCTGCTGCGGCGGCGGTTCGCCAAGGTGATCTGGGTGCCGGGCAACCACGAGCTGTGCACCACCACCCGGGATCCCGTGCAGATCTTCGGCCGGGCACGCTACGAGTACCTGGTCAATATGTGCGACGAGATGGGCGTGGTCACGCCCGAGCATCCGTTCCCGGTGTGGACGGAACGAGGTGGCCCGGCCACGATCGTGCCGATGTTCTTGCTCTACGACTACACCTTCTTGCCCCAGGGGGCGTCGAGCAAAGCCGAGGGCTTGGCCATGGCGCAGCAGTGCAATATGGTGGCCATCGACGAATCCCTGCTCTCATCGGAGCCGTACCCGACTCGCGAGGCCTGGTGTCACGAGCGGCTCGCCGCCACCCGCGCCCGTCTTGAACAGCTGGACTGGATGACACCGACCGTGCTGGTCAATCATTTTCCGCTGGTGCGAGAGCCTTGCGACGTGTTGTTTTACCCGGAATTCGCGCTGTGGTGCGGAACGACCAAGACCGCCGACTGGCACATTCGCTACAACGCTGTCTGTTCGGTCTACGGCCATTTACACATTCCGCGAACCACCTGGTATGACGATGTTCGTTTCGAGGAAGTGTCAGTGGGTTACCCACGGGAGTGGCAGCGCCGCAAGCCGTACACCTGGTTGCGTCAGGTGTTGCCGGATCCGCGGTACGCGCCCGGGTACCTCAACGACTTCGGCGGTCACTTCGTGATCACTCCCGAAATGCGGGAGCAGGCCGCGCAGTTCCGGGAGCGGTTGCGGCAGCGGCAGTCACGATGACGGCGCAGACGCTGGTGTCGTCGGTGCTGCCCGCGACGGTGTCGGAGGATTTGGGCTATTCGGAGTTGTACTCCGACCCGCCCGGTCTCGCTCCGTTGCCCGAGGAGGAGCCGTTGATCGCCAACTCGGTTGCCAAGCGGCGCAACGAGTTCATCACCGTCCGTCACTGCGCCCGGATCGCGTTGGGCCAGCTCGGTGAGCCGCCGGTGCCGATCCTGAAGGGTGACAGGGGAGAACCGTGCTGGCCCGACAGCGTGGTGGGCAGCCTCACCCACTGCACGGGCTACCGCGGTGCGGTGGTGGGACGCGCTGGCGCGGTGCGCTCGGTGGGCATCGACGCCGAACCGCACGATGTGTTGCCGCACGGCGTGCTGGACGCGATCAGCCTGCCGGAAGAGCGCGCCGAAACTCCGCGAAAACTACCAGGCCTGCATTGGGACCGAATCCTGTTCTGCGCCAAGGAGGCGACGTACAAGGCGTGGTTTCCGCTGACCAAAAGATGGCTGGGCTTCGAGGACGCCCACATCACTTTCGAGGCCGACGGCCCCGGGTCAGCAGCGGGCGGGTTCATCTCCCAGATCCTGATCGATCCGAAGGCACTGTCGGGTCCGCCGCTGACCGCGCTGAGGGGCCGCTGGTCGGTCGGCCGCAGACTGGTGCTGACCGCGATCGTGCTATGAGCGAACGCCCCAGAGGGCCGGGGCCTGGTCCGGGAATCGTCGTCGTCGACAAGCCGGCCGCAATGACCAGTCACGACGTGGTGGCGCGCTGTCGCCGCATCTTTTCCACCCGCAGGGTGGGGCACGCGGGGACGCTGGACCCGATGGCCACCGGCGTGCTGGTGGTTGGCGTCGACCGCGCCACCAAGATCCTCGGCCTGCTGACGGCGGCCCCGAAGTCGTACGCCGCCACCATCCGTCTGGGCCAGACCACTTCCACCGAGGACGCCGAAGGTGAACTGCTGCAAAGCGTCTCGGCTGCGCACCTGACAGACGAGGCGATCGCCGCTGCGATCGCGGGCTTGCGCGGTGACATCGAGCAGGTGCCGTCGGCGGTCAGCGCGATTAAGGTGGGCGGTCGTCGTGCTTATCGATTGGTCCGCGAGGGCCACGACGTCGAGCTCGGGGCCCGGCCGGTACGCATAGACCGGTTCGAGATGCTGAACATTCGATCCGGATCAGGAGTCGACGGCGTCATCGATCTCGATGTCGAAGTCGACTGTTCGTCGGGAACCTACATTCGTGCGCTGGCCCGCGATCTCGGCGCTGCGCTGGGGGTGGGCGGGCATCTGACGTCGTTGCGACGCACCCGCGTCGGCCGCTTCGAGCTGGACCAGGCTTGCTCACTTGACGACCTGGAGGAGCGGCCCCGGCTGAGCTGGACCCTCGACGAAGCGTGCCTGCTGATGTTTCCGCGCCGCGATCTCACCGCCGAGGAGGCCGAGGCAGCCAGCAACGGCCAGTCCCTTTCGCCGGCCGGTATCGACGGTGTCTATGCCGCCGGCGACGCCCACGGCCGCGTGATAGCACTGCTGCGCGACGCAGGCTCGCGGACCAAGTCGGTGGCGGTGCTCCGCCCGGCGACGATGCAGGACGCAACGTCCTGAGAAGAAGCCGGGCAATCAGACCCAGCCCGGCGACGCTCTAAAGGCCCCCGCCGACAGCCCGGCACCGCTAAGTTGCACACTGAAACCGGGTCTATGTACGGCCCAAGGCGTACGCCGACGGGCCGGTTTGCAAGCCGTTCGGAAGGGGTGCGCTATGTCCAACAAGGTTTACGTCGTCGGCGTTGGCATGACGAAATTCGAGAAGCCGGGCCGCCGCGAAGGCTGGGACTACCTGGACATGGCGAGGGAGTCGGGGACCAACGCGCTGCAGGACGCCGGTATCGACTACTGCGACATCGAGCAGGGCTACGTCGGGTACGTTTACGGCGAGTCGACATCGGGGCAGCGGGCACTCTACGAACTGGGCTTGACTGGCATCCCCATCGTCAACGTCAACAACAACTGCTCGACCGGCTCCACCGCGCTGTTCCTCGCGGCGCAAGCGATTCGCGGCGGATTGGCCGACTGCACCATCGCCCTGGGATTCGAGAAGATGAAACCCGGATCGCTTTCGGCGTCATACGAAGACCGCACCAACCCGATGGACAAGCACGTACAGGCGATGGCCGAGATCACCGAGTTGGCGTTTCCGGTGGCGCCCTGGATGTTCGGGGCCGCCGGGCGCGAGCACATGCGGCAATACGGCACCACTGCAGAGCACTTCGCCAAGATCGGTTACAAGAACCACAAGCACTCGGTGAACAACCCGTATGCGCAATTCCAGGAGGCCTATACCCTCGACGACATCCTGGCGGCGCGGATGATCTATGACCCGCTCACCAAACTGCAGTGTTCGCCGACATCGGACGGTTCGGGCGCGGCGATTCTGGCCTCGGAGGACTTCGTCGACAGCCACGGGCTGGCCGGCCAGGCGGTGGAGATCGTCGGCCAGGCCATGACGACCGACTTCACGTCGACCTTCCACGGAAGCGCCAAGAATCTCATCGGCTATGATATGAATGTGCAAGCGGGACAACGGGTCTACGATCAGTCCGGACTTGGCCCCGAGGATTTCCAGGTGATCGAACTGCACGACTGCTTCTCGGCCAACGAGCTGCTGCTCTACGAGGCGCTTGGCCTGTGCGGCCCGGGCGAGGCAGCCAAGCTGATCGACAACGGCGACACCACCTACGGCGGACGCTGGGTGGTCAACCCTTCCGGTGGCCTGATCTCCAAGGGACACCCGCTGGGCGCGACCGGGCTTGCGCAGTGTGCTGAACTGACCTGGCAGCTGCGAGGCACCGCTGACAAGCGCCAAGTCGACAACGTAACCGCCGCATTGCAACACAACATCGGGCTGGGCGGTGCCGCCGTCGTCACCGCCTACCAGCGCGCCGAACGCTGAAGCGCACGCGGCCCGGGAAACACCATGATCGAGTGGTCCGACAGCGATCTGATGGTTCGGGATGCTGTTCGTCAGTTCATCGACAAGGAGATCCGCCCGCATCTGGATGAGCTGGAAACCGGCGCAATGTCGCCCTATCCGATCGCGCGCAAGTTGTTCAGCCAGTTCGGTCTCGACGTGCTGGCCGCCGAATCGGTCAAATCGATGCTGGACCGGGAGCGTGCCAAGCAGGAAGGGATACTCAGCGAAGCAGGGGACGAAAAGCAAGACGGCGCAGGCGGTCTCGGAATGGGCGGTGCCCCGGCGTCGATGGTCGCGGTGCTGGTCTCCGAACTCGCCGGGGTCAGCATCGGATTGCTGAGCACCGCGTCTGTCAGCCTGGGTCTGGGTGCGGCAACCATCATGAGCCGCGGCACGCTGGCCCAGAAGGAGCGCTGGCTGCCCGACCTGATGACGCTGAAAAAGATCGCGGCTTGGGCCATCACCGAGCCGGACTCCGGCTCGGATGCGTTCGGCGGCATGAAGACCTACGTCAAACGCGACGGCGAGGACTACATCCTCAACGGGCAGAAGACATTCATCACCAACGGGCCCTACGCCGACGTGCTGGTGGTCTACGCCAAACTCGCTGAAGCCACTGTCGGTGACTCCGAATTGGACCCGCGCGACCGGCCGGTGCTCATCTTCGTGCTCGACGCGGGCATGCCGGGTCTGACGCAGGGCAAGCCGTTCAAGAAGATGGGCATGATGTCCTCGCCGACCGGCGAATTGTTCTTCGACAACGTGCGGCTGACCCCGGACCGCCTGCTCGGCGAGAACCAGCACCACGCCGATGGGGACGGCCGGGACAATGCCCGCGCCAATTTTGCCGTCGAACGCCTCGGGGTCGCGATGATGGCGCTGGGCATCATCAACGAATGCCACCGGCGATGCGTGGATTACGCAAAGACCCGCACGCTGTGGGGCAAGAACATCGGGCAATTCCAACTGATCCAGCTCAAGCTGGCCAAGATGGAGATCGCCCGGATCAATGTCCAGAACATGGTCTTCCAGATGATCGAGCGTGCCAAAGCCGGGAAAGCGCCGACGCTGGCCGAGGCATCGGCGATCAAGCTGTACTCGTCGGAGGCAGCCACCGACGTCGCGATGGAGGCCGTACAGCTGTTCGGCGGCAACGGCTATATGGCCGAGTACCGGGTGGAGCAGCTGGCCCGGGACGCGAAGTCACTGATGATCTACGCCGGCAGCAACGAGGTTCAGGTCACCCACATCGCCAAGGGCCTGCTGGCCGACTGAGCTAGCCCTTCGGGCTCCTAGCCCACGACCCAGATCGCCTGGGCGGCCGGGCTGCCCAGATCGAGGGTGGTTTCGGCGCCGTCGGCGGATTCGATCGCCACCGAGATCATGCCGGCGAATTCGCGGCGGGTCAGGACCCGCAGCCGAGAGTCGAGATTGATCCCGACGCCAGCGAAATAGCGCAGCATCTCCGGGTCGGCATCAGAGATACGGGCCACCGTCCCGGTGTCTCCGTCGCCGCACACCCACAGCTGACGGGCCGGCGGTGTGGGCACTTGCCCGTCAGACGCCGGGATCGGGTCACCGTGCGGGTCGCGCTGCGGGAAACCCAGCTTGGCGTCGATGCGGGCCACCAGGCGATCCGATACCGCGTGCTCCAGCACCTCAGCCTCGTCGTGAACCTCGTCCCAGCCGTAGCCGAGTTCATTGACCAGGAACGTCTCCAATAGCCGGTGCCGGCGCACCATCTCGAGCGCCGCTCGCCGCCCTGCCTCGGTCAAGGTCACCGCGCCATACTTCTCGTGGTCGACCAGGCCCTGCTCGGCGAGTTTGCGGATCGACTCTGAGGCTGTGCTGGCCGACACCCCGATCTTCTCGGCCAGCATCTTGGTGCTGACCCTTTCCATCGACCACTCCTGGGCATTCCAGATGACCTTCAGATAATCCTGGCCGACCGCGGTGAGACCGCCAGGCTCTTCGTCAGCCCTCACAACCAGAAAGTTTAGGCAACGCACGCCTAATCTGGCGTGCTGCCCGGCACACCCGTCGCCCGGCGAGCCACCTTGCACCGTAGGCTTGCGGTCGTGCAGCGGTGGCGCGGCCAAGACGAGATCCCCACGGACTGGGGCAGATGCGTGCTCACCATCGGGGTGTTCGACGGTGTACATCGTGGCCACGCCGAACTGATCGCGCATACGGCGAAAGCCGGCCGCGCGCGCAACGTGCCGACCGCGCTGATGACGTTCGACCCGCACCCGATGGAAGTGGTCTATCCCGGCAGTCATCCCGCGCAGCTGACGACGTTGACCCGCCGCGCCGAGCTCGTCGAAGAGATGGGTATCGACGTCTTCTTGGTGATGCCGTTCACGAGCGATTTCATGAAGCTCACGCCGGACCGTTACATCCATGAGCTGCTGGTGGAAAAGCTGCATGTAGTGGAGGTCGTGGTCGGTGAGAACTTCACCTTCGGCAAGAAGGCAGCCGGCAACGTCGACACCTTGCGTCGTGCCGGCGAGCGATTCGGTTTCGCGGTGGAATCGATGTCACTTCTGTCCGAGCACCACAACAACGAAACCGTGACGTTTTCCGCCACCTACATCCGGTCCTGCGTGGACGCCGGCGACGTGGTAGCGGCCACCGAGGCGCTGGGCCGCCCGCACCGCGTCGAGGGTGTCGTGGTCCGCGGTCACGGGCGGGGCGCCGAGTTGGGCTTTCCCACCGCGAACGTGGCGCCGCCGATGTATTCGGCCATCCCGGCCGACGGCGTGTATGCCGCCTGGTTCACCGTGCTCGGGCACGGACCGGTGACCGGCACCGTCATCCCGGGTGAGCGCTACCAGGCCGCCGTGTCGGTCGGCACCAACCCGACTTTCTCCGGGCGCACCCGCACCGTCGAGGCGTTCGTCCTGGATACCACCGCCGACCTGTACGGACAGCACGTGGCATTGGACTTCGTCACGCGCATTCGCGGACAGCGCAAGTTCGACTCGGTGCGAGATCTCATCGCCGCGATGGGTAACGACACCGACTGCGCGCGTGCCCTGCTCATCGACTGACCGCGCACCTGAGGATTCGGGGCGGGCACCGCCCGGCTGCTAAACTTCTCCGACGACATCGGCGCGTGCTGCGGTTCGCGGTGGCCGCGCCTGGATACCCGATAATCGCGGACCAATTGATGGAGATATTTCGTGGCGCTTACAGCCGAGCAGAAAAAAGAGATTCTGAGCTCCTACGGCCTGCACGACACCGACACCGGATCCCCGGAGGCGCAGATCGCGCTGCTGACCAAGCGGATCGCGGACCTGACCGAGCACCTCAAGGTGCACAAGCACGACCACCACTCGCGGCGGGGACTGCTGTTGCTAGTGGGCCGCCGGCGGCGGCTGATCAAGTATGTGTCCCAGATCGATGTCGAGCGTTATCGCTCGCTCATCGAGCGGCTGGGTCTGCGTCGCTGAGCTGGGCCCAGCGGCGTTTCGTGTGCGTCGAGAACGTCGCCGGCGGTCGCCGCGCATAGCGCAGGCAAGCCCGGCAAATCGAGTCCTCGCCAACAGGCTGAGTTCGCCCGTGTAGAGTTGGGAGCGTTCTGGGCCGGTTCGGTCCGGGCAAACGGTGCGGTCCGCGCAGATCCGTGCGTGCCGTTCCAGCGTGTCATGACGGGAGCAGCCCAGTCTGCATCGGGCGGTCTTCGGTAGTGGCTGCCGGGCTCTCCGGATCTGGGGCAGGTCGGCCGCTTCGATCGATGGCCGTCGCCGTATTCAGACTTTGCTCTTAGGGAAGCTCTCAGGGTGACTCGCGGCCCGTCCGGGCCGGTGAGTTGTGCTGAGTTGTGCTGCAAACCCTCCGGGTTGCGCGTGACGACGCGAAAAAGCTGAATACCAGAGAGGCCGTACGGACACCTATGTCTGTAGCTGAAATTGAAGAGGGCATGTTCGAGGCGACCGCCATTATCGACAACGGGAGCTTCGGCACCCGCACCGTCCGTTTTGAGACCGGCCGGTTGGCCCTGCAGGCCGCCGGTGCTGTGGTCGCCTACCTGGACGACGACAACATGCTGCTGTCGGCAACCACCGCCAGCAAGAGCCCCAAGGAGCACTTCGACTTCTTCCCGCTGACCGTCGATGTCGAGGAGCGGATGTATGCCGCCGGCCGCATTCCCGGTTCATTCTTCCGTCGTGAGGGCCGGCCCTCCACCGATGCGATCCTGACCTGCCGGCTCATCGACCGCCCGCTGCGCCCGTCGTTCGTCGACGGTCTGCGCAACGAGATCCAGATCGTGGTGACGATTCTGAGCCTGGATCCCAACGACCTCTACGACGTGCTGGCGATCAACGCCGCGTCAGCCTCCACCCAGCTGGGCGGCCTGCCGTTCTCCGGTCCCATCGGGGGTGTCCGGGTGGCGCTCATCGACGGCACCTGGGTTGCCTTCCCCACGGTCGAGCAGATCGAGCGAGCGGTGTTCGACATGGTGGTGGCCGGCCGGGTCGTCGGCGCCGGCGACCAAGGTGAGCCCGATGTTGCCATCATGATGGTCGAAGCCGAAGCCACCGAAAACGTCATCCAACTCGTCGAGGGCGGTGCCCAGGCACCGACGGAAAGCGTTGTGGCGCAAGGCCTGGAGGCGGCCAAGCCGTTCATCGCCGTGCTGTGTACCGCCCAGCAGGAACTTGCCGACGCCGCCGCAAGGCCAACCGGTGAATACCCGGTGTTCCCCGATTACGACGACGACGTGTACTACTCGGTGTCCTCGGTGGCTACCGACGAGCTGGCCGCCGCCCTGACCATCAGCGGCAAGTCGGAGCGCGACCAGCGCACCGACGAGCTCAAGACCCAGGTTCTCGAGCGGCTAGCGGAAACTTACGCAGGCCGTGGAAAAGAAGTCGGCGCAGCGTTCCGCGCGCTGACCAAGAAGCTGGTCCGTCAGCGCATCCTCACCGACCATTTCCGCATCGACGGCCGGGGCATCTCCGACATCCGCGCGTTGTCGGCTGAGGTCGCCGTTGTTCCGCGCGCACACGGCAGCGCGCTGTTCGAGCGCGGCGAAACCCAGATCCTCGGTGTGACCACGCTCGACATGGTCAAGATGGCCCAGCAGATCGACTCGCTGGGACCAGAAACCTCCAAGCGGTACATGCACCACTACAACTTCCCGCCGTTCTCCACCGGCGAGACCGGCCGGGTCGGCTCGCCCAAGCGGCGTGAGATCGGGCACGGCGCACTGGCTGAGCGGGCTCTGGTCCCGGTGCTGCCCAGCGTCGAGGAGTTCCCATACGCCATCCGCCAGGTGTCCGAAGCGCTGGGCTCCAACGGCTCGACGTCGATGGGGTCCGTCTGCGCGTCCACGCTGGCGCTGCTCAACGCCGGAGTGCCGCTGAAGGCGCCGGTGGCCGGCATCGCGATGGGGCTGGTCTCCGACGACGTGGAGGTTTCCGGCGGTGGCGCCGAGCGCCGCTTCGTTACCCTGACCGACATTCTGGGTGCCGAAGACGCGTTCGGCGACATGGACTTCAAGGTTGCCGGCACGAAGAACTTCGTCACCGCGCTGCAGCTGGACACCAAGCTCGACGGGATCCCGTCCCAGGTGCTCGCGGGTGCGCTCGAGCAGGCCAGAGATGCCCGGCTGACCATCTTGGAAGTCATGGCCGAAGCCATCGACAGACCCGACGAGATGAGCCCCTACGCGCCACGAGTGACCACGATCAAGGTTCCAGTAGACAAGATCGGTGAGGTCATCGGCCCTAAAGGCAAGGTCATCAACGCCATCACCGAGGAGACCGGCGCGCAGATCTCCATCGAGGACGACGGCACCGTGTTCGTCGGCGCCACCGACGGGCCCTCGGCGCAGGCCGCGATCGACCGGATCAACGCCATCGCCAACCCGCAGCTGCCGACGGTCGGTGAGCGATTCCTCGGAACTGTGGTCAAGACAACGGATTTCGGCGCGTTCGTTTCACTGCTGCCCGGTCGTGACGGTCTGCTGCACATCTCCAAACTCGGCAAGGGCAAACGCGTCGCGAAGGTCGAGGACGTCGTGAACGTCGGAGACAAGCTGCGGGTCGAGATCGCCGATATCGACAAGCGGGGCAAGGTCTCTTTGGTCCTGGTGGCTGACGAAGAAGACTCGGCTGCCACGCCATCGTCGGCTCCTGCCCCCGCAGCGCCAGCCGATGCCGCTAGCTGATTCTGGGGGGCCAGCAGCTGGCCCCGGGGCGACCGGGGCGCGTCCCGGTCGTGGGGGCGCCCTGCGGCGGGGCAAGCAGACCGCCGAGGCGAATCCTGAACACCAGGCCGCACTGCGCCGCAGCACACTGCCGGGCGGCCTGCGGGTGGTAACCGAGTACCTGCCGGCGGTGCGCTCCGCGTCGGTCGGGGTCTGGGTCGGTGTCGGATCGCGTGATGAGGGTGCCACCGTTGCCGGGGCGGCGCACTTCCTGGAGCATCTGCTGTTCAAGTCGACCCCGACCCGCACGGCCGTGGATATCGCGCAGACGATGGACGCTGTCGGCGGGGAGCTGAACGCATTCACCGCCAAGGAGCACACCTGCTACTACGCGCACGTGCTTGACAGCGATCTGGAGCTGGCCGTCGACCTGGTTGCCGATGTGGTGCTCAATGGTCGATGCGCCGCCGGCGATGTCGAGCTGGAACGCGACGTCGTCCTCGAGGAGATCGCCATGCGCGACGACGATCCCGAGGACGCGCTGGGGGACATATTCCTGGCGGCGCTGTTTGGTGATCACCCGGTGGGCCGCCCGGTGATCGGCACCGCGCAATCCGTGTCGGCGATGACGCGGGCCCAACTGCACTCGTTTCATGTGCGGCGCTACACGCCGGAACGGATGGTCGTAGCGGTGGCCGGCAATGTCGACCACGACGAGGTAGTCGCATTGGTGCGCGAGCACTTCGGGTCGCGTTTGGTTCCCGGGCGGCAGCCCATTGCTCCGCGCAAGGGTGCCGGACGGGTGAACGGCCGCCCCGGATTGACCTTGGGCAACCGGGATGCCGAGCAGACCCACGTGTCGTTGGGCGTACGCACACCCGGGCGCAGCTGGGAGCATCGTTGGGCGCTGTCGGTGCTGCACACCGCGCTGGGCGGCGGTCTGAGCTCCAGGCTGTTCCAGGAGGTTCGCGAGTCCCGCGGGCTGGCCTATTCGGTCTACTCGGCGCTGGACATCTTCGCCGACAGTGGCGCGTTGTCGATGTATGCCGCATGCCTGCCCGAGCGTTTCGCCGACGTCATGCGGGTGACCAGCGAGGTGCTCGAAGCAGTGGCACGCGACGGCATCACCGACGCGGAATGTCGCATCGCCAAGGGCTCGTTGCGCGGCGGGCTCGTGCTCGGCCTGGAAGATTCCAGCTCCCGGATGAGCCGCATCGGCCGCAGCGAATTGAACTACGGCAAAGACCGCAGCATCGAGCACACCTTGCAGCAAATCGACGAGGTGACCGTCGAGGAGGTCAATGCGGTCGCCCGCCGGGTGCTGCGCAAGCCGTACGGCGCTGCCGTTCTGGGTCCGTATGCCTCGAAACGATCGCTGCCCCAACAACTTCGGGCGATGGTAAATTAGCCAGATGGTTCTGGGCTTTTGGGACATCCCGGTGCCCATCGTGGGCGCGCCGATGGCCGGCGGTCCCGGTAGCCCCGCGTTGGCGGCGGCGGTGTCTAACGCGGGCGGGCTCGGGTTCATCCCCGCCGGGTACTTGAGCGCGGAGCGATTCGCCGACGATATCGCCGCCGCACGCGCCATGACCACCGGCCCGCTCGGTGTCAACCTATTTGTGCCCCAGCCCAGTGTCGCCGACTGGGTACAACTGGACTATTACGCAGACGAACTCGAAGAGATCGCCGAGCACTACCAGGTGGAGGTCGGTCGGCCCGAGTTCGGAGATGACGACGACTGGGAGCGCAAGCTCGAGGTGGTGGCCGATGTACGCCCGGAGCTGGTGTCCTTCACCTTCGGCGTGCCGTCGCCGGATGTGATTAAGCGGTTGGGCGCGCTGGGGATATTGGTGATGGTCACGGTGACGTCGGGCTACGAGGCCGCGGTGGCCGTTGCCGCCGGTGCCGACAGCCTGGTGGTCCAGGGTCCGGGTGCCGGCGGGCACCGCGGCACCTTTGCGCCGGACATGGAGCCTGGTACCGAGTCGCTGCACCAGCTGATCGATCGGATCCGCAGGACGCACGACGTCCCGATCATCGCGGCGGGTGGGCTGGGCACCGCTGAGGGCGTCGCCGGGGTACTGCGCAGGGGAGCGGTGGCCGCACAGGTCGGCACCGCGCTGCTGCTTTGCGACGAAGCCGGCACCAACCCCGGGCATCGCACTGCCATGAAGAATCAACTCTTCGGCAGGACCATCGTCACGCGTGCGTTCTCGGGCCGGTATGCGCGCGGTCTGGAGAACGAATTCATTCGTCTACTCGATAACGTGGCTCCGCTGGGTTATCCCGAGGTCAACCAGATGACGTTGCCGATACGGGAGGCGGCGAGCGCCTTGGAAGACCCGAACGGGATGCCCCTCTGGGCGGGAACATCGTTCCAGGAGGCGCGCCCCGGACCCGCGGCCGACATCATCGCCGGTCTAACCGCAACCGATTAGCGCCGTGTGTCAGCACTGTCACGTCGGCAGATGCCGCCCGGCTGACCGGGCAGGGCTGCTTGTCAGGCCAATACGCTTGCCGGATCGGTGAACGGCAAACCCAGGTCGGTGGCCACCTGTTCGGACAGCAGCGTGCCGTCATGCGTCGAAAGACCTTTGCCCAGAGCGGGATCCGACCGGCACGCCGCTTGCCAGCCGTGCTCGGCAAGTTTGAGCACATACGGCATCGTTGCGTTAGTCAGCGCGAAGGTCGACGTTTTCGGTACCGCGCTGGGCATATTCGCCACGCAGTAGAACAGCGTGTCGTGCACGGCGAACGTCGGACGATCGTGCGTGGTCGGCCGGGAATCCTCGAAGCAGCCGCCCTGGTCGATGGAGATGTCCACCAGCACCGCACCTGGCTTCATCTGTGCAACAAGCGAATTCGAGATCAGCCTGGGGGCTTTGGCGCCGGGCACCAGCACGGCTCCGATTACCAGGTCGGCACGTTTGACGGCACCTTCGAGCTCGTATTTCGACGAGTAGCGAGTGCTGATGTAGCCACCGAACTCCGCGTCGAGTAGCCGAAGCTTGTTGATGTTGACGTCCAGAACCCTGACCGTCGCGCCCATGCCGCTGGCGACCCGGGCGGCGTTGTAGCCCGCGGTGCCGGCGCCGACCACCACGACATCGGCCGGCTTGACGCCCGGCACCCCGCCCATCAGCACACCGCGCCCCCCGTGGGTCCGCATCAGGTGATAGGCCCCGACCTGAGCGGAGAGCCGACCGGCAACCTCGCTCATCGGGGCCAGCAACGGAAGTGCGCCGTCAGCGGTCTGGACGGTCTCGTAGGCGATTGACGTTGTGCCGGCGGCTAATAGCGCATCGGTGCACGCACGCGAGGCGGCTAAATGCAGATACGTGAACAGGACCTGGCGGTGTCGCAAGAGGCCGTACTCGGCCGGTATCGGTTCCTTGACCTTGAGCAGCAGGTCGGCGTCGGCCCACACCTGTTCGGCGGTGCTGGTCAGTTGGGCGCCCGCCGCCTTGAACTCCTCGTCGGTGATCGCCGACCCTTCTCCGGCGCCGGCCTGGACGAGCACCTCGTAACCGCGGTGGGTCAGTTCGGCGACGCCGGCCGGGGTGATCGCCACCCTGAATTCGTTGTTCTTGGTCTCGGTCGGAACGCCGACTCGCATGATTGCCCCTTGCCTTTGAGATTCACGTTTTAGTGTGAAGAAAGTTCGGATGGGCCGCAATGAAGCCGAGATTACCAACAACGCGCGCGGGAAGATCCGCACCTTCATCCAGCAGATCCGCAGCAGGCGTCAGGTGATGGACGTCTATTTTCTCGCCGGCGCAGACGATTTCATCCTGTACGTCGCTGCCCGCGACACCGAGCAGCTACGTCGAGCTGCACCCATATAGACCCGACGTATGTGGTCGCTGGCCATGATCGGCCGATCACTGACCCGTGCGCGACGGCCACCGTGCAGATCGACGCCTGTCCCGACATGGTGTATGGGCTCATCACCGACCTGCCGACACTGGCTTCGCTGGCCGAGCAGACGGTGGTGATGGAGTGGCGCAGAGGTAATGCAGTCCATCTAGGCACGGTGTCCACCGGCCACAACGAAAACAGCGGACGGCACCGGCGCGCCTCTTCGATGACGCGACGTGATCCCGCCCAGGCCGCGTAACTATACTTGCCTGGGGGCGAAGTCCACCGAAGCGGCATCCGATCGATCGGTGTAAGCGCCGAGGTAGGGGGCCACAATGTTCACCGTCGACGACCAGGCAGCGGGTCCGCACGATGCGTCGCTCGACCACGAACGTCTGGTCCTCCAGGTGCGCGACGTCGAGTTCGACTGGGCAAAGCTGCCGTTCCACTACGTGCCCAACGAGCCGTTTGCCACCCACGTCCTCAACGTGCTGCACCTGCTGCTGCCCGCGGGCGAAGAGTTTTTCGTCGATGTGTTCAAGAAGACATTGCCGTTGATCAAAGATGATCAGCTGCGGCTGGATGTGCAGGGATTCATCGGCCAGGAGGCCGTGCATTCTCAAGCGCACTCGAAAGTGCTCGACCACTTCGCCGCTCAGGGCGTCGACCTGACCCCGTACACCGACCAGATCAGGTGGCTCTTCGAGAAGCTGCTGGGGGAGCGGCCTCAGTGGAGCCTGCGACGACAGCACAGCTGGCTGCTGGAGCAGGTTTCGTTCGTATCGGCGATCGAGCACTACACGGCCATTTTGGGCGAGTGGATTTTGAACTCACCGGCCCATGATGCCATCGGTACCGATCCGGTGATGCTGGACATGCTCCGGTGGCACGGCGCCGAAGAAGTCGAGCACAAGGCGGTGGCGTTCGACACCATGAAGCACCTGCGGGCCGGGTATTGGCGACGGGCACGCGCTCAGCTGGTCGTCACGCCGGCCATGCTGCTGTTGTGGATTCGTGGAGTGCTCTTCATGTACTCGGTGGATCCCTACCTGCCGCCGGGGACCAAGCCGAGCTGGCGGGACTACTTCAAGGCGGCGCGCCGAGGTTTGGTGCCCGGGCCGCTGCGATTTGTGCGGGTTGTCGGCGACTACTACCGGCCGGGTTTCCACCCGTCACAACTGGGCGGGCTGGGGCTGGCGGTCGACTACCTTGCCGTCTCACCTGCCGCGCGCGCGTCGCACTGACCAATGACCAGCATTTCGGCAACGACAACCGGCATCACCGCGTCCGACGGCGTCACCCTGGCCGTACACCGGTACACCGAGATCGACACGGCGCGCCCGACCATCCTTGCCGTTCGGGGCTTCTCGGACAACCACCACGTGTGGAACGCAGTGGCCGAGGAGTTGTCTGCGCACGACAGCGGCCGATACAACGTCGTGGCCTACGACGTCCGCGGAGCCGGCGAATCGTCCCGTCCGGCAAAAAGATCCGGATATGCATTTCCGCAGCTGGTGTCCGATGTCAATTCGGTGATCGACAGCCTAGGTGTCGAGCAGGTTCACCCGCTGGGCCACGACTGGGGCTCGATTCAAGCCTGGGCGGCGATCACCGACGATTCGGTGATGGGAAAGGTCGCCTCCTTCACCTCGATCTCGGGCCCGCACTTGCAGTACGCGGGGGCGTTCCTGCCCTCGGCGCGCACTCCCCGGGCCGGGGGTCAGGTCGCCAGGCAGCTGGTGGCTTCGGGTTATATCGGTTTCTTTCTGTGCCCGGGTGTGCCGGAGCTGGCGTCTCGCTCCGGCCTCGGAGTGAAAGTTGTTGAGGCTTTTGAACGTATCGGCCGGTCGAGTACTCGTAGTCAACGCCACGCGACGCCGCGCTCGGTCGCTGACTATATCAACGGGCTCAACGTGTATCGGGCGAACATGCCCGCGCCAATGCTGTCGCCCGGGCCGCAGCTGCCGAAGACCGCCGTGGCGGTCCGGGTTCTGGCGCCGCGCCGGGATATCTTCGTGACGCCCGCCCTGCAACAGTTCACCGGTGCAATTCCCGTCAGCGGCAGGGTGATCCCAATCGAAGGCGGGCACTGGGTGGTGACATCGCGTCCCGACGTCGTCGCCCGGCTGACCAGCGAGTGGGTCGATCAAAACGCCGGCGCCGCAGCCACTTCGGGCGCGTCGGCGGTGCGCGGCACACCGCGCGAGGTGCGAGGCAAACTTTGCGCTGGTCACCGGGGCGGGCGCGGGCATCGGCAGGGCCACCGCGGTAGAACTGGCCCGTCACGGCGCCCGCAAGGTGGTGATCGTCGACCGCGATCTGGCCGCAGCCAACGAAAGTGCGGATGCCGTTCGCGCCACGTGCGCCGAGGCGGCGGTACTCGTGCGGCAAGGTCATTCATACATACCGTCGAAATCCATGGTGGCCTACGGCACCACGAAGGCTGCGGTGCTGGCACTCAGCGAATCGTTGCGGGCCGACTTCGCCGACGAGGGCGTTACCGTCACGGCCGTGTGCCCGGGATTCGTCAACAGCAACATCGCCAAAAGCACCGTCTACGCCGGGATGACCGCCGAACAGCAGGAGCGTGCCCGGGAAAAGGCCGATGCGGCGTACCGGCGCCGCAACTTCACACCGGAAGCCACCCCAAGGCGATCGTCAAGGCCGTCAAGGCGGGCCCAGCCGTGCTACCGATCACCGCAGAGTCCAGGATCGGCTACGCGATGCACCGGATCAGCCCGTCGATGCTTCGATTGTTCGCTCGCTTCGACATTCGACAAGCTTAATTCTTTGGGGGAATCTCACTGTGCCGCAGAGCATCTGGACCAGTAGGCCTGCCGACCTGTACGGTCGGCGCGACCGCGACCGACTCGGCACGCTGTTGTGGGGTATCCGCGTGCTGTTCGGGGGATTCGCCGCGGCCTCGCGGTGGGAGCCATCGCGGGTGAAGCCGCTGCGGCGGAGGCAATCTGCGGTGGTCACCAAGCGCGAACTCGTCGCGCCTGACGTGGTCGCATTGACATTGGCCGACGCGGGTGGCGGATTGCTGCCGTCCTGGACGCCCGGCGGGCATATCGACGTTCAGTTGCCCTCGGGCCGGCGCCGGCAGTACTCGCTGTGCGGTCCGCCCGGGCGGCGCACGGATTATCGCATCGCCATCCGCCGGGTCGCCGACGGCGGCGGCGGTTCGATAGAAATGCATGACGCTTACGACGTGGGCGACACCTTGGTCTTCGAAGGCCCGCGCAACGCCTTCTATCTCGGCACGGCCGAGCGCGACGTGTTGTTCGTGATCGGCGGCATCGGCGTGACGCCCATTCTACCGATGATCCAGGTGGCCCAGCAGCGCGGAATCAACTGGCGCGCAATCTATGCCGGTAACAGCCGCGAGTACATGCCGTTGCTGGACGAGGTGGTGTCGGTGGCCCCGGATCGGGTGACCCTCTGGGCCGACGACGAACATGGCCGCTTCGCCACCGCGGATGACCTGCTGGCCTGCGCCGGTCCGACGACGGCCGTTTACGTGTGCGGGCCCACGGCCATGCTGGAAGCGGTGCGCGTGGCCCGTGACGAGCACGCCGACGCGCCGCTGCATTACGAGCGGTTCAGTCCGCCGCCGGTCGTCGACGGAGTTCCTTTCGAGTTGGAACTCGCGCGGTCGCAGCGAGTGCTGCGCGTTCCGGCGAATCGGTCGGCGCTTGACGTCATGCTCGATTATGATCCGACGACCCCCTACTCGTGCCAACAAGGCTTCTGCGGGACCTGCAAGGTCAAAGTGCTTGCCGGACAGGTCGATCACCGTGGCCGCACCGCCGTGGGCGGTGACGAAATGCTGGTCTGTGTGTCGCGGGCGAGGGGCGACCGGGTGGTCATCGACGGCTGACGTAGCTCAACGTTGGGTGCTGATCGATAAAGTCGGTAGCCTACGTGGGGCACAGCCACACCAGGCAGTGGCTTCCAGATGAAGGTGCGGCCGTCAAGCTGGAAGTTTTTCTTCTCGTAGAATTCGCGTGCCCTGCGGTTCTTTTCCGCGCACCACAAGATCACGTCACCTGACGGATTCGAGCGCACAGCTTTATTGAGCAGGCGGCCACCGATGCCGAGGTGGTGGCTTTCCTCTGCTGTGTACAGGGCGTCGATTTGCAGGTGATCAGGATTTGCAGCGTCCGGTCCAAAGATGGTCATGCCGAGTGTCTTGCCGCCGGACTCGGCAATCCACATACTCCACCCAGGCCGATTCAGGTCTTGTGGGTAAACCACCGTGGCCCAGCTTTTGGGCGTACCGAGCATGTCGAGCAGGTAATCCGCGAGTATTCCGCGCCAGGACTGTCGCCAGACCGGATAGTGCATCTCTGCGACCTGGGCGAAATCTTTCGGCTTAGCTTCGCGGATCCCGATGTCGGTGGATTTCACGTGAGTACCTCCGCGGGTAGGCCTCGACATCGAATCATTCCACCCGGGAATGTTCCAAATACGCGGCCAAAGCGTTGATCAGACCCCGCCGCGCCATGTCGAGATCGACGTAAGAGCCCAGCTGGCGCTCCGACACCAGGCCGCGCATCGCGCCGGGGATGAGGGCGGCCAACTCGCGCACCCGGTCCGGGTTGACGTCAAGACCGGAGAACGCGTTTTGGCAGGTCTGAAGCCAGCTCTTGCCCCAGGAGAACAGCTCAGCGGCGGTGCGCGGGTAGAGGCGCTCGAGCTCGTCGGGGTCCCGGGGCAGCGCCGCCCGCAGGTTTTCGATCGCACGTGAATCCGGCGATGCCAAGCCGCGGTGGAGGGTGTCGATGATGGCGCCGACCCGCTCACTCAGGGGGGCGTCCAATCGGACCGGCGCCGACAGTGTCGAGAATGTCGCCTCGCGTCGCTCGGCGGTACGGTGCAGCACCGCAGCCCAGAAACCGTCGGTGTCGCCGAACTGGTACTGCACCGCGCCCCAGGTGGCGCCGATCTCCTTGGCGATGCGATTGGCCGACACCGAGCCTGGCTCGCCGGAGGCCAGCGACTTCAGCGCGGCCTCCAGCATGTTCTCCCGCGTCGCGTGGCCACGCCGGTTGGGGCGTCGGCCCGCGATTCCGGCCCCGCTCACTTGCCGGGTCATTTGCCGAGCGTATCGAGGATCGCCCAGCGTTTCATAGAGGGGACTGTGATTTATCGACGACGCCGCCTATCATTCCTACGCCAGGAGGACAGCGCAGATGGCCAAGCCGCCGTTGTCGATGAAACCGAGCGGATGGTTCCAGGTCTCCTGGTCCGATGAGATCGCCGTCGGCGATGTCCACAAGATGACGTACTTCGACGAGGAGATGGTCGCCTGGCGGGCCGAGTCCGGCCAGCTCACCGTGATGAACGCCTACTGCGAACACCTCGGTGCGCACCTGGGTTACGGCGGCAAAGTCGTCGGCGAAGTACTGCAGTGCCCGTTCCGCGGGTGGCAGTGGAGCCAGCAGGGCCGCAACGTGTGTATCCCCTACCAGGATCGCCCCAACCGCGGCAGGCGGATCCGCACTTACCCCGTGGTCGAACGCAAGCAGGACATCGAAATCTGGCAGCATCAGCGCTACTCGGACCCACCCGCGCTGGCCACTGCCGAGTACGAGGGCTTCACCGCAATTCGCAACTGGGCCAAGCAGTTCTATCCCGACGGCATCGGTGGCGGCGGCGCCGAGGTGTACGCAGCATCCAGAAAGGCTGAACGGAATGAATGCACCCGCCCGACCGATCCGCGTCTTCCAGGTCACCACCGGAAACGTCGGTTCGGAGATGATCAAGCGGATCGCCACGCAGCCCGACCTGGAGCTCGTTGGCGTGCACTGCTACTCGCCGGAAAAGGTCGGCAAGGACGTGGGCGAACTCGTCGGCTTGGCTCCCAACGGGGTGAAGGCCACCGGCACCATCGAGGAGATTATCGCGGCCAAGCCCGATGTCCTCACCTTCCACGGCGTGTTTCCCGACGAGGACCTCTACGTCAAAGTGCTTGAGGCGGGTATCAATATCGTCACCACCGCCGACTGGATCACTGGGTGGCACCGCGACAAGAACCACCCGCACCCGTCGGGCAAGCCGGTGACCCAGCTCTTGGCCGAGGCCTGTGAAAAGGGTGGCGCGACTTTCTACGGTACCGGGATGAACCCGGGCCTGAACAGATCCTCGGCGTGGTGTGCTCAGCCGACGTCGCCGAGATCGAGAACATCACCACCATCGAGTCCGTCGACGTGTCATGCCACCACTCCAAGGACACCTGGATCGAGGTGGGTTACGGCCTGCCGGTCGATGATCCGGGAATCCCGGCGAAGCTGGAGAAGTACACCCGCGTTTTCGCTGACAGCGTGTTGATGATGGCCGACTGCTTCGATCTGCCTCTCGATGAGGTCAACTTCAGCTACGAGTTGGGTGCCTGCACCAAGGACGTCGACTTGGGCTGGTACAGGCTGCCCAAGGGCTCGCTGGGTGGAAATTACATCAAGTATCAGGGCATGGTGGACGGGGTTCCGCGGGTTGAGACGCATCTGGAATGGCTGATGACCCCGCACACCGACCCGAGCTGGAATGTCAAGGGCTGCTACATCACCCAGATCAAGGGCGACCCGTGCGTCTACAACAAGCACATGATTTTTCCCAAGCCCGGCGTAGACCTGTCCAATCCGGATAACTTCGCCTCCATCGGCATGACCGTGACCGGTATGCCCGCCCTCAACTCGATCAAGTCGGTGGTGGCGGCGCCGCCCGGACTGATCACCAGCGCCGACCTGCCACTGCGCGGATTCGCCGGACGATTCAAGAAATAAGCGCGGGTCAAGGGGCTTCGTCGTCATCGAAGAGGCGTTCCGGGTGGTGGTAGTTGTTGGTGTGTGCGCCGCGGTCTAACTGTGGCGGCGGGATCCACTCGGTGCGGCCGTTGGGGAGTTTCCTTGTTCGCCAGCCTTTTTCGATTAGCTTGTGGTCGGGCTTGCAGGCGAAGGTGAGCTTGTCGGCGTCGGTCGAGCCGCCGG
>DATJBA010000019.1:0-7618 GCA_035515675.1 Mycobacterium sp.
AGGGTGGAGTCCACCGCCACCCCATCGAGCATGACCACCCCGGCCAGCTTGTTGCTCGAACGATTTTCGAACATGCCGCCTGCTACCGCCAAATCGGTGCCACCGCCCAGGGAGTGACCGACTAGCACAACGCGCTGAGGCAGCGTTACGGCGTGTCCAACGGCAGCCGATGCGCTGGCGGTGAGCGCTGCCTCGTCGCCGACGAACAGGTTGGCGATCGCCTGTTGCATCGGTGCTCCACCGAGCCACAGGTCGTTGGGCGCAAAGAAGTTTGAGGTAATCGTAGGTGCAACGACGATGCAGTCGGTCTCTTGGGCCAGATTCGCGGCGGTGTAGCTATACATTGCTGCGTTGGCCAGGATGCCGTGCTGAAAGTAGATGAGTCCCTGCGGGGGATTCGGACCGGCCGGGAAGTACCAATCCGCCGTCACCGTGCAGGCGCTGCCACTACAAGGAAGCTCCAAAGTGGATCGCCCCACAGTGACCTTACTTCCCGGGGGCAGCACCGGGGGACCCCCAACCAGGCTGAGTGCGGGGGTTAGCACGCTGAAAACCGCCGTGCCGATTAGATCTATCAGTGTCGCCGGCTTCGGTTATGAAAGACATATGACATGACCGATGAGAATATGACATCAGTCGTGAGACTCTACAGTGACGATCTAGCTTCTCAAACTCCATGCCGGATTGCGATGCTTCTACCTGCAGTTTCGCAGAATTCTCAGCGAAATGGCGGAGCGCTTTTTCTCATATTCGTGGCCGATCCGGGCCAGCAGTGCGGCCGGTGCTAACACCTCCCACCTCTCAGCCCGAGCTCTCGGGAGGAGCCCCCGGTGCACGTAACGGTTAGCACCAAACGTCACCGCCGAATGATCCCCAGTTGTTCTACGGTCATTGCGCCCTTGCTGTCATTTATGTCCACGCCGGTCAAACGTGCGCACCGAGATCATTTGCAGCTTCCGGTGTGTGTTCAATAACCGGAGCCCGAACGCAGCAGGCTAGGTCACATTGCTGCGGTAGGTCTGAATGTAGCGGCTCATCCGATCAGGATGCTTAGCATTGTCACGCTCGCTGAGGATCCGCTGGGCTGTGCCGGGTGGGTAACCGTGCTTGACCAGGCGGTGGTCTGCAGCCTGGTCGAAGTGGGCGGCCGAGTAGATCAACGCCAACACCAGCCCGCAGCCCACACCCACCCAGGCGATCCAGCCGAATCCCAGCGTAAGTAACACCAGCGCTGCCAGCGGCGCCACCTGCACCACGGCGCGCGTGAGTTGGCGCTCCCAACGGGTACGGCAGGTGAGGTCGTGCAACACCCATTGGTGGAATCGCTCTGCTCTGCAGGCCCTCGTCTGGCAAGACGTCGATCTCGAGGATTTCGGCAAGGATTTTAAATCAAGCGCTTGACTTAACAACGGTGGGCGCGGTTGACTGGGGGAATGACCACGGCAGGCAGGGCCGTTCGCACCGAGCGGGCCAGCTCGACCCAGGAGGCGATCCTGGTGGCCGCCGAGCGGCTCTACGCCGAGCACGGCATGTTCGCGGTGTCGAACCGGCAGGTCAGCGAGGCTGCCGGTCAGGGCAACAACGCCGCGGTGGGTTACCACTTCGGTACCAAGGCCGACCTGGTGCGCGCCATCGAGGAGAAACACCGCGGTCCTGTGGAGCGGCTTCGCGAGCACATGGTGGCCGAGTTGCTGGAATCGGGTCCAAAAAAAGATCAAGTCGCAGAGATGCGGGACTGGGTGGGCTGCCTGGTGCGCCCACTCACCGACCACCTGGCGGCCCTCGGCAACCCGACCTGGTATGCGCGCTTCGCGGCGCAGGCGATGACCGATCCCGCCTACTACAACATCATCGTCAAGGGTGCGCTCAGCTCGCCGTCGCTGGTTCAGGTGGTCGACGGCATCAGCAGCTGCCTGCCCGACCTGCCGCCCGAGGTGCGCTTTGAACGCAACATCATGGCCCGCAACCTGTTGATGCACACCTGCGCCGATCGTGAACGTGCGCTCGCCGCGGGCACATCGATGCACCAATCTTCTTGGCGGGCTGCCGCATCCGGCCTCGTCGACGCGATCGTGGGCCTGTGGTTGGCACCCGTGACGCCGTACGAGTGAAGGGTCCGCAGATGAAAGTGACTGTCGACCAAAACGTTTGCGCATCGTCGGGGAACTGCGTGATGAACGCGCCGGAGGTGTTCGACCAGCGGGACGAGGACGGTGTCGTCGTGTTGCTCAATCCGAATCCCTCAGCCGAGCAGGCCGAGGGGGCACGCAGGGCGGCCGCGGCATGCCCCGCATTGGCCATCCATATCGAGGAATGAGATGTCGGACACACTGACGAGCACCACGACCGAGGCGGCTTCCGGGATCCCGGAGTATCCGATGGCCAGGCAGGCGAGCTGCCCCTTCGCCCCGCCTCCGGATGTTATGGCACTCGCTGCGGCCAAGCCGCTGTCCAGAGTCCGGATCTGGGACGGCAGCACGCCGTGGCTCATCACCGGCTACGAGCAAGTGCGGGAGCTGTTTTCGGATTCCCGGGTCAGCGTCGACGACCGGGCGCCCGGGTTCCCGCACTGGAACGCGGGCATGTTGTCCACGGTGCACAAGCGGCCGCGGTCGGTCTTCACCGCCGACGGCGAAGAGCACACCCGATTCCGGCGGATGTTGTCGAAGCCCTTCACGTTCAAGCGAGTCGAAGGGTTGCGCCCCACCATCCAGCAGATCACCGACGACCACATCGACGCGATGCTGGCCGGGCCGCGGCCTGCCGACCTGGTCACCGCGCTGGCCCTGCCGGTCCCGTCGCTGGTGATCAGCCAGCTGCTAGGGGTGCCGTACGAAGACGCCGACATGTTCCAGCACCACGCCAACGTCGGGCTCGCGCGCTATGCCACCGGTGAGGACACCGCGAAGGGCGCCATGAGCCTTAACAAATACCTTGCCCAGCTGGTCAAGGCCAAGATGGAAAACCCGGCCGAAGACGCGGTATCCGACCTCGCCGAACGCGTCAAGGCCGGCGAGCTCAGCGTCAAAGAGGCCGCTCAGCTGGGTACCGGGTTGCTGATCGCCGGGCACGAGACCACGTCGAACATGATCGGGCTTGGTGTCCTCGCGCTGCTGGAAAATCCCGACCAGCTGGCCGTCATCCGCGATGACGAAGATCCCAAGATCGTCGCCAACGCGGTCGAGGAACTGTTGCGCTATCTCAGCATCATCCAGAACGGGCAGCGCCGCGTGGCCCTCGAAGACATCGCCATCGCCGGAGAGGTCATCCGGGCCGGCGAAGGCATCATCATCGACCTGGCTCCGGCGAACTGGGATCCGCACGTCTTCACCGAGCCGGATCGGCTCTACCTGCACCGGTCAGGGGCGTATCGCAACGTCGCATTTGGTTACGGCAGACACCAATGCGTGGGTCAGCAGCTTGCCCGCGCGGAGCTGCAAATCGTCTACCGCACGTTGTTCCGCCGCGTCCCCACGCTGGTGTTGGCCATCCCGATCGAGGACGTGCCGTTCAAACATGACCGGCTCGCCTACGGCGTCTACGAACTGCCGGTGACCTGGTAGCCGCAGCTGACTACGCTCAAAAATGCCGATGCGAATGAAGGGGTCGATGATGACGACTCATACAAGCACCGTTTCGCTTTACCCGCCGGAAGGCTTTGGCGCACCGAAGAATCGCCGTGGACACGCCATCGGCAGCAATGTGGGCCTCCCGGAAGGGACCGTGGTTTTCTCCGCCGATAACCACATCTCCTTGGCCGACGACATCTTCTACGAGCGCTTCCCGGACGACCTCAAGGACAAGGCGCCGCGGATCTGGTACGAGGACGGCGCCTATCAGGTCGGGCGCAAGGGGCAGTCGTTCCTGCCGGGCGACTTCAGCGCGGTGCTCATGCAGTACGACGACCTGCCCGGGGCCGCAAGCACCAACATCGAGGCCCGGATCCAGGAGCTGCACGAGGACGGCGTCGACAAAGAACTGGCATTCCCCAACGCTGTGCTGGCGCTCTTCCACTACCCGGACAAGGAACTTCGCGAGCTGGCGTTCCGCATCTACAACGAGTACATCGCAGAGCTTCAAGAACGCTCGGCTGGCCACTTCTACGGTGCCGGGCTGATCAACTGGTGGGATCCGCGAGGCACGAAGAAGACACTGGCCGAGCTGAAATCCTTGCGGCTCAAGACGTTCCTGATGCCGCTGAACCCGGGTAAGGACGACGACGGCAACCCGATCGACTACGCGAGTACTTCCATGAGCGCGGTCTGGGACGAGATCGAAGCCTCCGGCCTTCCGGTCACACACCACATCGGCGAAACCCCGCCGAAAACCCCATGCGAGTTCAACAGCGTCGTCGTCGGGATGATGATCAACATCGACGGATTCCGGGAGACGTTCTCCAAGTATATCTTTGGCGGCATCCTCGATCAGCACCCGCGCCTGCGGATCGGTTGGTTCGAAGGCGGCATCGCCTGGGTTCCGTGGGCACTGCAAGACGCCGAACACCTGGTCGCGTCCTATCAGCACATGTTCAACCGGCCGCTGCAGCACGATGTGCGGTACTACTGGGACAACCACATGAGCGCGTCGTTCATGGTCGACCCCCTGGGTCTGCAGTTGATCGACAGGATCGGGGTGGACAAGGTGATGTGGTCTAGCGACTATCCACACAACGAAAGCACATACGGCTATTCGGAGAAATCGCTGGCTGCGGTTGTCGACGCGGTCGGGCCGGCAGACGCGGCACGAATCGTCAGCGGCAACGTGACGAAATTCCTGGGTTTGCAGTGACGACGTTCGCGCAAGCCACGAGCACCGGTAACGGGTTGGCGATTCCCGAAACACCCGACCTGCCTCGCATGCGCCGCGAGACCGGGGCTCGGCTGCGCTCGGCGATGGCCGAACGCGGTGTTGATGCGATGATCCTGCTCGGCAACAACGCAGTGGTCTACGCCACCGAGGCCAGCTGGCCGCTCGGCGACGCCGGGCTGTCCTACGTCGAGCGGCCGGTGGCCGTGGTGGTCGTCGACGACGAGTGGCCGCATCTGTTCCTGCCGTTTCGCGAGGGCGCCTCGCAGGAGTCGGACTTACCCGCCGATCACCTGCACGGCCCGGTGTATCTCGAATTCGATGAAGGCGTAGCGAATTTCGCCCGGCTGCTGACCGGCCTGATTCCGGCCGGAGCAGTGATCGCGGTCGACGAGTGTACCGGTGCCATGTCGCGCGCGGCGAAACTGTTGTTTCCCAATGGTGCTCCCGCCGATGCCGCCGCGATCGTCAGCGCAGCCAAGGTGATCAAGACCCCGGACGAATTGGCCTGCATCCGCATTGCCGTCCGAATTACCGACGAGGCGATGGTTGAAGTCCACAAGGCGTTGGCCCCCGGCGTCCGCCAAATCGACCTGTCGGCACGCTTTTTGCGACGAGCCTTCGAATTGGGTGCCACGGCCAGCATGCTCGAACCGATCTGGCAGGTGATGCCGCAGAGCAAGGCCGAGGGCGTGTGGACCACGCACGGCGACTTGGCGCTACCCCTGCTGACCACAGAGCGCGAACTGGCCGAAGGTGACGTGCTGTGGACCGATGTCAGCATCACCTACCGCGGCTATTGCTCGGACTTCGGGCGCACCTGGATTGTCGGCCGGGATCCAACGCCGCGTCAGCAGGCACAGTTCGAGAGATGGCGGGAGATCATGACCGCCGTCCTGAACGTGACCCGAGCGGGGGTCACCGCAGCCAATCTGGGTAGGGCCGCAACCGCAGCCAATGGTGGTAGCCGCCCCTGGTTGCCCCACTTCTACCTGGGCCACGGCATCGGCGTCAACGCCGCCGAAATGCCCATGATCGGAACCGATCTCGGCGACGAGTTCGACGAGAAATTCGTCCTGCAACCCGGAATGGTGCTGGTCCTGGAGCCGGTGGTGTGGGAGGACGGCACCGGCGGCTACCGCAGCGAAGAGGTCGTGGTGATCACCGAGGAAGGCTGGACCCGGTTGACCGACTACCCCTATGACCCCTATGGCAACTGAGGTTCTGCCCGACGATCGCGCGCTGCGCTCTGGGCGCCGGCAACGGGCGCTGGACCAGATGGCCGCACACGATCTGGATATCCTGGTCCTCGGTCGCCAGGCCAACGTCCGGTATGTCTCCGGTACGCCGCAACTGTGGGTTGCCGGGACCCGCCCGTTCGGCCCAACCTGCGTGCTCGTGCGCGCGACCGGTGCCGTTCATTTGCTCAGCACCTGGGACGAAGGGGTCCCCGACGACATCCCCCACGAGAACCTGTACGGCATCTCGTGGAACCCGACGAACACCATGGCTGTGCTGCAACGCATCGAGGGTGCGGCCACCGCCCGCCGCGTCGGAACCGACGCGCTGTCACCGGTTTTCGCGCAATTGCTGCCGGCTGCGTTTCCCAATGCAGAATTCGTCGACGGCGAACTCGCCATGCGCGCCGCCCGGCACATCAAGACGGCCGAAGAAGTCGGTTCGCTGCGGGAAGCGATCGCGGTGGCTGAGTCGGGTCTGGCCGCCGCCGTGTCCGAACTGCGGCCCGGGGTGAGCGAACAAACGCTGGCCGGTGTGCTGCTGGAGGCCCTGGCGGCCGGCGGGGTGAGCACTCCGTCGAATCAGGATGTCGCGTGGGTGACTTCGCGCGATCATCCGTGGCGGCGGGTCAACGGAGACGGCCGGGTCCAGGCCGGTGACTTGGTGGCCTTCTCCGCCGGGGTCTTGGCGGGTGGCTACATAGGAGAGGTGGGGCGGACCTGGCCCGCAGGCGTGGGGCGGGACGCCCCCAGTGTTACAGCGCTGTACCGACGCTGGGATAACTTGTGGGCCCGGCTGATAGCCGCGTGCCGGCCGGGCGCCGGGGCGGGTGAATTGCTTAGCGCCTACCAGGCCGCAGGAGAGCCGGCGCCGCCGATGCCGGTGGCCCGGGGGCTGGGCATGGGCTTTGACCCGCCCGTCATCTCGAAGCACCTACCGCGGACCGCGGCCGAGGAACGATTGGAACCCGGCATGGTGCTCGCCGTGACGGGCTACGTCTGGGAACAAGGAGTGGGCGCGGTGTTCGGCCGGGAAGCGGTCCTGATCACCGCTGACGGTTCTGAAGTCCTGACGTCGAGCCCGTCATGGCAGGCATGAGCGGGCGAACCTGAGCCCCAACCGCAAGCACCGCCGCTGGTCGGCTACACATTGACATCCTCCACCGCTTGAAAGCGGTGGATTCCTTGGCCGTTAGGCGGCGTTGGGTGGTTCGCGGTTCATCGCAGATGCCGCCGGCCCAGGGGCCGGACCCGTGTGGGGGTCGGTCTTACTCTTGCTCCCCGCCTGGCTGACGGGAGTGATCCCGCCCGGCTTCTCACCGGATGTCCCAGCCAGTTGTTCGGTGTGCTCCGACCACCGCGCGAGGGCTTCCTCACGCACGTTGACGGCGGCGTTGGTGTCAGCATTGCCAGTCCAGCCACACGAGAGGCAACGGAACACCGCTTGGCTTTCACGGTTTTCCTTGCACGTGTGCCCACACTTGTGGCAACGCTGACTGGTGTAGGCGGGCGGCACCTCAACGAAAGGCACTCCCGCCAGATCGGCTTTGTACTCGATACACTTGGCGAGTTTG
>DATJBA010000020.1:0-10055 GCA_035515675.1 Mycobacterium sp.
TCAGCGGCAACTGGTCTGATCAGATTGGGTGTGGACCCGCTGATCGCCGCCACACCAGTCACATTGGCACCGTCGCAAGTTCTCATGACTGAAACTGAAAAGCGGTAGCACATGCGATATCAGATTTCAGACAGCAACACCGGGTGCCGAAGGGCGGATCGCGACAAACTCCTACCTCGTCGAGGTCAACCTTCCGCTTGCGGTACTGGCTTAGGAGGCCGGCCTCGACGAACTCGGCCCTGGTGACGGTTCGTCGTCCAAATTGGCTCCGGTCGGATTACCGGTAGGTTAGGTGCGGCCGCGCCCGGTTTTGCCCCCGAGCTAGTGAGTTGAGCGTCTGCTGAGGTACCCGCAATAGACGTGCAGCCTCGGCCTCTGAGTACATCTCGCGGTGGAGGATCGAGATTGCGGCTGACATGCGGCGATTGGTCGCAGGCATCAGCGACGCAGTTGAGAGGATACTCGAACCTGTGCCTGACCTGGGACTTTGCCGAGACCATTTCAGTCGACGCGCGTCGCTACAGGTAGCCATCGACGCCGTACCGTACCACCAGTTCCTGGGCGAATGCGACGACCTTGCGGCCCCTGTCAGTGTCGAGCCGGCGGTGAGTCCCAAGTGCACGGAACCCAGACCAGACGGCCACCTCGGCTATCGTTAGGGGTGCCGCATGGTGAGTCCCACGAGAAGTGGGCCGCCTTCCAGGAGGCGCTGGCTGACACATGATCACCGCCCAGTCGTCGGGCGTGGTCGTGGACACGATGGTCATCAGCCCGCCAGTCGGACAACCCGTAGCTAGGCTTGTTCGGCTTGGGCTGCCCGATCAATCCGAGACGTCGAAGGCCCTGATTTGCTGCACCAAGTCCTCCAGGCCCGCCGGCGGCAGGGCTCCGGCCTGGTTGAACAACAGCTTGCCCTTCTTGAACGCCATCAGCGTGGGGATGGACCGGATCTGGGCCGCCGCTGCCAGCTGTTGTTCGGCCTCGGTGTCGACTTTGGCGTGCACGACGTCGGGGTGTTTCTCCGACGACGCCTGGAAAATCGGCCCGAACTGGCGGCATGGTCCGCACCAGGATGCCCAGAAGTCGACGAGCACGATGTCGTTGCCCTCGATGGTTTCGTTGAACTGCTCGGCAGTGAGATCACGTGTTGTCACGTTTGCCGTAACGCCGCGGGCAGGTGTCGTGTTCCCAGATCCCTCAACACACGGCCGGTGCCGCGTTCCGCCAGGACCGGTTGGTCAGCAGGCGGATGCCGTTGAGCGCCACGACGACGGTGGATCCTTCGTGCCCGACCACACCCAGCGGCAGCGGCAGATGTCCGAACAGATCCCACAGCACCAGCACGGTGATGAAGCCGGCAGCGATGGCAAGGTTGACGCTTACCACCCGGCGGGCGTGCCGGGCCAACCCGATGATCGTCGGAATGGTGTGCAGTTCGTCGCGGACGGTGACACCGTCGGCGGTCTGCAGCGTGAGGTCGGCGCCGGCGCCCATGGCGACCGACGTGCAAGCCGCAGCCATGGCGGGGGCGTCGTTGACACCGTCACCGACGACGAGCACCCGGTGACCGCCGGCCTGCAGACCGCGGACCGCCTCCACCTTCTGCTCGGGCAGCAGCGCCGCACGCACGTCGGTGATCCCGGCATGCTGGGCCACCCGTCTGGCCGCGCGCCCGTGGTCACCGGTCAGCAGCACCGGGCGCGCGGAGGTCAAGGCGGTCAGCGACCCGACAGCCCGCGCGGCGTCGGAGCGAACCTGATCGGTCAGGCCGAGCACACCGACCGCAACGCCGTCCACCAAGACGATGGCCGCAGTGGCGCCGGCATCCAGGATCGATGCCAGTTGCGGTAGCGGCGCGCCCCGATAGCTGTGCGGGCTACAGATCTCGACGAAATCGCGCCCCACGGTGGCGCGGACGCCGCGGCCCGGCAGCGCGCGGAAGTCCTCGGCGGGTGGGATGGCGATGCCGCGCCTGCGGGCTTCCTCCACGATGGCCCGCCCCAGCGGGTGCTCGCTGGATTGTTCTGCGGCAGCTGCCAATTCGAGCAACCGCTGGTCGCTGAATGTCAGATCCAGCGGTTCGACGGTGGTCAGTCGCGGGATGCCACAGGTCAATGTGCCTGTCTTGTCCAACGCGACGACGCTGATGTCGGCGAGGTGTTCGACGACGGCAGCGGATTTGATAAGTACCCCGTGACGACCGGCGTTGGCGATCGCCGACAACAGCGGCGGCATGGTGGCCAGCAGCACGGCGCACGGCGAGGCCACGATCATGAACGTCATGGCGCGCAGCAACACCGACTGCAGCGCGGCGCCGAACATCAGCGGAATAGCGATGAGTGCCAACGTCGCCACCACCACACCGACGGAGTAGCGCTGCTCGATCTTCTCAATGAACAGTTGGGTTTTCGCCTTGGTAGCGCAGGCCTCGGCAACCAGTTCGACAATGCGGGCAACGACGGTTTGCGACGGATCACGGGTGACGACCAGCTGCAACACCCCCGACCCGTTCAGAGTGCCGGCGAACACTTCGTCACCGTGACTCTTGGCCATCGGCATGGACTCGCCGGTGATCGAGCACTGGTTGACCTCGGAGGACCCCGATGCTACGTCGCCATCGGCGGGGATCCGCTCCCCTGGACGCACCACCACCCGGTCGCCCACTGCCAGATCGGCGGCCGGCACCACCCGCTCGCCGCCGTCGCCGTCGACCACGACGGCGCGATCCGGCGCGAGGTCCAGCAGGCCTTTGACCGAATCCGCGGTGTGTTTGGTCGCGACGTCCTCGAGCGCGCCGGAGGTGGCAAAGATCACGATCAGCAGCGCCCCGTCGACGATCTGGCCGATCGCGACCGCTCCGATCGCCGCGACGATCATCAGCAGGTCGACATCGAGAACCTTGTTGCGCAACGCTTGCACACCGGCCCATGCCGAGCCCCATCCGCCGGTGAGGTAACACGCCAGATACAGCGTCCACCACACGGCCTCGGATGCACCGTTTAGTTCTGCGGTCAGCCCGGCCGAAAACAGCGCCAGCGCGACGGCCGCCCAACGCACCGAAGCCACGCACCAGACCGCCGCCCGCCAACTGGAAGGCGTTGTGCTTCGCTCGCGGTGGCAGCGCTCCTCAGATACCTCTTGGGCGGGCATTTCAAGAGCGGTCAGGGTCATGCCGGCGGTCCTCCCAGGGTTGGGTGGGGTGCGACAGCGGATCGACCAAGTTTATCGATGCAAAGGTCTCAATTTTGTTGCGCTATGTAATTGAATTGGCTTACGGCACGAGGCAAGCGGGCTGCCCCGGGCGACGATTTCGGTCACAGCCACCTTGCCGCGCTGCTCGACGAAGCGATTTACCACATCGAGTACTCCGGCACCCGGCAATGCGATACGATTGGCTCGTAACGAGTTGACCATCGCATGGGGAGTATGCAATGTCATTCGTGACCGCGGCGCCAGACGCGCTGACCACAGCAGCATCGGATTTAGCCAGCCTTGGTTCGACGATCAACCAGGCGAACGCCGCGGCGGCGGCCTCGACGGTCGAAGTGCTACCGCCAGCCGCCGACGAAGTGTCGGACGCCATCGCGGCCCTATTCGGCGAGCACGCGCAGCAGTATCAAGCGCTCAGCTCCGAGGCGGCCGCGTTTCATCTGCAGTTTGTGCAGGCCCTGACCGGCAGTTCGGCGTCCTATGTCGGCACCGAGACGGCCGCCGCGTCAGCGGTGCAAAACACATCACCGGCGCAAACGGCACTCCAAGCGGTGAACGGACCCTTCGGGCAACTGTTCGGGCGCCCGCTGATTGGCAACGGCGTCAATGGGGCGACCGTCAACGGTGTGGGGCAACCCGGCGGGGCCGGCGGGATCTTGGCCGGCAACGGCGGTAACGGTGGGACCAGCACCGCCGTCGGTGTGAACGGTGGTGTTGGCGGGCCGGCCGGACTGTTGGGCAACGGCGGGATCGGCGGTGCAGGCGGAGCCGGCGCCAACGGCGGCACCGGTGGCGTCGGCGGGATCTTGGCCGGCAACGGCGGGGCCGGCGGCCTCGCTGGCGTCGGCGGCGTCGGCGGCCTCGGTGGCACCGCCGTGCTGTTCGGCTCTGGTGGTACTGGCGGTAGCGGTGTTGGTGTTGCCGGCTACGGCGGCGCCGGCGGCGGAGCGGGGTTGCTGATCGGCAACGCCGGCTACGGCGGCAACGGCGCCGTCGACGGCGGCAATGGCGGCACCGACGTCGGCTTGATAGGCAACGGCGGTGCCGGTGGCACCGGCGCTTTCGAGGGCGGCCATGGCGGCAACAGCGGGCTGTTGTTTGGCAACGGCGGCGCCGGCGGCGTCAGCGACGTAACTGGCGGTGGCGGCGGCAACGCCGAGTGGATTGGCAACGGTGGTGCCGGCGGCGCTAGTACGCTCGTCGGATTCGGCGGTAACGGTGGTAACGCCGGGCTGATCGGCAACGGCGGGGTGGGCGGCAACGGCGCCCTTGGCTTTGCTGGCGGCAACGGTGGCAACGCCTTTTTGATCGGCAACGGTGGTAACGGCGGGGTGCCCGGTGGCGTCGGCGGTCAGGGCGGACTGATCGGCTCCCCGGGCGCGAACGGGTAACGGCAGACCAGCAAGGTCCAGTGGTGCCTGACCACGGGTTACGGTGAGGTCCCTGACGTCGGCACCGTCCTGGGTACCGGATACAGCGATCCTTTCCGAGTCCTTCGCCTTTGCGGACTGCAGCCCGCCGCTATTCGACCCGTACGCGCACACCATCAGCATCCAACCGAATTGGGACGATGACGGTCTGGCATGGATCATGGGTGACCACCAACTGCAGTAGCCCGCAAAAAGATCTGGCCGATCGCGACCGCTCCGATCGCCGCGCTGATCATCTGCAGGTCTACCTCGATGGCCTTCTGGGCAGCGCTTGTGCGCCCGCCCATGCCGAGCCCCATCCGCCGCTCTACACACGCCTCGGTTCGGTTCGGTAAGTAATTGAATTGGCTTATGGCACAAGGCAAGCGAGCCTGATCCCGGGACAACGGTTTTGATCAGAGCCACGTGCCCGCCCGCCGCTCGAGGAAGCCATTCACTACATCGAGCACCTCAGCGCTCAGCAACGCGATACGATTCGCGTGTAACGGCTTGTCATAGCGTGGGGGTGTGCAAAGTCATTCGTGACCGTGGCGCAAGAGGCGCTAACCACGGCGGCAACGGATCTAGCCAATCTTGGTTTCGACAATCAACTAGAAATAGTTGGTCAGCCACGACTGCAGCTCCCAGATCTTGTTGAGCAGCAACAGTTCTGCCGTGGTGTCGTAACGGTCGTAGCCGACCACGGTGCGCACGATCGCCCAGTTCTTCTGCTCGACGTGACAGCCGTCGTTCTTGTTGCCCGGCCGCGACCGGGTGAAGGTGATCTTGCGCTTGTCGCACCAGGCCAGCAGGGTGAGTGGTGAACTCGCTGCCATGGTCACTTTCTACGCCGAGGATCGCAAACGGCATCACCGCCGCGATCTGGTCAAGCGCGGCAAGCACCCATGTGCGGGCCTTGTTGGGCACGCTGCGGCTCGCGGTCCAGCCGGTGGCTATGTCGGTGACGGTCAGGGTCCAGGCGTGCTCACCGGCGGCGTTGCCGCCGTCGTGGCAGACCGGATCGATCTCGACGAATCCCGGTCGCGCGTCGTCGCAGTCCGCCCAGGTGCTGGGTCGGGATCCGGCTTTTGAGCGGCGTCCCGGGCTGATGTGCGAGCGGCCCTTTGAGCTGGTGCTTGCGCCGCTTCGGTGCTAGGCGCCGGTCGATGGTGGCCGCCGGCATGTCAATCAGCAGCGTGGCGGTGTCGTCGTCGACGTCCAGCCCGGCGAAGCCGCGCAGGATCGGCACCAGCTCCGCCAACATCGGCGCCAGCCGGCATGCCCAATACCGCCCAGCACAAGACCAGCGCCGCAACGACTTTCGGACCCTACCTCGGCGGGCGCGGTGGCTGAGGCTTGACCAGCTTGGGACGCAGGGCGCTCTTCAACGCCTTGCCAGCATGGTTGCGATGCCACCCGGTGGTGGCGCACAGCTCGTCGAGGATCCGGCCCTCGCCAGCCTTATCCGTCCGCATGTAACGGTTCGCGATCACCTTCGTCACGGGCCTTGCGTTAACTCATCGTTAGTCCCATCGTCCGGGCCTGGACAGCGATGCGTAACCTGCCGAGTAGGCGCGGCACATGCGCCTATTCTGAAGTGACGCAACGGTTATCCTCTACGTGAACATTTCGATAACTCAACGCGTCGGGTAGCTGGGCCCCGAGCAAAGCGATATAGTCCGCTTGTCGCTGACGCCTTGCCATGAGACGGGGTACGGAAATGTCGTTTGTTATCGCGGGGCCGGAGGCATTAGCCACGGCGGCAACGGATCTGGCCAATCTTGGTTCGACAATCAACCAGGCGAACGCCTCGGCGGCGGCCGCGACGACCGGGGTGCTAGCGCCCGCCGCCGATGAAGTCTCCGAGGCGATCGCGGCCCTGTTCGGCGCCCACGCGCAGCAGTTTCAAACCCTCAGCTCCCAGGTGGCCACGTTTCACGACCACTTTGTGCA
Organism: Mycobacterium sp.; assembly: GCA_035515675.1. Classification (GTDB taxonomy): domain Bacteria; phylum Actinomycetota; class Actinomycetes; order Mycobacteriales; family Mycobacteriaceae; genus Mycobacterium. The sequence continues at coordinate 6,573 of DATJBA010000020.1, forward strand.
GGCCCTAACCGGGAGCGGGCAATCCTATGCCAGCGCCGAGGCGGCCAGCGCGTCAGCGCTGCAGTCGGCGCAAAACGCGGTGAACGGGCCTTTCGTGCAGTACACCGGGCGCCCACTGATCGGCAACGGCGCCAACGGGTACACCAACGCCCAAGGCGTGGGAACCAACGGCGGAGCCGGTGGTTGGCTGTACGGCAACGGCGGTAACGGTGGGAATAGCACCGCCGCCGGAGTTGCCGGCGGCAACGGTGGCGTCGGCGGGTTCTTGACCGGCAACGGCGGGGCCGGCGGCCAGGCCAGCGGCACCGGCACCGGCGCCAACGGCGGTATCGGTGGCTCCGCCGTGCTGCTCGGCTCCGGTGGAACCGGCGGTCAAAGTTTTAACGGGTACGGCGGCAATGGCGGCACCGGCGGATTTTTCTTTGGCGACGGCGGCACCGGCGGCGGCGGCTTGACCGGCGGCGGCATTGGCGGCCAGGCCGATTTGATCGGCATCGGCGGGAACGGCGGGGCCAGCGGTGCCGGTGCCGGCGGTGCCGGCGGCCTCGCCGGACTGATCGGCAACGGCGGCAACGGCGGCAACGGCTACAGCGCCGGCGGAGCCGGCGGCCAGGCCTTCCTGCTAGGCAACGGCGGGGCTGGCGGCGGCGGGTACAGCGCTACCTCGCACGGCGGCGCGGGCGGCGCCGCCGGGACCTTCGGCAACGGAGGCAACGGCGGCTTTGGTGGTCACACCGGTGGTGCCGGCGGCACCGCCTATATTATCGGCAACGGCGGTAACGGCGGGGCGCCCAACGGGCTCGCCGGCACGGGTGGGGTGCTGTACGGCTTCTCGGGTACCAACGGGTAGTGCCCTCCCACAGGTTACGGTTGCGTACATTTTCCCAACTCGGACAGACTTGGGGCGGAGCGGCCTTGAGTGGAGGGAAACGCGTTGGGGCACTACATCGCCAACGTCCGCGATCTCGAGTTCAACCTGTTCGAAGTTCTTGATATAGGCGCCGTCCTGGGCACCGGACGCTACAGCGACCTCGACGCCGACACCGTCCGAACGATCTTGGCCGAAGCCGCCCGCCTGGCCGAGGGCCCGGTCGCCGAATCCCTCGCCTTCGCCGACCGCAACCCCCCGGTATTCGACCCGGACACCCACACCATCAGCGTGCCGGACGAGCTGGCCAAGACGGTGCAAGCGATCAAGGACGCCGGGTGGTGGCGGCTGGGCCTGGCCGAAGAAATCGGTGGCGAACCCGCGCCGGCGCCGCTGGCCTGGGCGGTCAACGAAATGATCATTTGCGCCAACCCCTCAGCGAGCTTCTTCTGCCTGGGCCCTTTCATGGCTCAGGCGCTTTACATCGAGGGCAACGACGAGCAGCGGCGGTGGGCCGCAACGGGTGCGGAGCGCGGCTGGGCGGCCACCATGGTGCTCACCGAACCCGACGCCGGATCCGACGTCGGCGCGGGCCGCACCAAGGCCATCGAACAACCCGATGGCACCTGGCACATCGAGGGCGTCAAGCGGTTCATCACCGGTGGCGACGTGGGCAACACCGCCGAGAACATCTTCCACCTCGTGCTGGCCCGGCCCGAGGGCGCCGGCCCGGGAACCAAAGGATTGAGCCTGTTCTACGTTCCCAAGTACCTGTTCGACCCTGACACGTTCGAACTCGGTTCCCGCAACGGGGTTTTCGTCACCGGGCTGGAACACAAGATGGGCATCAAGTCCTCCCCGACGTGCGAATTGACTTTCGGCGCCACCGATGTGCCCGCAGTTGGTTACCTGGTCGGCGGCGTGCACAATGGGATCGCGCAAATGTTCACCGTGATCGAGCAGGCTCGCATGACGATCGGCGTGAAGGCCGCCGGCACCCTGTCCACGGGCTACCTGAACGCGCTGGCCTTTGCCAAGGAGCGGGTGCAGGGTGGCGATCTCACCCAGATGACCGACAAGACCGCGCCGCGCGTCACGATCATCCACCACCCCGACGTGCGGCGCAGCCTGATGACCCAGAAAGCCTACGCCGAGGGTCTGCGCGCGCTCTATATGTATGCCGCCGCGCATCAGGATGATGATGTGGCGCAACGGGTTTCGGGCGCCGATCACGACATGGCGCACCGCATAGACGACCTGCTGCTGCCGATCGTCAAAGGTGCGAGCTCGGAACGGGCCTACGAGGTCCTGACCGAGTCGCTGCAGACGCTGGGCGGCTCTGGTTTCCTGCAAGACTATCCGCTCGAGCAGTACATCCGCGATTCCAAGATCGATTCGCTCTACGAGGGCACCACTGCCATCCAGGCGCTGGACTTCTTCTTCCGCAAGATCGTCCGCGACCGCGGTGCGGCCCTGCAGTTTGTGACAGCTCAGATCAGTCACACCGTCGATACCTGTGATGAGGCGCTGAAACCACAAGCCCAGCTGCTGCAAACCGCGCTCGACGACGTCACGGCCATGACGGGCGCTCTGACCGGATACCTCATGTCCGCCACGCAACACCCCACCGACATCTACAAGGTGGGGCTCGCATCGGTGCGATATCTGCTCGCGGTCGGCGACCTGCTCATCGGCTGGCGATTGCTGGCGCAAGCCGGTATCGCGCACGCCGCACTGGCCGACGCGCCGTCGAACAGCGACAAGCCCTTCTATCAAGGCAAGGTCGTGACCGCGGGGTTCTTCGCCAGGAACATGCTTCCCAAGCTGACCGCCCTGCGCGGCGTCATCGAGTCCATCGACGACGAGATCATGCGCGTTTCCGAAGACGCGTTCTGACGAACCCAATTACACAGGTTACCTACAGCTTCAGCGGGTACACCCATTCGTTGGCCCCAACCCACGATTGGAGAAACGTTGATATCTGCCAGCTGTCGTACCGGTCTCGCGATCCTCGCTGTCAGCGGGGCCATCGCGCTGTCCATTGCCGCGTGCGGCTCGTCGAACAAATCAAGCCCGACGTCAACCGCGAGCGCTACAGGGGGGTCGACAACCGCGTCGTCGGCGCCGGCCAGCGGTGAAGTACACGTCAGCGGCCTGATCGCGTCGGTGGCAGGCAACGCCATTCAGGTCACCCAGGAGGAGAATGGTAACGCCACCGTGGACTTCACCTCGTCGACCAAGGTCACCGAGGTCACTGCGGGCGCGCTGAGCGACGTCACCGCGGGCAGCTGTGTCACCGTGCGGCCCACCGGCGAGGAGTCCCAGGGCGGCCAACCGATCACCGCGGCATCCGTGCGCGTCAGCCCCGCCGTCGACGGCAAATGCCCGCAGGGCAAGGAGTCCGCATCGGGTTCCACCGGCACGGCACCTTCCGGCTCACCGACGACGGCGCCCGCGAGGTTAACGGCGATCCAGGGTTCGGTAGCTTCCGTCGCAGGTAACACCATCAACGTCACCAGCACCGACGCCAGTGGCAACACCTCGCAGACGGCCGTGACAGTCGACGACAAGACCAGGTACATGAAGCAGACCGCCGCCACCAGTCAAGCGATCAC
>DATJBA010000021.1:0-5734 GCA_035515675.1 Mycobacterium sp.
GACGCCCGCTACGAAGCGCTTCGCCACGCCGCGCTGCACGCCCGCGCGGAGGCGTTCCCCCTCGGCTTCGCCGTGCTCACCCGCCGGGGCGTAACCGGGTGGCGACGCGCCCTTAACGAGGTGAGCGCCAACCAAGCCACACCCGTCATGCCCACCTCGCCGGCGCTGGCGTCTTCGAGCCTGCCAGCAGCGGTCAGCGCCGAGCTGGTCGACGCGCTCGCCGCGGTCGCCCTCGCAGGCACCCAGCCCGACCGCGATGCTGCTATCCGTCACCGAAACACGTTGCACCACAGTTCTATTAGCCGTGAAAGGAGCCCATACCGGTGTTCACCGACACCGCCGCATCCAAGGTGACCGCGGCGCATCTGGCGAAGCCGGCGCTGCTATATGTGCGCCAGTCCACCCTCAAACAAGTTATCCACCACACCGAGTCCGCGCACCGCCAATACGATCTACGCTCCCGGGCGATCGCGCTGGGCTGGGCCGACGAGCAGATCACCGTCATCGACATCGACCAGGGCCAGTCCGGGGCCAGTGCCGCCGACCGGGAAGGCTTTCAGCACCTCGTCGCCGAGGTGTCGCTGGGCCGCGCCGGGATCGTGTTAGGCCTGGAATGCTCACGGCTGGCCCGCAACTCCGCCGACTGGCACCAGCTGCTCGAACTATGCGGCGTCACCGCCACCTTGATCTGCGACGAAGATGGCCTGTATGACCCGCGCCAGTTCAACGACCGACTGCTGCTGGGCATGAAGGGCCAAATGAGCGAAGCCGAACTGCACTTCATCAAGGCCCGGCTGCGCGGTGGGGTGCTCTCAAAGGCCCGCCGCGGCGAACTGGCGATGCCGCTGCCGGTCGGACTGGTCAATGACCGATCCGCACACGTGGTCCTTGACCCCGACACCGCCGTCCAACAGGCGCTGCGCCACCTGTTCGACACCTTCGCCGCCACCGGGTCGGCCACCGCCTGCGTGAAGGCCTTCCGCAACGCCGATCTGCTATTCCCGTGGCGCCACCTCAAAGGCCCGCGCAAGGGCGAGCTGGACTGGAAACCGCTGCGCCATCACACTGTGCTGCGGGTCCTGCACAACCCGCGCTATGCCGGTGCGTTCGTCTACGGGCGCTGCGCCCAAAAGCCCCGACCCAACGGCAAGTCGTCATCGGTGAAACTGCCACGCGATCAATGGGTTTCATTCATCCCCGACGCCCACCCCGGCTACATCAGCCTCGCCCAGTTCGAGGCCAACCAAACGAAGCTGGCCGCCAACGCCGCCGCCCACGGCCGCGACAGGTCATCGGGTCCGGCCCGCGAAGGCGCCGCCCTGCTGCAAGGCATCATCGTCTGCGGCCGCTGCGGCAACCGCATGACCGTGCGCTACCACCACCGCCGCGGCCGGGAATTGCCCACCTATGTGTGTCAACGCGACGGCATCGATAAAGCCCAACCCATCTGCGCGGCGATCCCCGGCGCCGACCTCGATGATCGGATCGGGCAACTGCTGCTCGACACATTGACTCCGTTGGCCGTCGAGGCCGCACTGACCGTGGCCAACGAGCTGCACCAGCGTGCCGCCGACGCCGACCGCATGCGCGCCGCCCACGTCGAACGCGCCCGCTACCACGCCGATCTGGCCCGGCGCCGCTACCTAGCGGTCGACCCGGCCAACCGGCTCGTCGCCGACAGCCTGGAAGCCGACTGGAACACCGCGCTACGCGAACTCAACGACGCCCAACACGCCTACCAGCAGGCCCGCGAGCAGCACACCGGCGAGCTCACCAATGCGCAGCGGGCCCGGATCAACCAGCTCGTCACCGACCTGCCCGCGATCTGGCACGACCCCACCACCCCCGCTCGGGAGCGCAAACGCATCGCCCGGCTGCTGCTCACCGACGTCACCGTCCACCGCCAGGGCGACACCATCACCGCCCACGTGCGTTTCCCCGCCGGACAGCACACCACCATAAGCATCCCCGCCCCGAAAACTGCTGCCGAACAACGCAAAACACCCGTCGCCGTGGTCGCCACCATAGATGAGCTGCTCGACCACCACGTCAGCGGCGAAATCGCCGAGATCCTCAACCAGCGCGGGGTCGTCTCCGGCACCGGAGAAGCCTTTCACCGCCTCATCGTCGACAACATCATCCACACCTACCGGCTGCGCAGCCGCCGCCAACGCCTACGCGACGCCGGCATGCTCACCCCCGCCGAACTCGCCGACCACCTCGGCATCCGGCCCATCACCGTCAAAGACTGGTGGCGCGCCGGACTTGTCAGCGGGGTGCGCTACAACGACAAAGGCGAAATGCTCTACCACCGACCCGACCCCACCAACCTGCCCCAACCACCCAAACGCGGGCGACCGGCCAAAGCCCGCTGACCAGCCCAAACGACAATCACACCCACATCGACGCAAAGGAGTGCAGTATGCAACCCGAGGTTTATCTTGTGGGCTGGCTATCCGGGCTGGGTCGGTGACAAAGCCGCGGGCTTGGGCGTACTCCAGCCACCCGACGGTGAACCGAGGGTTGATCGTATCTGCCTGGGCCACAATTGGTTTCATGTTATCCGGGATCAATACCTTGAATACCCCTCCGATATGCGGGTGTCGTTTGTCAAGCCGTGGGTCGGCTGCAGCCTCCCTCATGAGGCGTTCTCGTCGAGTCGGGCCAGCAGGCCGTCGAAAACCTTTGTCCGTCCTACTTGACCTTTGGCGGCCGCGTCGTCGCGTTGCTTCTGCAAGGTGGGGCGAAACTCGATGGTGGTCTGAAAAAACGTGCACGATTCGCAGATCGACTCGAAGTGGCAGTCCATCCCAACCGGTCGTGCGCAGTAGCCGTTACCGAGCATCCGGCGATGCATCTCCGCGCGCAGCTTGCGCATCTCGGAGCCCTCGGCGTCGGCCGGTAGCTGCTTGGGCGCCTGGTAGAGCGCCTCGACCTTCTCTGAGACGGCGAAGTACTCGTCGGCGACGGTACGGTCGGCGATCTTGGCGTAAACGAGTGTCATGTGGAATGAGCGATGGCCCAGTAGGGCGGCGATCGCTTCCAGCGACATGCCGCGGTTAATCGCCTGGGTCGCCAGGGTATGCCTGAGGCGATGCGGCGAAACACGGCCTATCCCAGCGACTTTCGCAGCCTTAGCAACTGCAGCGTCGACCCGCGAGACCGGGATTGGGCGGCCTTGCTCGACGAAAACCAGGTTGCTGCGCAGCCCTTCTGGTCGTTGCGTCAGCCACTGGTCGAACAGCTCCTTTAACTGTGGGTGCAGCGGGATGTAGCGGTCAGTGTGCAGCTTGCCCAGCGGCACGTGCAGCCAGTAGGCCGAACCGATCTGCACGACGGCATCGGTGGTCAGTGCCAAATACTCGCCTTTGCGCATCCCGGTCCGGGCCAGGAACTCGACCGTGAGCCGCACGAACGGGTCGTCGTCGGCGCGGGCGGCCCGCAGCAGCTTGGCCGCCGCCGCGTCATCGAGGAACCGGGGCATGGTCTCGTCTGGGATCGGCATGTCCGATGCCAGCACCGGGACCCTGGTCGGCGCGTCGGAGATCTCCCATTCGAGTAATCGGGCGAAGAACCCGCGCAACGCGCAGAGCCGGTCCTTGATCGTGTGCCGATGCAGCGGCGCGCCGCGGTTGCCCGGTCGCCCGGCCAGCCAGCACTTGTAGGCCTCCACGTGCGTTCGGCCCAAGTCGGCGACGCATCGCGCGGACGGATCACGCTCGGCGACGAATCCGGCGAACTCGCGCAAAGTCGCTTCGATGTTTTTCACTCGTCCGGGCCGCAGCGTGGTGGCCACCTGCTCGAGGTAAGTGCGCATTGTGGCGCGCATCCGCTCGGGCACCTTAGCCCACTGTGCGGCGCGGATGTCTGCTTTGGTGCCGACTCGTTTACGGGGCAGTTCGTCGATCACCCCCGCGTGGAACAGGGTTGCTTCCAGACCGAAGATCGCGGTGGACAGTGCGCGGTGCGACTCGTGTCCGTAACGGTCTGCGGCGGCGAGTAATTGGCCGCGTGCTGCGTCGATGTTGGCGTGCGTCAGCCGTTCCGGTGCCAGTCCGGTCAAGGCGCAGATCTGGGCCAGCGCTGCCCACTGCGCCTGTGCAGTCTTGATCGGAAACTTAAGTGTTGCAGCGGTGTTCATGAACAGGGCATGGAATACCGGCCAGTGTCGCGACAAGCTGATACCCAGCCGGGGTCGGCGGGCCACCAGGTAGTCCGCGCTCGGCTGTAGCCGCCGCGTCGCGATCAGCCACGCGATGAACCGATGCACCGCGTTGTTGACGGAGAGCTGCTCGTCTAACGGCAGCGCGGCGAAAGCCTGTGGTTCGCCGACGTGCACCAAGAACCACCGAGCGCCCCATAGCACCGTGTGCTCTGGCAGCTGACCGATGTCCCACAGGTCGTTCTCGTAGGCGGTGACCAGATCCAACGCGTCACCAGCGAGTCGGTAGGCGGTCATCAGCTCGCACCGTCCTCGGCCCGATCGGCGATCTCATCTTCGATCGCGTTTACGGCGCGGGCGTATTCCTCGGCGAGCCATGCGTTGGCCAAGTGCAGATAGATGCGGGTGGACTCGATGGAGCGATGCCCGGCTTGCGCCTGCACCGCTTCCAAAGCCATCCCGGACTCCCGCAGCCGGGTCAGACATGTGTGGCGCAGCTGGTGGCAGCTCGCGTGGTCTAGGCCGGCGCGTTCCCGCGCTCCGCTGAGCACCTGATCGACGCCGGCGGCCGTCAGCGCATGACCCCGGGTAGGGCCACGCAGCACCACGAACACCTGCTCCGCATCTGTCTGCGGCCGCTCGTGCTCGAAGTATTCAGCCAGGCTGCCGAAGAACCGATTCGCAACTGGAACGATCCGCTGATGGCCACCCTTGCCCTCGGCGATGAACAGCCGTCGCTCCCCGGCGTGCACGTCCGACATACGCAACCCGAGCACCTCGCAGCGACGCAGACCACCCAACAGCATCGCCAGCACGATGGCACGATCCCGGTGGGTGCGCAGCGCCGTGAACAGCGCGTCCACCTCAACTGGTGAGAGCACCTTCGGCAGCGTCCGCGGCGTGCGGATCAACGGCACCCCACGCGCACCCGAAGACTGCGGGCGCCGCGTGCCCACTCCACGCGGCACCGGGTTGCGCCGAACATCGACGTCGTCGCGCACCAAGAGATACGCGAAAAGGCCCGACACACTTGCCAATCGCCGTTTCAGCGTACGCGCCGACAGTCCGGACTCGCCGTCTTCGAGCCGGACCACCCGCGGGCCCTGCCTAGGCGCCCGCTGCGCAGCGAGGAACCCCATCACGTCGGTCGTTGTCACCCGCGCCGGCTCCTTGCCGACGACCGAGAAGAACACCTTCAGGTCGTAGGCCGTCGCCAACACGGTGTTCGGCCGCGACCGCGCCGCGACGAACCTCAGATAGTCGTCGACCAGCGGATCACCCAGGCGGGCCCCGACCTCACCGTCTGGGCCCGCTGAACGCACCAGGCACGGTGTCCACAACATCGGCGCTCCCCGTTGCGGGTTGCGCCCATTCTCACGCCGCTTGGGCACAAACTGCGGTATCGACACCCGCATAACCGCCGAAGAACCCCCAAGCCGCCTCGCACCCGGCGATGATGGCTTCCAGGGTTTGGGAAAACGTCAACCACACGAACATGTGCCGCGAATACACGGCGGTGAAGATCAGCGCGTGCACCACCCGAGGCCGACCGGTCTGCGAGTCGAAGATCAT
>DATJBA010000022.1:0-2672 GCA_035515675.1 Mycobacterium sp.
GCTTATGCCACTCCGACGATCACATCCTCAAAGGCGACATGTCGGCGCCCAACGAGGTGATGCGCTCGCTCGGGCTACCAACCATGTTCCCGACGATCGGCGGCCACGAGGGATCCGGCATCGAGCCGCACCTACCGCTGGCACCGATCGCGCTGCTGTCGTGCGCCATTCCAACCGGCTACAGTTCGGCCGCGAATCGAGCCGGGGTGGGTGGCGGCGACACCGTCGTCGTTATCGGCGCGGGTGGAATTGGTAAAGGCGCGATCCAAAGCGCCCGGGTCAACGGCGCCGCACAGATTGTCGCCGTTGACCCGGTGGACTTCAAACAGAAATCGGCATTGCAGTTCGGCGCGACCCACAGCGCCGCTACCGTCGCCGAGGCGTTCGACCTGGTGCGCGACCTGACCTACGGGGTCATGGTCGACGCCGTCGTGGTCTCCCCTTCCCTGATCACCGCCGACGACGTCCGTGATGGGCTGAAGCTCACTTGCAAGGGCGGGACCTGCGTGCTCACCGGCATGACCTCGCAACTGACTCGGTCAGTCAAGATCGACCTGCAGGGCTTCATGTTGCGAGCGGCAGCGCTGCGACCTGCGCAAACCAACCATGCCCATCAGAATCCAATACTCGACTCCCGCAATGGATTACCCCACACAACCGCGCACCGAAGCCCGCCCGAAAATCAGCCCCTACGCTCGATCAGTGCGGAAAACGGGCCTAGCCGGCCTGGCCAACCCCAGCCAGGCGTCCCCGCGTCACGCCGACCGGGTCGCCGGAAGTGCTGCTGGCTTGCCGATGAACTCCGAACTGCTTTTGCGCGTCCACGGTGACCCGGTCCGCGCGGTTATGCCCCGATACGTCGGTGCCCGCGGCGTCAAAGTGATCGAAGTACTCCGTCATTGCAGCAAAGGGCCTGGGGATCAACGAATTCTTCAACCCCTGACCAGTACACCAGCTGGCGTTGATAAGCCCCGGTTATCGCATGTTCAGCGATCAGTCTTGGACACGACCGTCTATATGGCGGAGCCTGAAAGCAAAGAACACAAACACCAAGCCGTACTGGGAGATCAAGCATTATGACGGCCATACACTCTGACACCACCGTCAATGGTGCCGGCACTCGACGCGAGCTGACCGATGGTTATCGCCTGATCGTTGATGCGCTGAAGCTCAACGACGTTCGCACCATCTACGGATTGGTCGGCATCCCGATCACCGACCTCGCTCGGATCGCACAGGCATCCGGGATCCGCTATATCGGCTTTCGTCATGAAAGCGATGCGGTGCACGCGGCTGCGGCAGCCGGCTTCCTCACCAAGAAGCCGGGAGTCTGTTTGACGGTATCGGGCCCGGGATTCCTCAACGGCCTGGTCGCGCTGGCGAATGCCACCACGAATTGCTTTCCGGTGGTGCAGATTTCGGGATCAAGTGAGCGCCACATCGTCGACCTCAAGCGCGGTGACTACGAGGAGCTCGACCAGATGACGGCGGCTGAACGTTTCGCAAAGGCCGCATATCGGGTGGATCGTGCCGAAGACATCGGCCGCGGCATCGCCAGGGCGATCCGCACTGCGGTGTGCGGCCGGCCCGGCGGCGTTTATCTGGACATCCCGGCCGCGGTGCTCGGCCAGGTCATCGACGCCGACAAAGGCACGAAGTCGCTGTGGCGAGTGGTCGACCCGGCGCCGCGCCAACTGCCCGCCCCGGAAGCGGTGAACCGCGCCATCACGCTGCTGGCACGTGCTCAGCGGCCTCTGGTGGTGTTGGGCAAGGGGGCCGCATACGCCCAGGCGGACAAACAAATTCAGACATTCATCAAAAGCACCCGGCTGCCGTTCCTGCCGATGTCGATGGCCAAAGGCTTACTGCCCGACGACCATCCGCAGTCGGCGGCCGCTGCCCGGTCGCTGGCATTGCGCGAAGCCGATGTCGTCATGCTTGTCGGCGCCCGGCTGAATTGGCTGCTCGGCCATGGGGAAGCGCCCCAGTGGAATCCCGACGCGAAGTTCATCCAGGTGGACATCGAGGCGACCGAGTTCGACAGCAACCAGCCCATCGCCGCCCCAATTGTCGGAGACATCGGCTCGGTCATGGACGCACTGATCGAGCAGAACCGCGGCCAAATCATGGCCCCAACACGGTGGCGCGACAAGCTCAGCGCCTACTCGGCGCAGAACGTAGCCAAGATGTCGCAACGGCTGTCGACAGATTCACATCCGATGCAGTTCTACGGGGCACTGCGCGCAATACGCGACGTGATTCGGGGATACCCGCAGGCCTACATCGTCAATGAAGGAGCCAACACACTCGACTTCGCCCGCAATGTGATCGACATGCGGGTGCCCCGCCATCGGCTCGACAGCGGCACCTGGGGAATCATGGGCATCGGCATGGGCTACGCGATCGGCGCGGCCGTCGAGACCGGCGCTCCGGTCGTCGCCATCGAAGGCGACAGCGCGTTCGGGTTTTCCGGCATGGAGCTCGAGACGATCTGTCGCTACCGCCTGCCGATCGTGGTCGTTGTCTTCAATAACGGCGGCGTCTACAAGGGCGACGGCGTCAACCCCGCTTCCACGGATCCATCGCCGACGACGCTAATACTCAGCGCCCGCCACGACCGACTGATCGAGGCATTCGGCGGCACGGGTTATCAGGCCACGACACCGGCCGAA
>DATJBA010000023.1:0-4574 GCA_035515675.1 Mycobacterium sp.
GACAAGGGCTTGGCTTCATAGTGCACCTTCTGGGGCGGGTGGGGTGTGAACTCGTTTTCTGAGTGGGCTGCCTTGGCGTGCGGTGAGGCGGTGGTCGCCGGGGGCGGGCGGTTCGTAGAGGCGTTCATTCTTGTCGTTCGCCTTGTGGGAGTTGAGGATTCCGGCCTTGGTCCAGTTCTTGATGGTGGTTTCGTGCACATGCAGCCGTGCGGCAAGCTCAGTTTTGGTGAGCAGGCCTTTGGTACGAAGCCGCTCGGCGTGGCTGGGCAGGTTGTTGCTGTCGCGCACGTCGAGCACGATGCGGGCGGTGAACGGTTTGCCCTCGCCGGAGCGGTGACCGGCGGCGTTGAGCGCGGCGGCGGTCTGGGCGTCGGTGTGAGTGTCGAGGAGCCGGTCGAGTGCAGCAAGGGTGTCGGGGTGGGTTTGACGGAGCTGCCATGCCTTGGGTGGGATCGCGACGGCCAGGCTGGTGGTCTGCCCGCCGCGGAAACGCACGTGCAGGTGTATGCGGTCGGTCTTGTGCAGGGTGACGTCATCGACAAGCAGGCGGACCATGCGTTTGCGGTCCCGCTGGGCGGTGTTGGGGTTGGACCAGAGGGCAGGGAAATCTGTTGTCAGGGAACGTATTCTGTCCTTCAGCTCGTCAGTGAGGGTGGCCGCGGCGGCGGCGCTAGCGCGGTCGTAGTCCTCGCGCGCGGTGTGCAGGGCACGTAGCGCCTCGTTCCAGTCGGCTTCGAGGCTATCGGCGACCAGCCGGTTGTCCGGGTCGACCGCGAGGTAGCGGCGCCGGGCCAGATCGGCGCGGTGGCGGGCGCGTTCGACGGCTTGGCGGCGCAGCGCGTCGGCCTCGGCGGCGCGGGTGTCGAGTTCTGCCTGCACGGTCAGGGCGACCTCGAGCGCATGCGGGGTAAGGGTATCGAGCAGCAGGGTGCCCACGGCGGCGTCGACGGTGCCGCCGGGCACATTCTGGCAGCGGCGTGCACCGTCTTGGATGCAGCGGCTCATGCATTGATAGTCGGGGACCTCGACGCCGCGGCGGGTGTGGTAGCGCACCGTCATCCGCCGTCCGCAGCGCCCGCAGATGGCCAGGCCCTGCAGCAGCGCGGTGCCCTCGCGGGCGGGGCCAGCGGCGCGGTCCTCGCCGTGCGCGGTGGCGTTGCCCAGCAGCAGCTTCTGGTTGGCCTCGTAGGTGTCCCAGCTGATGTAGCCGGGGTGGGCATCAGGGATCAGTGCGATCCACTGCTCGCGGGGCAGGGTCTGCAGGGTTTTCTTGCCGTTGGCCGCGATGCGTTCGCGGCGGCGGCCGTAGGCGAACGCGCCGGCGTAACGCGGGTTATGCAGGGTGCGCAGCACCCGCCAGTGCTGCAGCGGCATCCAGGCCAGCTCACCCTTGTGGGCTCCGGTACGCACCCGCACCGGGAACAGCAGCTTATCGGCGTTGAACTGCTGCACGATCGTGCGCGCCGAGCCGGTGCGGGCGAACAGGGTGAACACGTGACGGATGGCTTGTTGCACACCGGCATCGGGGTCGAGCACCACCTTGCCGGCCGGGTCGTAGACCAGCCCGACGGGCAGGCCCATCTGTAGTTCGCCGCGGCGGGCCTTCGACAACTGGCCGCCGATGAGGCGGGCCCGGATAAAGTGCAGTTCGGCCTCACTCATGGTGCCCTTGAGCCCGAGCAGCAGCCGGTCGTTGAAGTCGGTCGGGTCATACAGGCCATCCTCGTCGCAGATCAGCGTGGCCGACATGGCGCAGATCTCCAACAGCCGGTGCCAGTCGGCGTTGTTGCGGGCCAGCCGAGAGACCTCCAGCCCGAGCACGATCCCCGCGCGGCCCATGCTGACCTCGGCGACCAGATGCTGAAACCCTTCCCGGTCGGCGGCGCTGGCGCCGGACTGGCCCTGGTCGGTGTCGATGGTGACGATCTGCTCGGCGGGCCAACCCAGTGCAATCGCCTTCTGCCGCAACGCGTATTGGCGGGTGGCGGATTCGGTGTTGGTCAACACCTGCCGCAGCGTGGACTGACGCACATACAGGTAGGCCCTACGAGCCAGGTGCGCGCCGCTCACCTTCACCGCGGCCTGCTCACTCATGCCCGCTCACCCCCGCGCTGCAACAGCCAACGCCATCGACGCGAGCAATCCGACCAGCTCGGCGTCCACGCCGCCACAACTGGGTGGGGCCGAGCGCGCCGGCGGCGGGACGCTTGCAGCGGTCGCCGCCTTGCGCACCCGCAGCCAGGCCGCGACCCCGCGCTGCTGCAGCACCCCCAGCCCCAGCCGCCACCCGTCGGCATCGCCGCCAAGCGCCCGAGCCCGCAGCCGCTCATACCCGTCCACCACGTCGGATCCATCACCGGTCGTATCATCGCTGTCATTGCACGCCTTTACTTTTGGGACTCTCAACTCGGGCCAAGGCCCGCTCCACCGATCGCGGGTGCACCCTGATTGCGAACTTCCCGACGATCGCGGCCGCCAAATCAGCCGACCCGATACTGGGATCCTGCTCACGCAGGCCTTGGGCGTAGGCGACGACCTCATCAGTGAGCTTGTGCGCACGCCGTGGGCCCGGCTTGGCCGGTACCAGCCCGCCCAGCCCGTCGCGATCCACCGCCGCGGCCGCCTCGTAGAACGACGGCCGGGAGAAGCCAAACGCCGCCGCCGCCCCAGCCACCGCTGCCCCGTCCACCCGCACCCGCCGCACCATCTCGTATTTGACCTGCACCAAATCGCGGGCATCGAAAAACTCCGACGCCGCGAACTGCTCGTCACGCACCGCCTCCGGGCGGGGGTTCAGCGTCCGCGTCTCAGCCAACGCTGCCACCTTCGGATCCGGCTCTCTCTTCCGCGCCATCGCCACCTCCCGACCGTATGTAAGCCTAATTATGCCGGGCGGTCTGCGTCATCGCCAGCAACGACACGCCACACTCGACACATAAACTGCAGCAATACACATCTATTTCATGGAACTCTCGCTGCCGCATGCGGAGGTCACCGAAGGCAAGCGGCGTAATGCGCCTAACACTCCCGGCATAATCTCCTTTACACATCAGTGAGGCCGCCAATCAACCCGCGCAACTCGACCAGATCGGTAAACCGGAACGGGCACCTGCCCGCCGCCATCGCAACGAACGGGTCCACATCGACCGCGTCGGTCCACCCCGCTGGCAGCGAGAACTGCCTGCCCTGCGAGTCGAGGAAGAAGACCCGATCCTGTGACCACGTCTGCCGCACCGCCAAGAATACGAACACCCGCCCGAACCAGGGATGGAACGGGTGCGTCACCCGGACAGTTCCCTGATCACCAACGGGATCGAGCGCATTCGACGACGCGGAACAAGCTACCTGCTGAAAGGTTAATCCCCTACGCGCGAGGCGTTAGCGCTGTCCTTCGGCGGACGGCGGTCGGCAACAGTCCGCGTCTGACTAGCGGACCGGGCCGCCCCTGCTCTCCACGGGGGCGGCCTGCTCCCGGCGGCGCCGGGAGAAAAACCCACTAATGGAGTACTGATGGAGCAGGTGACTACTCGCGACAGACCTGACAAGTTCGCGCGATACTTTTGCCTAGCCCCGCTGGTTTCTGTAACGACCGGGTGGGAGGACAGACATGGCGTATGTGATCGCGGCCCCGGAGATGATGACGGCGGCGGCAACGGATTTGGGAACCATCGGCTCGAACGTCAACGCGGCCCACATGGTGGCGGCGGCCCGAACGACTTCGGTGATACCCGCAGCCACCGATGAGGTCTCGACGGGCATCGCACAGCTGTTCTCCCAGCACGCCGCGAACTATCAAGCGCTGGCCAGGCAGGCGGCGCAGTTTAACGCCCAGTTTGTGCAGCACTTGACTGCCGGTGCGTTCTCGTATGCCAGCATCGAGGCCGCCCTCGCCTCGTTGTTGAAGTCCTCGATCACGGATGCGGGCGCGTTTATCAGCTATGTCGCCACCTGGACGCCCGAGGACTGGCTCATCGCCATTGGATCCGTGTTGATTTTGGCGTTAACCGTAGCTGTCTTCGCAACTCCGATTTTGTTGATCGTTGGCATAGCTGTTTTGGGCCACTTTTACCCCGCTCTGTAGTGAGGCCAAAGCATAGGGGAACAGTTTTGGTTGCAAGCCCGACGCTCCGAGGGTTGGCCGCAGGGGACTACTTCGGTTAGCGCCCGTTGCGCGGCCACCGCCGCATCGACGGCCGACTCGGGGAGCCGAACGCGGCACACACGCCGTCGCCGGTGTGCTTGAACAACCAGCCCCCCTGCGCCTCGATCACCTTGCACAACACCTCGTCGTGTGCGGCCAGCGCCACCCGCATCGCATCCGCGTCGGTCTCCCACCGACGGGTCGAACCCTCGACATCGGTGAACAAAAACGTCACCACCCCGAAGAGGCAGCGGCCGCCGGATCAGCGGACACCAACGCAGAGTGACACAACAGACCCGCTCCCACCTCGCACATCGGCGGAATCCGGCCCAGACGCCCACGCCCCGAGGCACGGCGGGGCGCGCAACCCGTTGGCCGGATCGCAGCGGCGATATGGATCTACGTTTGTCTCACCAGCGGTGACACGATAGAG
>DATJBA010000024.1:0-4851 GCA_035515675.1 Mycobacterium sp.
ATCATGTGGAACGCGACGCTGATCTCCGGAAACTCCCGCAGACGCACCAACTCCTCATCCGCGAAAACCCGCGTCGTCACAAACCCAACCTCCGGCAGGCCGACCAACCTCACCAGCAGCCAAGCCAAACACCAACCACACCGGCCCGCAGCCCGAACTGGCGAATCCCGCGCGAGCAGGGCCTCATGGGCTTCGGGCCATATCGGTTGTTTTTCGCGCGAAAGCTACCGGAACCCCCTAATTGATGCAGACGCTGGGCCGGCCTAAGACCGCTACTAGGGCTGGTCAAACAAACGGCCAGCCACGCCCGCGAACTACCCGCGCCGCGATCATTCCCGGCAACGCAGCCAAGGCCGCCGCCGCTTCTCGCCAGCGGCCGGGTAGCGCAGGGAGTCCACGGAACACGGCGGGCTCATCGACATGGCGTGAATTTTCGGCCCGATCCGACATTGCCGCGGTATACCCACAATCGGTTGGCAGAGCCGATTGGTCCGCATGACCTGCCAGAACTTCCGCCCATCGATGGGACAGCTTGGCTTTCCAGAGATGCTGGAACAGGGCCGGAGATTGGGCCGTAATCATGTCTGCTCAGCTCCTCGCGGCCAGCTCATCAGCCTCGGCACGAGCCAGTTCCGGCGCTGGCGCGGCTTGGTTCTCGGTGACGTGCGGGGTGGCCTCTCCTGGTTGGGTGGTGGGCCGGGCATTCACCCGTCGGGCCACAACGGCTGTGCCCGCACCGATTGCCAGCGCCACCGGCCAGTTGATCACGTTCACAGCCGCCAAAACGCCGAGCGCCGCATAGAGGGCGAGCTGGTCGGGCGGAGGCACCGGCACCCGACCTGCCACCGGGAGGCGCACCGAGAATTTCTTCGCCCGCTGCACCAGCCGGGAAGCGTCGTCTCTGCGGGATGCCAGGAAGGATCGTGGCGTTGTCGTCATGTCATCTCCCGTCAGTTGAGTGATCCTGGTTTATAGCGCTTGATCATTCGCGGACTGTCACGTCGCTGGCAGAGCAGAAGGTCACCCATGGAGACGGCCGAAAGTCAATCCGACGGCGTCTGCCCGCCTCAAGCACGCTCGCCTTTCGATCTGTGCCGCCGACGGTTCACCCCCGCGGGCCCCGTCAACGAAATCGCCATCCCTGACGAAGTGGCCGCGGCGCTGCGCGAGCTGCGGTTGCTGGACACCGACTGCGAACGACTGGTGTTCCGAATCCGCGCCCACAACAACGGCGCTATCCTCGCCGCTACCGACGACGATGTGGACGAGTTGATCGGGTTCGTGGCGGCCGAGGCCAACCACGAGACCAACCGGCGCCGCCAACGGCGGCTCGACGCCGCATTGGACGCGCTCAACACCGCAGCCCGGATTCCTGACGGCCGGTGATCCAATGACCCTGCCGGAGCTGGACGTCGCACGAGTGCAGCGGTGGTACGCCGTGCGGGTGCCCGAGCACACCCGCAACCAAGTCCGCATCGAGTGCGAGGTCTCCCCACGACAGCTCACGATCGTCGAGCGGCGCGCCCGAGCTTCATATCTGCGTGCTATGTGTGCGAGCGGTTTGCCGATGGTGGCGCGGAGCAGCTTGTGATCATCAGGGTGGTGAGTAGTTGCCGGCGATTTCGCGGGCACGTTGCGCTGCCGCACGCGCCTGCTCGGCAACCTGTCGGGACTCGACGGCTTTGTCGGGCCGGTGAGCGGCGATGTCCTCATGCACACGAACCAACTCGTCCTCGGAAGCGGCCAGCATTCGCGCTGAGTCGGCCAATTTCTGCTGCAGTGCATCCAACTGCCCGGTCGTGGTCGTGGAGCCCGGGTTGTCGGTGGGAGGCGCCATCGCCTGGTTGAGCTGCCGCTCGCTAGCGACCATTTCCCGCTGGACCTTTTGTTGTTGGCGATGGCTACTGTTAGTGGCGCGATCCAGCGCGGCCTCGCTGCGATCCAGGCTTGCCGCGCTGGCGGCCAGCAGGGCATGCCCTCGCCGGATGGCTTCCCGCACCCGCTCCTCGATCGTTGCGACCGCCGGACCCGCATTGCGGGCCCGTTCGTCCAAGTTCCGCTCCAGCGCGTCGAGCCGTGCTTGGCGTTCATCAGTCCCGCGCTCACGCCGATCGGCCAGCTTCTCACGCTCGTAGGCGGCGCGTTCGCGTTGATCGGCGATCTCCTCACGTTCGTCGGCCGCGACCTCGCGTTCGTCGGCCAGCTGCTCGCGTTGGTCGGCGGCGAGCTCTCGCCGCGCTACAGCTTGCTCTCGTTGTAGGAACAGTTCCTCTCGCTGCGTAAGCTGTGCCTCGCCTTCGGCCAGGTTCACTTCCCGCTGATCGAATTGCGCCTCGTCTTCGGCCAGGGTGATTTCCGGCGAATCGAGCTCTGTCTGCAAACCGTGATCGTGGTCGTCCCGGTCAGGTCCACTTAGCTCAGTTGCCATACTTTCGATTGTGCCCGACACCGACCGCAAGCTGCAGAGGAGAAAGACGCCAATCAACCGCCATGGCCGGAAACTCTCCAACACCGATCCAAAACGGCTGACGAACATGCGCGCACCGACAGGGCCGCTCATCCGGTCCGCTGCCACGTCTCGACCGACCCAAGGCTGGTAGTCTGCGGGCAACTCGATTCACGCAGCCCCTAGCAGGCCCGCCCACCACGGACGCACTCTTAATTACCAGCGTGGCTCCTTAAAGCAACTTCGCTAGTCGAAGCACCAGCACAGCCCCCGCCTTGTC
Source organism: Mycobacterium sp. (assembly GCA_035515675.1). GTDB lineage: Bacteria > Actinomycetota > Actinomycetes > Mycobacteriales > Mycobacteriaceae > Mycobacterium. The sequence goes on from DATJBA010000024.1 coordinate 2,727, forward strand.
CAACGGGTCGTTGGCGTTGCCGCACTTGGGGGACTGCACGCACGACGGGCATCCCCTGGGGCACTCGCATGCCAGAAACGCCGCGGTGGACCTCGGAGCATCCTGCGCTCGCGGAGGGCTAGTTGTTGCGGGTCAAGACACTAACCGGGGCTTCGCCCTTGCTTCTGCCACAACGAAATTGCTGACGGCAGGCGGGCGATTCGTATTCTCACTTTGCCATCCGTGTTTCAACTCCGGCCTGACCAAACACGGCGTCGAACGGCATGACATCGGTAGCGAACTGGTCAAGGAGTATTTTGTGCGGGTTTGCCGATACGCCGAACCGATGACGACCAGGGGGCTTGCGGTGGTCAACCAGCCGGCTCCGCAATACTATTTCCACCGTCCGTTGTCGATGCTTCTTGGAACATTCTTTGCGGCAGGACTCGTGCTTGACGCTTTGGAAGAACCTACGTTTGGTGCGAACGCCAACGAGGCGAAGGTCTTCGACATGGCCTACCAGAAGATTCCGCCTGCCTTGGTAGCCCGCCTGCGGTTGCCATAAGACTGGACGGCTTCAGATCACGGCCTGACCTGAGAAGCACGGCCGGGTGCGCTCACTGCGATGCGTCGTGGTGGGCGGTCGCTAGCACCCTTACTGCACCGGCCTGCGTGCCGGTGACCAACCACCGTCTGGGCGCACCGCAGTCAGCGGATCGTTGTTGCGCCACGGCGATCCGATGGATAGATTCAATACGTCACTGTGACGGTTCTGGCAGGTGGTGGGGTTGGACGCAATCATGCTGCGCGCCAACAATAGCTATCTGCAAACCTTGTGACCCACGCTCGCCCCGAGCAGCTCCTCAGACGCGGGCTCACTGTTGGTTCCGCCTACCGCCAAGACTTCGCCGCGGGGGCGGCGCTCACAGCCGTTCGACCGACATCGCCCTAGGTGACTAGAAGAACATGATTGCGTGGAGCGTTCGCTGCCTACGTCCACCCACAGACTGCGACCACCGGCAGACTACGGCCAGTTCGGGTTGTCGTCCGAGTGGCGGAGAACACCGAATGGACTAATGTCTCCGTCGCCGAACAGTTTCGGAAGCGACAGTCGCACGGAGATCTGCCGACCCGCCGAACGCACTGGCGGCCTAGGTGTGCTGTAGATCCGCCTGACGCTTCTTCACTCGATGCATGATCGCCGCTAGCAGAACTCCCGCCAGAAAACTCAGCACGCTTGGGCAGATTCGCCGGCGGAACCGCCGCTTGTCACATATTCGCGGAATCGGGCGGACAAAGGGCCGGCATCGGACCGATCGGATATCGCGCGCTGGTCACCAGCTGGCCAACGGCATTGTCAGATGGTTCCGGAAAATCGGCCGGAATCGGAGAGCTCTCATGTTTTCCCGGATTGCTCTCAACATTTCCCGGACAATCCCTGGCGTGAGCGGCCAGGGCATCGGTGGTGGCGATTAACAGCCGCCATGTACCGATAAGCGACATTATGTCAAGTAGAGGGCTGTATGTTCATCAGATGAATCAACTGGTAGGCCCTCGATCATGGTGCGATGAGTCCTGGGCAGCGAGTTCGCGGCCGCGAAGTCGCCGCCGAACTTCTCTGGTGCCAGCGCAGTGCGCGCCGTTAGCGCCGCGGGAATATGCACGATCCGGCTGACGAACGGTAAACCCGCACCGCCCAGCCCTGGTGGCCACAACGGCGTGGTGGCGCAGCAAGGCCGTCACCGTTTTCCGTGACACCTGCTAGCCCGGGCGCGGGGATCACATACGCCGCTGATCGCCGGCACTCCGCGCGGTGAGGTGCTGCAGATTCCAGCCACCGCCGCCGATTGAGAACTCAACCGGGCGGAGAACTCGCACCAGGCGACTCGGCAACGCGAACGCGCCATGAAACGCTTCCGCACACCCAGCGCAGCCCAACGGTTCTTGGCGGTGTTCAGCATGATCTCGCCTCACTTGCGGCCCCGCCGCCATCGCCTCACCGCTGACGACTATCGCACCGAAATGACCCGACGATTCGCCGTCTGGAACGAGGTCACCGGACTGACTGCCGCAGCCTGACCCATACCACCGACACCCAGCCCACCCAGCCCCTGCACGCCCCGATCCCGCTGAGCCCCAGCCAAGT
>DATJBA010000025.1:0-2733 GCA_035515675.1 Mycobacterium sp.
CTGGAACGCCGCTACAACGACGGACAGGTGTTCAGGATGCCGCCAAAACCCACACGCCGTCCACGAACCAACAAATAAGCGATACACGCAATACCCGCCTTTTGGGGTCCCGCAAGCTGGCGTCCGAAAGACGACGGATATGAGCTCTTCGGCTTTAGCTTTAGCCGGGCGATCTGCATGCGGGGTCTGGGTTGCCTCAGCACGGGCGGCCGGGCGACGAGAACAACGTAGGCGCGCAGAACTTTCGGCGCGCTGTGCAACGTTGCGTCAACCGACTGGGCGACCTGGTTCGATAGACCAGCCCCGGCGAGGTCAGCCACGGCGGGGTCAGAGTCGTCCCGCAGCTCGTTACTGATCAGGACCAGACCCGAACAAGTGTTGTTGACCGCGAAAGAGTCCCCCGGCGGGGGAGCGGCCGCCGCTCGCCGGCCGCGGTGAAAGTCCGTTCCGGAACGTCGACTCTCCGTAGCACCGGATTGACTCATCTGATGGATCATTGCTGCACATTTATATGCTGAGGTCGGGTGCCTCGAAAACGCCGGGGGAGTGGACAACACACACGAACCTCGGTGGATTATCGGCGTGGTGCTCGATACTGAAATACATTGTTACACAACATAACCGGCAATATGGAGCGGTTTACCGGTAACCCTCCATATTCGATTCGTGCATATTCCCCTAGCCCGCTGCCGAAGCCCCGCATAGCGCGGGCGACAGGGCGTTTGTTCGGGCCTTAGCTGCCCGTCAGCGGGATTCCGTGTGAGTGATTTTCGGGGCGGGCAGGCGCAGTAGGAGGCGTGTGCCGCCGAGTGGGCTTTCTGCCAAATATCAAATATGCTGTGCCACCGTGTAGGTCGGCTTGTTGCGCTACGAGGGCAAGTCCGAGACCGGAGCCGGAATGTGATGCCTTGGAGCCACGGGTGAAGCGTTCGAACATGGCGGTGCGCTCGCCTTCGGGTATCCCGGTTCCATTGTCGTCGATGACGATGTCGACGCCGTCGCGGGACGAGATTGCTGAGAGCTGCACTTGGGTGGCCTGGCCGTGTTTGACGGCGTTGGTGATGGCGTTGTCGATCACCAGACGTAGCCCGGTTGGCAAGCCCAGCATCAATACGGTGGGGGACGGCAGCAACGTCACGTCCAGGTCTGGGTAGATCCGGATGGAGTCGTGGGCGGCGCGGTCGAGGAGTTCGGTGATGTCGAGCGGCACGTGGTCGTCGACCGTACTCAGTTCGCCCTGCGCGAGCCGTTCCAGGGCGGTGAGGGTGGCCTCGATACGGCTCTGCGTGCGGATGGTGTCTTCGGTTAGCTCTTTGCGCTGGTCGGCGTCCAAGTCGGGTGTGTAGCACTTCCGGTTGGTGCGCATCGCGGTGAGCGGGGTGCGCAGCTCGTGGGAGGCGACCGCGGCGAAGTCGCGGGCGGATTCCAGCGCGGCTTTGGTGCGTTGCTGCTCGGTCCCGATCCGGGCGAGCATTCCTTCGACCGCTTCGGCGATTTCGACGGCCTCCCAGACTCCGTGAACCTGGACCTCTTCGGGGTTGGACTGGGCGTTGATGGCGCGTGCGTGCTGTGCCAGGAGCCGAAATGGATTGATCATGACCGACCACATCAGCGAGCCGACGATGAAGGTGCCGACGATGAAGCCGCCGCAGATCAATAGCACCCTCAGGTGCAATTGTCTGATCGCCTGTCGGGCTTCGGTGATTGGGGCGCCGATGGCGATTGATGCCCGGCCGGCGGCGAAGGTGTGGACCCGGTACTGGACGCCATGCACAGTGGCCGTGGTGTACCCGTTGGGTAAGTCCGGCATCGTGATGTCACGAGGCTTGGATAATGTGTCTCCGCTGATTCGCACGGTGCGGACCATTCCGTCAGGCAGCGGTTGATCGGCATCGGCATTGGGCGCTCTGCCCAACCTGCTGACATCGCCGAGAGCGCTCACTGAGTCCAGCTGCCGATCCAGCTGGCCGTATTGGTTGTTGGTGATGCCGACCCACACCCAGGTGCCCAGAAAGATGACGACCCCAACGACTGACATCGCGGCGACAATCACGATTGTGCGCAACTTCGAGTTCCCGACCGCCGTCAAGGTGATGGCAGCGGAAGCGTCGAGGCCAGGTTCTAGGACATCGCGCCGTTCAGCTCCTCGGCCAGGATCGCGACGCCGAGGTTGGCGGCCTGCACGCCTTGGGCAACGCAGAGCTTGAGGACATCCATGATCTCCTGTGTGGTAGCACCGGCTTGCAGTGCGCCCTTTGATATGGCGTTGTCCACATCGGCATTGCCGGCTTCCAACACCCCGATGGCAGCACGGCGAACCGGCATGTCTACGCGCAGCCATCGGGTAGGTATAGTGTCGAACTGACGCCGCCGGCGTACGTGAGGTTGCGTATCACCTGCTCGCGGCGGCCGACGAATTGGAGGCGTTGGCAATGACGATCGACGGGCTTGGCGAACCGGTGCCAGACTGGCACGAGCCGGACGACCCATCCGCGCTAATAAAGCACTGGGCCAACGGGTACCATCAGGTAGTCGAGGAAGAGCTTGAAGCGCTGCACACGGTGGCCGGCCCTGAGCGGTGAGGGCGCTGCCACTTGGCTGGGGCTCAGCGGGATCGGGGCGTGCAGGGGCTGGGTGGGCTGGGTGTCGGTGGTATGGGTCAGGCTGCGGCAGTCAGTCCGGTGACCTCGTTCCAGACGGCGAATCGTCGGGTCATTTCGGTGCGATAGTCGT
>DATJBA010000026.1:0-4368 GCA_035515675.1 Mycobacterium sp.
AACAAATGAGGGCTCGACACCGCGAGGACAACGCCCGTCCTGGTGCCGCCGACCCGAAGCGGCGAGAAGTCTTTTGGCTGGACCCCAGCCATACCCACCATCACCTGCTGGTGGAGGCCGGCGAGATCTCAGCCGTCGAGCATGAGGCCATATGGTGGCAGGCCTACGACCGTCTCCGGGCGCTGGCCGATGTCTAACGCCGCGTTGCAGATTCCCCGGCCGTCGCCGCGGCGTCGGCCGTACTGTCCGTGCATTACCGGTATCGGCGTGGCACAAAAGCGTACGGTCGTGTCGTCGTGACGACAGCGGCGATCGTGTCGGGGGCGGCCGCCTTGTGCGCGAAAAATTCCCGGAGTTGACACCCCATCAGGTGACCAACCTTTTCAGCGAGGGCCGCCGTGGCGCGGCCATGCTTCTCACACCTGTGCTGCATAAAGGGCGCGTAAAAATACCGGCAACTGCGTTAGGAAAGCGTCAATGAGCGCGTCCCGCAGGGCGGCTGGCGGCTAGCTTCATCGCGCGTCGTCGCCCGGCGAGGACCTAGCGGATGCTGCGTTGAGCAAACTGGGCGGGCGACCTACATCGTTTTTAGCGAATGGGGACGACATTGGGTGTCTTGGTGTTCATCGTGGTGACGGTGGCGGTTTTCGCCCTGCTGGGCCTGGCGCAGAAGTTGGTCGAGGGGCTATGAGCTACGAAAACGTGGTGGGCCTGGTGCTGTCGGTCTTGCTTGCGCTGTTTCTCTTTGCCGCCCTGTTTTTCCCGGAGAGGTTCTAGTGACTACGACATCGGCGGGGATCATTTTCCTCGCGGTGCTTGTGCTGGCGCTCGTGGCCGCACACGTGCCGTTCGGCGATTACATGTACCGGGTGTACGCCTCGGATAAGCACTTGCGGTCCGAGCGGGTGATCTACCGGCTGATCGGCGCGAACCCGGGCTCTGAGCAAACGTGGGGCGGCTACGCGCGCAGCGTTCTGGCGTTCTCGGTGGTCAGCGTTTTGTTCCTGTTTGTCTTTGAGCTGGTGCAGGGCAGGCTGCCGCTGCACCTGAACAATCCGGCCACGCCGATGACCCCGGCGCTGGCGTGGAACACCGCGGTCAGCTTCATCACCAACACCAACTGGCAGAACTATTCGGGTGAGTCGACCATGGGGCATCTGGTGCAGATGGCCGGGCTGGCGGTGCAGAACTTCGTCTCGGCCGCGGTGGGCATGGCGGTCGCGATCGCCTTGGTGCGGGGCTTCGCCCGCAAGCACACCGCTCACCTGGGCAATTTCTGGGTGGACCTGGTCAGGGGCACGATCCGCATCCTGTTGCCTGTCGCGGTGATCGGCGCGATCGTGCTGATCGCCGGCGGCGCGATCCAGAACTTCCATCTCCACGACCAGGTGGTCACCACGCTGGGCGGTGCGCAGCAGACGATCACCGGCGGGCCGGTCGCCAGCCAGGAGGTCATCAAGGAGTTCGGCACCAACGGCGGCGGGTTCTACAACGCCAACTCGGCGCATCCGTTCGAGAACCCGACCAGCTGGACGAACTGGCTGGAGATCTTCTTGTTGCTGCTGATCAGCTTTTCGCTGCCGCGCACCTTCGGGCGCATGGTGGGCAGCAAGAAGCAGGGCTACGCGATCGCGGCGATCATGGCGACGCTGTATTTGATCAGCGTGTCGTTCATGCTGTGGTCGCAGTTGCAACATCACGGCACGGTGCCGACCTCCATCGGCGCGGCGATGGAGGGTGTCGAGCAGCGCTTCGGCATCGCCAACTCGGCGGTGTTCGCCGACTCGACCACGCTGACCTCGACCGGTGCGGTGGACTCGTTCCACGACTCCTACACCAGCCTGGGCGGCATGATCGCGATGTTCAACATGCAGCTCGGCGAGGTCGCGCCGGGCGGCACCGGCTCGGGCCTGTACGGCATGCTGATACTGGCGGTGATCACCGTGTTCGTCGCCGGCCTGATGGTCGGGCGCACCCCGGAGTACCTGGGCAAGAAGATCAACGCGCGCGAGATCAAGCTGGCCGCAAGCTATTTCCTGGTCATGCCGGTGGTCGTGCTGACCGGCACCGCGATCGCGATGGCGCTGCCCGGCGAGAGAGCCGCGATGCTCAATACCGGTCCGCACGGGCTGTCGGAGGTGTTGTACGCGTTTACCTCCGCGACCAACAACAATGGGTCGGCGTTCGCCGGAATCAGTTCCAACACGGTCTGGTACAACACCGCCCTCGGGCTGGTGATGGCATTCGGCCGTTTCCTGCCGATGGTGTTGGTGCTGGCGCTGGCGGGTTCGCTGGCTCGCCAGGGCACCATACCGGCGTCGGCGGGCACGCTGCCCACCCACCGACCGCAATTCGTTGGAATGGTCGCCGCGGTCACGATCATCCTCGTCTCCCTGACATTCCTGCCCATGCTGGCGCTCGGGCCTCTCGCTGAAGGGATTCACTAATGGCGGTCACCGCAACCGATTCCGCTGCGCCGGTCAAGCAGCGGTTGAGCGTGCCGACAAAGCGGGTTCAGGGCGGGCTGCTGGATCCCAGGATGCTGCTGAAGTCCACGCCCGACGCGTTCCGCAAGCTCGATCCGCGCACGCTGTGGCGCAACCCGGTGATGTTCATCGTCGAGATCGGCGCCGTCTGGAGCACCGTCCTGGCGATCATCAAGCCGACATGGTTCGCCTGGCTGATCGTGTTCTGGCTGTGGCTGACCGTGCTTTTCGCCAACCTGGCCGAGGCGGTCGCCGAAGGCCGTGGCAAGGCCCAGGCCGACGCGCTGCGCAAGGCCAAGACGCAGACACTGGCCCGGCGCCTGCAGGGCTGGGAACCGGGGGTTCCCGGCACGGAGGAAGAGGTCGCCGCACCGCTGCTGCGCCAGGGCGACATCGTGGTCGTCGAGGCCGGGCAGGCGATTCCCGGCGACGGCGACGTGATCGAAGGCATTGCGTCGGTGGACGAGTCGGCCATCACCGGCGAGTCCGCCCCGGTGATCCGGGAGTCCGGCGGGGACCGCTGTGCGGTCACCGGCGGCACCACCGTGCTGTCGGACCGCATCGTCGTGCGGATCACCCAGAAGCCGGGGGAGAGCTTCATCGACCGGATGATCGCCCTCGTCGAGGGCGCCAACCGGCAAAAGACCCCCAACGAGATCGCGCTGAACATCCTGCTGGCGGCGTTGACGATCATCTTCGTATTCGCGGTCGCGACGCTGCAGCCGCTGGCCATCTACTCCAAGGCCAACAACCCCGGCGTGGCGGATACCCCGGCGCTCAATTCCAACGGCGTGACCGGCATCGTGTTGGTGGCGCTGCTGGTGTGCCTGATCCCGACCACGATCGGTGCACTTTTGTCGGCGATCGGTATCGCCGGCATGGACCGGCTGGTGCAACGCAACGTGCTGGCGATGTCGGGCCGCGCGGTGGAAGCCGCGGGCGATGTGAACACATTGCTGCTCGACAAGACCGGAACCATCACGCTCGGCAACCGGCAGGCAGCGGCGTTTATCCCAATTGGGGGCGTGACGCCACAGGCGCTCGCCGACGCGGCACAGCTATCCAGCCTTGCCGATGAAACACCCGAAGGCCGTTCGGTGGTGGTGCTCGCCAAGCAGGAACACGGCCTGCGTGAACGCGCGCCAGGGGAGCTGGCGAACGCGCACTGGGTGGCGTTCAGCGCGGCCAGCAGAATGTCGGGTGTCGACCTGGGCGACGGGCAAAAGCTGCGCAAGGGCGCGGCCAGCGCGGTGGCCGAATGGGTACGGGCCCAGGGCGGTGACGTGCCACATGAGCTGGGCACCATCGTCGACGGCATCTCGGCAAGCGGTGGCACCCCGCTAGTGGTCGGGCAGGTCGTCGACGGTACGGCGTCGGTGGTGGGGATCATCCACCTCAAGGACGTCGTCAAGCAGGGCATGCGCGAGCGGTTCGACGAAATGCGCCGGATGGGCATCCGGACCGTGATGATCACCGGCGACAACCCGTTGACCGCCAAGGCGATCGCCGACGAAGCCGGTGTCGACGACTTCCTGGCCGAGGCCACCCCCGAGGACAAGATGGCGCTGATCAAGCGTGAGCAGGAGGGCGGCAAGCTGGTCGCGATGACCGGCGACGGCACCAACGACGCCCCGGCGCTCGCGCAGGCCGACGTCGGGGTGGCGATGAACACCGGCACCTCGGCGGCCAAAGAGGCCGGCAACATGGTCGATCTGGACTCCGACCCGACCAAGCTCATCGAGATCGTCGAGATCGGCAAGCAGCTGCTGATCACCCGCGGCGCGCTGACGACGTTCTCGATCGCCAACGACATCGCGAAATACTTCGCGATCATTCCGGCGATGTTCGTGGCGATGTTCCCCGGCCTGGATCTGATCAACGT
>DATJBA010000027.1:0-2074 GCA_035515675.1 Mycobacterium sp.
GATATTCGACGATCGTCGCGGCGACCTCGTCGAGGTCGTATTTGATCCGGCCGCGGCCGACGCGGACGCCGCTGATCAGTCCTTGGCGTAGCCAGTTGTACACCGTCGACGTGTCAACACCGGCGATCGCGGCGGCTTCTCTGGCGCCGCCGAGACGGCGGGGTGCAGAAACGTTGGTGTCGGGCGCAACAGCCCGGGAAGGTGCCATTTGGGGACTCCAGTTCGGCGAGCAGGGTTTAACCAACTCGCCGCTGGAGCATAGGCGGAGCGTCATGACTGATGCCGCCACAGCCGCGCCCGCGATCATCGAGACCGAGGGCGGCGGACGGGAACAGCGCTGGCCGCTGCCGGCCGACGAACAGAGTTTGCTCGACCTGATCCACCTGTGCTTCGACGAGTACTGGGATGAGATCTGGTTCGGCATCATGGTGCCGGGCGCCGCGTGGGAAGTGGCGGCGCCGAACCCGCCCAAGCGCATCTCGATGCACGACGGGTACGCGACGGTCGACTTCGGCCGCTGGCACTTCCACCTGTGCATAGGTGAACACAGGGCGAGCGGGCCCGAACTCGGCCAGATCCGAAAATGCGCGCGGGCCGAGCTGTATCGCCGCATCGGCAGCGACGGGTTTCCCACCTCGTGGGGGTATGCCTGTACAACGGACGGAACGAACAGATGATGACGCTGATGCTGCCGAACCCGTTTCTTACCAACGATCAGCAGATCCGTGACGAGCCCGCGTGGGCACAGTTGGAGCTGTGGGACCGGCTGCGGGCCACCTATCTACGACTGGAACCGGACCCGCTTGACCGCTCCGGCAAGGGTTTTCGGCACTCGCTCCCGTTCAGCGGCGGCATCTCCGCATGTGGGCTCATGTTAGCCAGCATCGGCGAGCTCGTACGGCAAGACATCAGCGCAAACGCGCACATCGCCTCGCCTCGCACACGTATCTACGACCCCTGACCACCCGGATTTACGCGTTCCGGCAGATGGTCTGGGCCTCACCACGCCGGATAGTCGACTCGAACCCCGACCCACGGAGGCCACCATGACCACCGACACCGCCCCCACCAGCAGGGCTGCCGTCGCGGACCCTGCCGTTCCTTCCTCGGCCCCTACGACCGAAAAGGCTTGCCAAAGAACTTCTCAAAAAGTGTGCGAGTGGCGGGGCGCTGCCGCTCGTACCGATAACCGCGGCCCACCCGGGGGCCAGGACTAGTCAAAGGAGCACATCATGAGCGTCTTCGACAACCGTGATGTCTCGCGCCGGCGAGTCCCCGGAGGTGGTGTTGCCTACGGCTGGTACTGGGCCGTTGATGCGCTGGCCGAGCTGGGTGCGAGTCTGCATCTGGCCCATCCGCTGGGGGTGAAGGCGTTTTCGTATCGGCGGGTCAAAAACGATGAACGCGACGCCGCGGATTTGGCGGATCTGTTGCGGATGGGTCGGCTGCCGCACGCGTGGATCGCACCGCCGGCGACCCGGGAACTGCGCGAGCTGGTGCGCCACCGGGCCAAGCTCGTCGCGATGCGATCCCACTGCAAGGCCCACGTGCATGGCGTACTGGCCAAGGGCGGGATCTGGGTGCCGATGAGCGACCTGTTCGGTGTTGAGGGAAACCTGCTGTTGGACAAGGTCACAATGCCCGCACCGTATCAGGCGCGGATCGCCTCGCTGCGCCGGTTCATCGAAGCGTTCGACGCAAAGATCGACCTGTTTTCCGGTCTGATGCAGCATCGGCTGACCCATGATGCCGGCTACACCGCGATCCAGCAGATCCCCGGCATCGGGCCGGTGTTGGCGGCGGTGTTTGTCGCCGAGATCGGCGACGTGCACCGCTTCACGCGCCCGGCCCAATTGACCTGTTGGGCCGGGCTGACGCCTTCCCACCACGAATCCGACACCACGGTGCACCGCGGCCGGATCACCAAACAGGGCTCGCGCCTGGTGCGGTGGGCGGCGGTCGAGTCGGTGAAGATGCTGCCGGACACCAGCCGCATCGGCGCCATCCGCGAACAGGTGGCTCATCGCCGCGGCAACCGCAACATCGGCGCCGTGGCCGCCGCCCGAAGACAACT
>DATJBA010000028.1:0-15315 GCA_035515675.1 Mycobacterium sp.
GGCAGCGCCCTGCTGTTTCCCAGCCTGTGTTACTCCACCGCCGGCTTCCCGGCACCGGAAGCCGACCCCCCGTCCGACTACTGCGCCGACCGGACCGCGATGATGCCCAAACGGCGGCGCACCCGCGCCCAAAACCGGGCCGCGCGCATCGCCACCGAACGCCGACACAACCGCGACGCTCGCCTGGCCCGCCAAAAGGATTGGGAGACTTGTTATTTCGGACCGCGCGATGCCGCCGGTGACGGGGAACCGCCGCCCTTCTGATGTGGTGTGTCCCATCATTGGTTAACTACTTCGTTAAGGGCGGCCCGGCCGCGCCGCGGGGGAACCTTTTCCAGGATGGATTCGGCGGTGGCGGTCCATTTGAAGGGCTTTGGGGTCCTCGTTGTACGCATCGAGGTAGTCCTCGATCGCGGTGATGAGGTCGGGCACGGAGTTGAAGCTGCCGCGGCGTAGCGCCTTGTCGGGTGAGTTCACGACCACTAGGAGCGTCTCGGGCATCTTCGAGCAGCATCGGCGGTGATCAGAGTGGAGCCGATGACGGGAATCGAACCCGCGTTTTCAGCTTGGGAAGTTGATTCTCCATGTCCTGGTTGGCGTCCTAGGTAGGTTCAAACTCACCGAACCAGGACCCACTCGATGCTCTCGTCGACCGCGGCGAAGCCGAACATCTTGTGCTCATCGCCAGGGCGGTTGGCAAACCCGAATCATCGACTCCGAGCTACGGCTGCTGGTTGCTATACGACGCACAGCAGCCGAGCTGGTCGGCCGCTCCCGTCCATTGGTCCGGAGGGCGAGCTGCTGGACGAACGCGGTGAACTCTCCCGACCTCCCGCCGCGGGCGGCGGCGTGGCTTGCTCGGCCTCCTCCACGGCTTCCAGGGCGCGGCGGGTTGGGGAATCACCGATGCGGCATTGCCGCAACCGCTGGTCGATGCGCTCCCCAGCGCCGCGTCGGGGGCTTCCCAGGTGGTGACTTCGCGGCAAACCCTGGGTATGGGGGCGCGGCGGCTGGCGCTCCCAGTCACATCCCCACGCCGCAACACATGGTTTGCGGCGACCCCGGGTGGTCGGCACCGATCGGCGATCTGGGCGCCAACCCGCTGATTGCCGCGATCCCGGGCCTATCCGCCCCGGCGCCGGAGCTGCCTCGCCCCGACCAGTAGGTGACTTCACCGGCCGCGTTGCTTGCGCAGCCACCCCAGCGCCGAGTCGGCGGCGTGGTAGCCGCACAACCCGTGGATGCCGGCCCCCTGGCGGCGTGGACTGCGAACACAGGTAGACACCTGGCACGCCGATCGCATAGGGATTGACGGCGATCCGCGGGCGAAGGGTGACCTGGAGCCGGTCGTTGGCGCCGCCGATAATGTCGCCGCCGATGTAGTTGGGGTTATAGGCCTCTAGATCGGCGGTGCTTGTGCTGACGGTCGCGACGACGCGGTCGCGGAACCCCGGAACGAACCGCTCTATCTGGTCGACGACGGCGGCGGTGGCGTCGCCGGTGTAGCCGAACGGCACATGCGCGTACGCCCATATCGGGTTGACATTGCCCGCCGACCGTGACGGGTCGGCGAGGTACTGCTGCCTGACGAGGACAAAGGGGCCTTGCGCCATCTTGCCTTGTGCGCGTTGGCATTCGGTGTCTGTGATCTCGGCGAACGTGCCGCCGAGATGGACGCTGCCGACGCGTCGGCAGTCGGGGTTCGTCCACGGAACGTGACCTTCGATGGCGAAGTCGACCTTGAACGCCGACGACCCCTCGCGGTAGCGCCGGTAGGACCGCTTGATTCGGCCGGGCATGACATCGCCGTAGATCTCGAGCGCCGCGGCCGGGCTGAGGTCGAGCATGACGATGTCGGCATCGGGGATCTCGCCGCGGCCGGCGACGGTCACCCCGGTGGTGATGGCCCCGCCGTGCTCACGCAGCGCAGCGGCCAGGGCGTCAATGATCGACCCGGATCCGCCTTCGGCGACGGGCCAGCCATAGCGGTGACCGCTGGCCAGGAACATCAGCCCAAGCGATGCGGTGAGCGGCAGGTCCAGCCTCGTGAACATGTGCGCGGCGGCGCCGCCGAACAATGCGCGCGCCTGCTCGGTGCGAAACCAGCGGGCCATCACGGTGGCCGGTAGCACCGCGCGCGGCCCTAAGCAAGCGAGGTGAATCGGGTGACGCGGAATGTTGAACACCGGGCGAAGCAAATCTTGGGCCAGCTGATCGAATCCCGCCGCAAGGTCCCCGATCGCACGCCGCCACTGGGGGGCGTCGGGTCCCATGTGGGCCGTGGTCGCCACGATCGACTGATACAACACGCCGGCGGTGCCGTCGTCGAGTGGGTGCGCGAAGTCGATCTCCGGCCACTTCCACACCAGCCCATAACGTTGGAGGTCGATCTCCTTCCAGCACGGCGAACCGACGCCCAACGGGTGAAACGCCGAGCAGTGGTCATGGATGAGTCCTGGCACCGTCAGCTCACCCGAGCGCACTCCCCCTCCGATGGTGTCGCGAGCCTCCAGCACCTGCACGTCAAGACCGTGACGGGCAAGGTGGGTCGCGGCGGCCAGGCCGTTGGTCCGGCACCGACGACGACCGCCGTCGTCATTGCGTGCTGCGTTGCGTCGTCACGTGGACCGGGAATTCGTCGCCAGGCTCCGGCCACGGCTGGCGGCTCAGCATGTCCTGGACAGTGACATAGCCTGCCTCGATCAAACCGGACTTGGCGTCGACAATGCGGTACCACTGCTTTTGGACGTGGATCGGCTGACCCTCGAGAATAATCATGCGGACGTCGCCGTCCTCGAAGTTGCAGCGCCGCTGCACAGCGGCCAACAGTTGCTCGTTGTGCAGATGGCCCTCGCCGAAGTTCCAGCCGACCAGTGGCCCGGCAATGATCTCGCCCTCACGCACCTTGTAATCGGCTTCGTCGTTGACCGCGCGGGGCAGCAGCCCGTTGAGCGCCCGACCGTGGGTGTGCATGGAGCGAAATGCCACTACCTTGTCCATCGTGATTTCGATGGTGGTCGGGTCATAGAGCTTGGCCAGTTGCTTGGCAAAGAGCGCAGAGCTTTTGACGATGTTGGCTTCGATTTTGTCTTCGGCGCCCGCGCGGAAGCACCATATGCTGGTGGCCCAGTTGCCGGCGTAGTAGCGCATTGCGGGCAGAAACGAAATCTTTTCGGGGAAAAGGTTCCCCGCGATCGGCACCAGGGCAAGCGCGACGATCAGGACGGCGAGCAGCAGCGGTGACCGAAGGTCGGTAGCGTAGATCGCGCCATAGTGCCCGAAGAGGTAGAACAGCGAGAAGATGAAGAACACATTCCACTCCAACGGGACTCCTATCGGGAGGTTGGAAATGATGTTGAGGTGGAAGGTCACCATGAACCCGATGAGGACCCACCGCCATGGTTGACCGTCGGCAAAGAAGACCAGAATCCCCGGGACCAGGAATTCCGCTGTGGTTCCGCCAACGTGGGCCATGAGTTTCGGCAACCAGGAGGGCCGCAGGTCGTTGACATGGTCCAGGTAGAGCTTTCGCTTGAACCAGTTGAACACCCTGCTGCGCAGCAGCGCGTTGTTGCTCATCATCACCGACACGACGTACGGGAAATGGTGGTTGAGCTTGGAGGTCGCCGCTCCCCACCACAAGCCGAGCATGATGATTTTGAAAGCCGCGATCTGGTCGGTGAACGGGAAGAAGAACACGAATAGTTTCAGCCAATAGTGTTCACCGCGGGCGGCGAGGAAGATGGTCTTGTCGCGCAGACCCAGCACCGCCAGGGCGACGATCGTCGGCACCACCAGGACGGGGTTGATCAGACCGACGTCGCCGGTGGCGGTGACCGGCCCGCCATAGCCGGGTGACAGCAGCGCCCACACCCCGCCGATCAACACGATGGCATAGGAGACGACGTCGACGACGGTGCGGGTATCGCCGCTGGTGAATGGAACCTTGCCCGGCCAAGGAGGCAGTCGAATTGTGTTGGGCCGCAACCAATACAAGAACCCGCCGATCGGTGGCCAGAACCTTCCTGTGAGCGGGCCGGATCCGCAGCCAAGGCCCAGGACCTCGAACAGCAGGGTGTAGATGATGACCTTCTGATAGACGATCGGTTGCGCCCACCAGTCGGCAATGTGGCTCAGCCCGCCCAGCCCGGGGGTCAGCGAGATGACCGCCGCAGCGCCGGCGATGTACACGGCGATCTTCAGCACGTACAGCAGATAGATCGCGTACGGGGTGCCAAAGCCGCGTTCCGCCCAATGTCGGGTCACGACTTGCAATCGCGTGGCCCGCGGCAGGGTCTGCCAAGTGTCGCAATCGACGTCCGGAAGCTCCGGTGACATGAATCCCATGGGTGGCCTCGCTCCAGGTGTGAAACCAGTTGGCGAATCCAATGTATCGGGCATCGCGATGCGGATGTGGCGATCTTGTGGAAGTACGTCTCCAAGTCGATGGTTCGGCGCCGAAGCTGCTGTGGGAAGGGTCGATTCACCCTTGGCCTGCGGTCCTACTGGACCACAAGCTGCGCCTCCGTGGCATTGGGGGAACTTCGCCCGGGGCCCGACGGGGAAATCGCCGGTGCAGGTTTTCAATCAGGCCGTCGAGAGTTTGCCGGTCCTGGTCTTCGATGTATGCCAACCGCCGAAAGCCGCAGGCGCCTTCGACGTCGCCGTTGGCTTCTAAGAGGGCGATCGCCTTCTGATATTCGTCGATCCGCTGGTCGATGAGACGGCGGTTCCGGGTGAGCAGACGTAGAAAGTAGTCGGCCTGGCGATGATCCGCCGTCTCGGCCAAAGAAGCGGAGGAATTGTCATCACCGGCGGGCCGATCCACGGCCGGTGCAGACATGGGCTTTCCTTGATTCACATGGGCCGACTCGGAGCGGACTGTGCTGTCGCGGGGTCTACCCGCGCGTCGGTCACGAGCGCCACTCGACCGGCGTGCAGCACCCAGGTGTGCACCACGCCCGTCGGACAAACCGGTGACGTCCATCTCGTCTCTTTCGACTGCAGTTGGTGTTCGGCGGGGTAACAATAGCGCGCCGAATCCGACCGCACCAATAGGTAGGGACGATGAAACTCACTGTGCCCGCCTCCGAACGCCCACCGCGGGTACCTTCGCTGCTGGACCGGCCCAAGAGAACCGCGCGACAAATTCGGGAGAAACGCGGTGACGGCGGCCCTATCCCCGGCCGCTACCATCGACGGACCCAACGCGGGGCAACGCGGCCTCCAGGGAGCAACGTGACGGACTGCGATAGCCCAGGTATCGGAGACATCGGCAAATTCGACCCTGGCCTGACGCAGCGCTTGATGGGTGCGATGCGCCCGGTCTTGAAGACATACTTCCGGTCTGAGGTGCATGGCCTGGATTCCTACCCGCCCGGCGGAGCGCTGGTGGGCAGCAACCACTCGGGCGGCATGTTTCCGATGGACGTCCCGATCTTCAGCGTCGATTTCTACGAGAAGTTCGGCTACGACCGGCCGCTCCATACGTTGAGCCACGACATTCTGTTCATGGGCGTCACCGGGTCGCTCTTCCGGTGTACCGGCTATATCCGGGCCAACCGTGAGAACGCCGCCGTAGCCCTGCGTTCCGGCGGCGTGGTGGTCTTTCCCGGCGGCGACTACGACGCGTACCGACCCACGCTCTCGGAGAACGTCATCGACTTCAACGGCCGCAAGGGATATGTCAGCACGGCAATCGAAGCCGGCGTGCCCATTGTGCCCGCGGTATCCATCGGCGGACAGGAGACCCAGCTCTACTTGTCCCGCGGCACGTGGCCGGCTGAGCGGCTGGGGCTGAAGCGCTTGCTGCGCAGCGACATCCTGCCGCTGTCGTTCGGCTTTCCGTTCGGGTTCAGCGCCGCGATACCACCCAATCTGCTGCTGCCCACCAAGATCGTGACGCAGGTGCTGGAACCGATCGACATTGCCGCGCAGTTCGGTGACGACCCAGACGCCACCGAGGTCGACGAGCACGTGCGGTCGGTGATGCAGCAGGCCCTGAACGAGCTTGCCGCCAAGCGCCGTTTCCCGATTCTGGGCTAAGTCACGGCAACGCGTATCAGCCAGACGCTCGGTCTGATCGGCAGCATGAGGCGCCGGATTGATCGCCCCGATGCGACCCGACCGCTACCTGCGGATCGCCGCGGCCATGCGCCGCGAAGGCATGGGCATCACCTCGGGCTTCGCCGGTGCGGCCCAGCGCTGCCCGGACCCGAGCGCACCGGCCGCAAGGGCAGGCTTATCCTGCTGACTTCCGGCATTACCGGAACACCCAAGGGCGCCAAGCATTCTGGCGGTGGGATCGGCACACTCAAGGCGATCCTGGATCGCAGGCCGTGGCGGGCCGAGGAGCCGAAAGTGATAGTGGCACCGATGTTTCACGCGTGGGGCTTTTCGCAGTTGGCACTCCAACCTGGCCGACATCTGACGCCGCCGCGACTCCCCCGCAAGCGGGTGGGGGTCCCTCCCGCTCGCGGGGGAGTGCCCCTAGCCGCGCGACGGCAAGGCGCCGGTGCTGGTCCAGGTGCCCGGTGGCGCGTGGGTGATCGGGTGGCGATGACCGCAGGCGTATCCCTTGATGAGCCATCTGGTTTCGCGCGGTTGGGTCTGTGTATCACTGAACTACCGGGTATCTCCCGTACACACGTAGCCCGACCACATCGTCGACGTCAAACGGGCACTGGCGTGGGTGAAGGAGAACATCGCGGCCTACGGCGGAGACCCGAATTTCGTCGCAATCACCGGCGGGTCGGCCGGCGGGCAACTGTCCGCGTTGGCGGCGCTGACCGCAGGCGATCCCAAGTTTCAACCGGGCTTCGAAGAGTCGGACACCTCGGTGGTTGCCGCCGTGCCAATATATGGGCGCTACGACTGGTTTTCGACGAACGGCGACGGCCGTCGCGAGTTCGTCGGGCTGCTCGAAAAGTTCGTGGTTAAACGGAAATTCGCCGCCCACTGCGATGTCTAGCTCGACGCTTCGCCGATCCGGCGGCTGCGGGCCGACGCGCCACCCTTCTTCGTCTTGCACGGTCGCGACGATTCCCTGATACCGGTCGGCGAAGCGCAGGAGTTCGTCGACGAACTGCGGGCGGTGTCAAAATCCCCGGTCGCCTACGCCGAATTGCCTAACGCCCAGCACGCTTTCGACATCTTCGGTTCGCCGCGCGCGCATCAATCCGCGGAGGCCGTGGCGCGGTTTTTGTCCTGGGTCTTGCGCGACGAGCTATCTCAACCGCGACTAGCCGCTTACTCCAGTTCCGCGGCGTGCTCGAGTTCGGTCAGCGCCGGCTCGATGCCATCGGCCATATCGTCAATGTCGTTGGCCACTTCGGGCGTCGTCACAAACCCGAAGTCCAAGTAGTCCTGGTAGGAGAAGCAGGTGATGTTCAGGGCGACGTCCATCACCGGCGGCCCGAGCAGCACCAACGAGTCCACTTTGGTGCCCGCCATGTATAGCGGGCACGACGGACCGGGCACATTGGACACGACCAGGTTGATGGGGGCTAGGTTTCGCGACAAGCCACTGGCCGTATACGCACGCGCGGCCAACTGCAGCAGCCCCGGCGGAGTGGTCTCGGTAAGCCCCATGATCTGATGCGCCGACAACGCCTTGACCATTTCTTTGGCGCTTTGCGT
This sequence comes from Mycobacterium sp., assembly GCA_035515675.1. Taxonomy (GTDB): domain Bacteria; phylum Actinomycetota; class Actinomycetes; order Mycobacteriales; family Mycobacteriaceae; genus Mycobacterium. The sequence goes on from DATJBA010000028.1 coordinate 7,639, forward strand.
GCTTTCGTGAATCGCCCGCAACCGCTCGGCGGGCTGTTCGATGTCGGTGGCAAGGGATGCGGTCATCGAGCTGATCTGATTTCCAACGTGGCTCTTCGTCTCATCGTTGCGGGTTGAGACGGGGAGCTGTGCGATGAGCGGTTTGGCCGGCAGCTCACCACGTTTCTGCAAGTATTCGCCGACAGCGCCGGCCACCAGTGCCAGCACCACGTCGTTGAGCTTGACGCCGAAAGCGTCCTTGACGGCCTTGGCCCGGGCCAACTCGACGCGGCAGCCGGTGATCCGCCGATGCGGCGACACGGGTGCGTTGAACCGGGTCTTGGGCGCTTCGAAGTATCGCGGCGGCCTGCTGCGGACGCCCAACGCGGCGACCTGCTGACGCACCGTCTGCTCCACCAGGCGGGCGACGCGGAAGGGCGTCATGATCCCGATGTTGATCAGCGCGCCCACCGCGCGCCGTTCGAAACCCGGAAGCTGGAATCCCACCAGCGATCCGACCGTCTCCTCTCGCGGCGGTCGAGGTTCCGGCGTGACGTCCAACAGGATTTCACCCAGCCCGGCGCCCGAGACCCCGTCGACGATGGCGTGGTGCATCTTGGTCAGCGTCGCGACCCGGCCGCCCTCGACGCCCTCGATCACCCACAGTTCCCACAGCGGCCGGGAGCGGTCCAGCTTGTAGGACATCAGCCGGCCCACAAGCTCTTCGAGCTCGCGGCGACCGCCCGGAGCGGGAACGCCGATGCGACGGATGTGGAAGTCGACGTCGAGTTCCTCGTCCTCTACGAACCACGGCCGGTCCAGCCCGAGGAGCGCACCGGTGACCCGCCAACGCAACTGGGGCATTTCCGGCAGTCGCTCGATGATCAGCTCGCGGAGTCGCTGAAAGCTGTAGTCGGGCGCATTGCTGGGATCGCAGATCGCCAGTGCACCCACATGCATATGCCAGCCCGCAGTGTCGGCAGACCAAAACGCTGCATCGACGCTCGAAAGCCGTTTCATGCACCGACCGTAGCCCTCGCCTGCCCACTGCGCGCGGCTATGCCAAACAAACTCATAACGCCCCCCTGCGCGCATCGTCGGCGGGTTAGGCATCCTCCAACAGGTCTGGCGTCACCGCCGACTCGGTGTCGGGGATGCCTTCGACCTTCGCCTTGCGATCGGCCATCGACAACAAACGCCGAATACGGCCGGCCACAGCATCTTTGGTCATCGGGGGGTCGGCGAGCCGGCCGAGCTCCTCCAGCGAAGCCTGCCGGTGCTCGACGCGCAATTTGCCGGCCGAGGCCAGATGATCGGGGACACTATCACCAAGGATCTCCAGCGCCCGCTCCACGCGTGCGGCCGCCGCGACCGCGGCCCGCGCCGAGCGGCGCAGATTGGCGTCATCGAAATTGGCGAGCCGGTTGGCCGTCGCCCGCACCTCGCGACGCATCCGGCGCTCCTCCCAGACGAGCCGGGTGTCGTGGGCACCCATCCGGGTCAGCAATGCGCCGATCGCCTCACCGTCGCGCACCACCACCCGATCGGCACCACGCACCTCGCGGGCCTTCGCGTTGACGCCCAGCCGGCGCGCCGCGCCCACCAACGCCAGCGCGGCCTCCGGGCCCGGGCAGCTGACCTCCAAGGCCGACGAACGTCCGGGCTCGGTCAGCGACCCGTGCGCCAAAAACGCTCCCCGCCACGCGGCTTCGGCGTCGGCGATGCTGCCGCCGACGACCTGGGCCGGCAGACCGCGCACCGGACGGCCACGCATATCGAGCAACCCGGTCTGACGCGCCAGCGCCTCGCCGTCGACCGCCACCCGCAGCACGTACCGGGTGCTCTTACGAATCCCGCTGGCCGACAATACATGCACGACGGCGTTGTAACCGTAGAGTTCAAAGATGTCCTTGCGCAGTCGTCGCGCGATGTTGCCCAGGTCCACCTCGGCCTCGACGACCACCCGGCCACCCACGATGTGCAGCCCGCCCGCGAACCTCAGCAGGGACGTGACTTCGGCGCGCCGCGCACTAACCGATTTCACTACCAGGCGGCTCAGCTCGTCCTTGACTTCAGTCGTCATCGCCACGCGTCGTCACCCCTCGGTCCGCTGCCAGCCGGTCGGTTCACGCCGGACTGTGGACTTTCACCGTCGACCCGAATCTCTGCGGTGGCCGTGACCGAAGGCGCTCCCGGGCCCTTGTGGCCGGCGCGGACCCCGTCCAGGGCCGCCGCGAGCTTGCCCGGGTCATGTAAAGGTGTACCAGGTCTGGCCACGTCGGCGAAGTGGACCTCGGCTCGTAGCAGTGTTGCGGTACGGCGCAGTTGCTCACGTTCCCGCTCGCTCGGCACTCGTTCAGCGTCGATGATGATGTCGTGCACGGTGAACCCGGGCGCGTGCTGGGCCAGCACGTGCAGATGACGCTCCACTGAGAAACCGGCCGTCTCGCCCGGCTCGGCCACCAAGTTGAGCACCAATGCCCGCCGGGCAGTGGTGGCCCCAAGCGCCGCCGCCAGCCCCGGCACCAGCACATGCGGGATCACGCTGGTGAACCACGACCCGGGCCCCAGCACCACCAGGTCGGCGGCCATGATGGCGTCGACGGCCTGCCGGGTCGCCGGCGGGTTGGCGGGAAGCAGCCGCACCCGGCGCACCTTGCCCGGTGTGGTGGCGATCGCCACCTGGCCGCGGATCAGCCGGAACATCCGCGGGTCAGCCTCCAGGCCGGACACGTCGGCCTCGATCTGCAGCGCGATCGGGCACATCGGCAGCACCCTGCCGGTGACGCCGAGGATGCGTCCGAGCTCGTCGAGGGCGGCGACCGGATCGGCCAGCACCTCGTTGAGGCCGGCAAGCAGCAGGTTGCCGATCGGATGTCCGGCCAGGGCGCCACTGCCGCCGAATCGGTGCTGCAGTATAGTCGCCCACAGCCGCCCATGCGGACTGTCAGATGCCAACGCCGCCAAGGCCATTCGTAAATCACCCGGCGGCACCACGTCTAGTTCGCTGCGCAGCCGGCCGGACGAGCCACCGTCGTCGGCGACGGTCACCACAGCGGTGACATAGGGAGTCAGCCGGCGGGCCGCAGACAGCGTTGCGTACAAGCCATGTCCGCCGCCCAGCGCGACGATGCCTTGATTGTTAGGTGAACTCATTCGCGGCCCAGATCCCGGTGCAGCACCCGCACCGACAGTTGCGCATTGCTCCCCAGCCGCTGCATCAACGCCTCGGCAATCGCGACGCTGCGATGCTTACCGCCGGTGCAGCCGATGGCGACCGTCATATAACGCTTGCCTTCCCGGCGGTAGCCGTCGACGACCAGAGACAGCATCCGATGGTAAGCGTCGAGAAACTCGGCCGCGCCAGGCTGGCCCAACACATAGTCACGCACCGCGTGATGTTGGCCAGTGTGGGGACGCAACTCGTCGACCCAGTGCGGGTTCGGCAGAAACCGCACGTCCATCACCATGTCGGCGTCCATCGGCAGGCCGTACTTGAAGCCGAAGGACTCGACGGTGACGCTGGTGGACGTGCCGGCATCGCCGCCGAACGCACGCTCGATGCTTTCCCTCAAGCCCCGCACCGACAGTGTCGACGTGTCGATGATCAGGTCGGCGGTGGCGCGAACCGGAGCCAGCATCCGGCGCTCGGCGGCAATGCCCTCGGCCAAGGTCTGCTCGCCCTGCAGCGGGTGGCTGCGGCGATTCTGTTCGTAGCGGCGGACCAACATGTCGTCGGATGCCTCCATGAACACCACGCGCGGGGTGATGTTGCGGGTGGCCAGTTCGGTGCGCACCGAGTCCAAATCGCCGGTGAATCCGCGCGACCGCACGTCCATCACCACCGCCAGCTGGGTGATCCGCGACCCGGCCGCCAACCCGAAATCGACCATCCGGGTAATCAGCTGGGGTGGCAGGTTGTCAGCCACATACCAGCCGAGGTCCTCGAGCACCTTGGCCGCGGTACCCCGCCCGGCCCCCGACAATCCGGTCACCAGAACGACGTCGATACCGGCGGCGGCGTCACCCGGGTGGCTGTCGGCGAACTCCGCGTGCGCCAGCGTGTTCGCCTGGGCGGCGCGCTGCTCGCTGTCCCCACCTTGACTCGTCATCCCGAGGCTCCGGGTTGCTCGGGTCGCAGCGCCTCGAGGACGGCCGTGGCGGTGGCCACGCCGATGCCCGGGACGGCGGTGATCTGGTCGACGGTGGCCTCCTTGAGGCGAGCTATCGATCCGAAATGGGTTACCAGCGCCTTGCGGCGATGTTCTCCCAATCCTGGCACCGAATCCAGCACCGATGCGGTCATTCGCTTGGATCGTTTGCTGCGATGGTAGGTGATGGCGAACCGATGCGCCTCGTCACGCACCCGCTGCAGCAGATAAAGCCCCTCGCTGTTGCGCGGCATGATGATGGGGTCCGGCTCGGACGGCACCCACACTTCTTCCAGCCGCTTGGCCAAGCCGATCACCGCCACATCGGTGATGCCGAGTTCGTCGAGCACGGCGCTGGTCGCGTTGACTTGCGGCGCGCCGCCGTCGACGACGTACAGATTGGGCGGGTAGGCGAATCGGCGCGATTTTCCTTCCGGGGAAAGCATATTCGGATCGTTCTGGTCGCTCAGGTGCCGTAGGAACCGGCGGCGGGTGACCTCGGCGATGGAGGCGACGTCGTCAGAGCGTCCCTGCCCGGCGGCTTCCCGGATCCCGAAGTGGCGGTAGTCCGATTTGCGCGGCAGGCCGTCCTCGAACACCACCAACGAGCCCACCACATCAGTGCCCTGCACGTGGCTGACGTCGATGCATTCGATGCGCAGCGGCGCATCGGCCAAGCCCAGGGTGTCCTGAATATTCTGCAGCGCAGCGGATCTGGCGTTGAAGTCGCCGGCACGCTTCAGCTTGTGTTGCTGCAGTGCTTCTTTCGCGTTGCGCTCCACGGTATCGGCCAGCGCGCGCTTGTCGCCGCGCCGCGGCACCCGCAGCGTGACCCGGGATCCGCGCAGACCGGACAACCAGTTGGCCAACTCTTCGGCGTTGGACGGCAGACACGGCACCAGCACCTCGCGGGGAACCGGGTTAGTGGATTCGTCGGCAGCGCCGTCCAGTTCTGCCTGCTCGCCGTAGAACTGCGTCAGGAACTGCTCGACCAACTGCCCCTCGCCGGAATCGCCGGGATCTCCGGACTTTTCGACAATCCAGCCACGCTGGCCGCGAACCCGCCCACCGCGAACGTGGAACACTTGCACCGCCGCTTCCAGCTCGTCGTCGGCGAAGGCAATCACGTCAGCGTCGGTACCGTCGCCGAGCACCACGGCCTGCTTTTCCATGGCCCGCTTCAGCGCGGACAGGTCATCGCGAAGCCGCGCGGCCCGCTCGAAATCGAGTTGCTCAGCCGCGGCATTCATCTGCTGTTCCAGGCCGCGGGCAAACCGATCGGTCTTGCCGGACAGGAAGTCGCAAAAATCTTCCACGATTCGGCGATGCTGGTCGGCGCTGACCCTGCCAACGCACGGCGCCGAGCATTTGTCGATGTAGCCGAGCAAACATGGACGGTCGATCTGCTTGTGCCGCTTGAACACTCCTGCCGAACAGGTTCTCGCGGGAAACACCCGGGTGAGCAGATCCAGCGTTTCCCGGATCGCCCAGGCGTGCGAGTACGGCCCGAAATAGCGCACACCCTTGCGCCGCGGGCCGCGATAGACCATCAGCCGGGGGAACTCCTCGTTGAGGGTGACGGCCAGCACCGGATAGGACTTGTCGTCGCGGTAGCGGACGTTGAAGCGGGGATCGAACTCTTTGATCCAGTTGTATTCCAGCTGCAAGGCCTCGACTTCGGTGTTGACCACCGTCCACTCGACCTTGGCCGCAGTGGTCACCATCTGCCGGGTTCGCGGGTGCAGGTTGGCGACGTCGGCAAAGTATGACGTCAGCCGGCTACGCAGGCTCTTCGCCTTGCCCACATAGATAACTCGTCCGTGCGGGTCCCGGAATCGGTAGACGCCAGGCTCGACCGGGATGGACCCGGGCGCGGGGCGATACGTTGCGGGATCTGGCACGTACCCAGGCTAGTAGTCGCTAACAGGGCGGTGGTTCGTCGGGATTGGATGGCCGAAACTCGGTGTCTTCCGCGGCGGCTACGAGCGCTTGGGCGGGCTTGTCGGCTTCGCCGGTTGTGTCAGCGTTGGCGTGGTGCCATGCCTGCCAGATCTCGGGGCGGAGCCGGCCGCGGTCGGGCACCGGCAGGCCGGCAGCGCGGGCCCAAGCGCGGACCTCGGCGGTGCTCGGTTTCGGCGCGGCGGCTGCCTGATCGAGTTCAGTGATGTCGATCTTGGTGTGTGAGATGCGATGCGGCGCATCATGTTCGGCGATCGCCCACACCTGCGCGGCGGCTAGGAACCGGTAGGTCCATTCCTCGGCGAGCTGGCGGGTCTCGCAGAACACGATCGGCACGGTCGGCCAGCGGATCTGCAGTTCGGCGAGCCCGTCGGCGACCACGGCGGGACGGACGCGGTCGAGCTTGAACAGCTGCGAGTAGCGGTCCTCCACCACGACCGCCGCGTGCGGCAGCGCGGCCAGGTCGGCGACCTGATAGCGCAGCTTCCCGCCGGTCAGGCCGGCGACCAGGTCGACCAGGGATTTGCGTTCCACGCTGGCGACCAGCAGCCCGTCGACGACGAGCCCATAGTCGCCGCACGGCAGCGCCCGCCGCACGGTGTGCACCTGCTGGGTGGGAAACCGGTAGGCGTACTGCTCATGGGCGTCGACCAGGATCTGCAGCTCCTCGACGCCGTGGGCGCGGGCGGTCGGAGTACGCACATTCGGACGCGCCTGCTTGCGGGTGCGCGGCGACTGCCAAAACACCGCGTCGCGGCCCCGCGCGGTGGTGAACACCAGCTGGGAGCGGTTCTCCCGGGACCGCTGCAGAATCAGATCGATCGCCGCACCCCGGCGCCGACACGACCGCAGCGGCTGGCGTTCAACGATCACCGCATCGGTCGGCCACTCGTGCAGGCCGACCGGGTAGCAGTACAGCGCCTTGACCCGCGGCCACGTCCCCGACGTCCGAAACAACAGGTCACCACCGGGCTGCGGAATCCGCAGCAGGTATGGCAGCCGGGAATCCTCATCCGGGTTGAGCGCGATCACCAACTCCGCCACAAGCCCGAGTCTGCCCGTCGCGCGAGACCCGCCTGGCAGGCCCCCGAGCCGAGCATGCCAGGCTTACGGTGGCCGGTGAAGTCCTGGATCACATCGATAGCGATCCGGCGTGCGCTGCCGCGAGGGTGACGCGTGTGGCCTGTGCGATGAGACCGTCGTCGATGGGGTCGCCTGTGGTGACCATGCGATAAAAGAGCGGTGCTCGGAACGTGGTGAGCAAGGCGTTGGTATCGGTGTTTGCCGGAAGCTCACCTCGATCGATCGCGCGGGTGACCAGGGGGGTCGCACGCACGGCCTGTTGGTCGAAGTAGCGTCGGGTTGCGTCGCCAAGCTGAGCCGATCGGAGGCCAGCCGTCAGGACGACCGCGGCAATCTGGCGCCCGACGCCGCCATTCAGTTGGTCGGCCAATTCCCGGCCGAGCGCGAGCAGGTCCGTTTCGATGCTGCCGGTGTCCGGGCCTGGGATGGCGTCGTGTGACCACGTCATGAGCGCATCGACCAAAAGGTCGTCGAGCGTGGGCCACCGTCGATAGATGGTGGTCTT
>DATJBA010000029.1:0-2030 GCA_035515675.1 Mycobacterium sp.
GGGTCCACCAGCCCCGATGTGGTGGCATTGGAAGCACGCAAGGCCGCTGAGCGGCGCGGCGCCGCTGGTGACGCAGATGGTGTCGCCGATCCAGGTGGTCGTGTGGTGATTCTGGCCGAGCATCGCTCGGTGGCCGTGCCCGCCGATGAGCGCCCGCTGCCCTCGGTGGACAAGTACGACGTCTTGCTGGGGCGGGAAACCTCATGACCCGGCGGCGCACTGTCACCGAGCAGGCCGCGACCGCGGCGATCGAGCAGGGATGTCGCATGCCGCGGCTGCCCACCATCCGGGACCGGTTCGTCGAGATCGCCGCCGCCGCCGAGCGTGAGCAAATGACCTATCTGGGTTTTCTGTCCGAGCTGGTGATCGCCGAATGCGACGACCGCACCCGTCGGCGCGCCGAGCGGCGCATCCGCGACGCCGGGTTTCCCCGACCAAAGCGATTGGAGGAGTTCTCCTTTGAGCCTAACCCGGCGATCAACCCCGCGGTCATCGCCCAGCTGGCCACCTGCGCCTGGGTCAAAGCCGGCCACCCGCTGTGTTTGATCGGCGACTCGGGAACCGGGAAAAGCCATCTGCTCATAGCGTTGGGCACTCTGGCCGCCGAGGCTGGCTACCGGGTCCGCTACACCCTGGCCAGCAAGCTGGTCAACGAGCTGGTCGAAGCCGCCGACGACAAACAACTCACCAAACTGATCAACCGCTACGGGAGAGTCGATTTAATTCTCGTGGACCTATACCGATCCGGGAACTATGCCGAGGTGCAGGTGACGTTTTCTGAAAGACTTTGCGGTGGTGGGTCTCTCGTGAACTGGGGGTGTGCGGTGGTCGGCATGATTACAGGCATTCCAGGAATGCCAGCACCGCGTCCTTGGGCCGGTAGCGCCCTGGTGGTGTGGAGACCTGGGCGGTGAGTTCGAGTGCGCGCTGTTTGATGGTCATATCGGCGTGCAGGTAGGTGTTGGTGGAGCGGATGTCGGCGTGGCCGAGCCAGAGCGCGATGACCGCGGTGTCCACGCCGGCGTGTAGCAGCGTCATCGCGCAGCTGTGCCGTAGGACGTGAGGGTGCAGCTGTTCGGGTCGGATGGTCGGGCAGCGGCGGGCGGCGGTGGCGGCGTGGTGGCGGACGAGCCGTTGCACGGCGTCGATGCTCAACCGTCGTCCAGTGCGGGTGGGGAACAGCGGCTCGTCGCGACGCCCGGCGCGTTCGGTCAGCCAAACCCGCAACACTGCTTGGGTGGGTGAGGTCAACGGTACCGCCCGATGCCTGCGGCCCTTGCCGAGGCAGCGGGCGTGGGCAGCGGAGCCGAGACTGACGTCGCCGCAGTCGAGTCTGATCAGCTCGGAGACCCGAAGCCCGGTCTGCACGGCCAGCAGCAGCAACGCGCGGTCGCGGCGGCCTTCCCACCGGCTACGGTCGGGCGCGTCGATGAGGGCGTCGATCTCGGTCGGGGTGAGAAACGACACCAGTTGCTTGTCGAACCGTTTGGCGGGGATGGCGAGCACCCGCTGGATGAGCTCGGCGTGTTCGGGGTGCCGCAGGGCCGCGTAGGTGAACAGCGACCGGATCGCGGTCAGCCGTAGGTTGCGGGTTCGCGGCCCGTTGTGCCGGTCGGTTTCCAGATGCTGCAGGAACGCGCCGATCACCTCCACGTCGAGGTCGGTCCAGTCCAGCGCGGCCGGCGTTTTCCCGGTGCGCTGCTGGACGAACACGAACAGCAACTTCAGCGAATCCCGGTAGGAAGCGATCGTGCGTGGGCTGACACGACGCTGCTGGACCAGCCGCTCGGTGAAGAAGCCTTGCAGGGTGGGGGCGATCGCGCTCATCGTGTCGTCACTTCCGGTGAGGGCTCCAGGCGCTGCGCGGCCAGTGCCAGTAGTTCCGGTGCGGCCGACAGGTACCAGTACGTTGAGCGAGGATCGCGATGGCCCAGGTAGGTCGACAGGGTCGGCAGCTGGGCCTCGACATCGGCTCCGCTGCGGTACCAGTCCAGCAGGGTGTGTACCGCGAAACTGTGGCGCAGGTCGTG
>DATJBA010000030.1:0-27969 GCA_035515675.1 Mycobacterium sp.
CCCACAATGATGTGGATCCAGCCCCAGGCGGTGGTGTTGAACTCGTACGAGTAGCCCGGTCCGACGACGAGCGTCCGATCGTGGGCCAGCGCCGAGATGCCCTGAAGAATGGTCACCACCGCGGACACCAACAACACCGCAGCCGCGGCGTAGGTTCCGATGCCGGCCACAATTTCTCGGGTTGAATACTTGTCGCGACTTGACTGCTGGGCCACGAGTGCCTCCTGGACCTCAGGAACTGCCGGTACGTTTTATGCCGACCCTATCAACGTGCGGGGTCCGGCGATAGCAAACATGATGCCGCTCCCCGACTGGATTTCCGCCTGTCGTGCTCAGCATGTTCGCGTCGATCACATCGCTGGCATAGGTCACAAAGTCATCCATGTGGGCCTATTGCGCAGCGACACTGGCAGGGCAACGACAGATGACCACCGAGCGCGGCCCCACCTGAAGCCGATCGTCCACGCGGCCAACACGCGTGGGGTCGAACGTGTTGCACACGATCTGCCAGCACCGGGCGGGCGCCTCGGCGGGCAGTGTGGGCAGTGTGAAGGTGACCGGCTCCCACCAGCCGTTGATCAGAACCAGGAAATCGCCGTCGAGCAGCGGGACGCCATCTTCGCCGCAGTCGGGATCGGTGGAGCCGTCAACCTGCATCGCCATGCTGCGCGTGAATGGATCTGTCCAGTTGTGCTCGGTCATCGCACTGCCCGAAGGCGTCAACCAACGCAAGTCGGCAGCGGCGGAGCCGGACAGGAAGCGGCGGCGCCGGAAGATCGGGTGGCCCCGGCGCAGCGCGATCAGGTCGGTGATGAAGGACAGCAACTCCTGGTCAACCGCTGACCAGTCAAACCAGCTGATCTCGTTGTCCTGGCAGTAGGCGTTGTTGTTGCCGCGCTGGGTGCGGCCGAACTCGTCGCCACCCAGCAGCAGCGGTACACCGGCCGACAGCAGCAGCGTCGCCAGCAGCGCGCGTTTCTGCCGGCCCCGCAGCGCCACCACATCCGGATCAGTGGTCGGCCCCTCCATCCCGCAGTTCCAGGACCGGTTGTCATTCGAACCGTCGCGATTGTCCTCAAGATTGGCGTCGTTGTGTTTGTCGTTGTAGGACACCAGATCGGTGAGGGTGAAGCCGTCATGGACGGTGACGAAGTTGACCGACGCACTGGGACGGCGACCCTCCCCGCGCCCACCGTAGAGATCGGCAGAACCGCACAACCGGGTGGCGTAGTCGCCCAGCAGCCCGTCGCGGCCGCGCCAGAAGTCGCGCGCGGTGTCGCGGAAGCGGCCGTTCCACTCGCTCCACAGCGCCGGAAACCGGCCCAGGTCGTAACTGTCCGGTCGCCCGACGTCCCACGGGCTCGGCGATCAGCTTGACTCCCGAGATCACCGGATCCTGGCCGACCATGTCGAAAAACGCTGCGAAGGGGTCGAAGTCGCCCTGCTGTCTGCCCAGCGTCGGAGCCAGATCGAACCGGAACCCGTCCACGCCCATCTGCGACACCCAGTAGCGCAGTGAGTCCATGATCATCCGCAGCGCCACCGGGTGGCCGGTGTTGAGGCAATTTCCGGTGCCCGTGGTGTCGAGATAGCGCGCTGGATCGGCGGGATCCAGCCGGTAGTAGGCGGCGTTGTCCAGCCCGCGGTGGCATAGCGTCGGACCGCCGCTGCCGCCCTCAGCGGTGTGGTTGAACACCACGTCGAGCACCACCTCCAGCCCCGCGGCGTGCAACGCGTCGACCATGGCGCGAAACTCCTGCGCCTGACCACCGGGCAGACCCACCCGGGCCACCGCCGAATATCCCGCGCGCGGTGCGAAGAAGCCGATCGTGTTGTAACCCCAGTAGTTGGTCAAGCCCCGCTCCAGCAGGAACTGTTCCGACACGCTGTGATGCACCGGCAGCAGCTCGACCGCCGTGATGCCCAGATTGACCAGATGCTCCAGCGCCGCCTCATGCGCCAGCCCCGCATACGTGCCGCGTAGCGCCGGCGGGACGCCGGGATGGGTGGCGGTGAACCCGCGCACATGGACCTCATAGAGGATCGTATCGGCCAGCGCACGACCGGGCCGCGAGACGGCCGGGGCCATCTCGGCGAGCACCACACTGCGCGGCACATGCGCCGCCGAGTCCAAACTGCTGGGGGCGCACGGGTTTTCGACCGCGTGGCCGAGCACCTCGGGCCCGTACCGGACCTCGCCGACGATGGCGCGTGCATATGGGTCGAGCAGCAACTTGGCCGGGTTGTAGCGCAACCCCTGTGCCGGGTGGAACGGCCCGTTGACGCGGAAGCCATATACCTGCCCGGCACCCACCCCGGAAACGAACCCGTGCCACACCTCACCGTCGCGCTCCGGCAGCACCAATCGTGTTTCGGCGCCGTCACTGTCGAACAGGCACAAGATCACCTCGTCGCCGCCCGAGGACACCGCGAAGTTGGTGCCGTCCGGCTCCGCAGTGGCGCCCAACGGAGCCGGACAGCCGGATAAAATGCTGTGGCTCATCGGGTTCCGCTACCCGACCCAGGAGATTCGGGAAACACCGGCGGCGGCCCTATGGTCGGATCCACCGCGGCGTCCGGGACGTGATCCGTTGAGTGCGGATGAAGTAGATCGCCACCAGCAGACCGAAGATAAATCCGCCGACGTGAGCGAAGAACGCCACACCGCTGCCACCCGACTTGCCGTTGATCAATGCGTAGTTGCTCTCGTAGAACTGGTACAGGAACCAGCCGCCGAGGTAGAGCCAGGCCGGGATGCTCACCGGGAACCACAGCATCAGTGTGCGCACGCGTGAGTTGGGATACAGGACGAAATACGCCCCGAGCACCGCGGCGATCGCGCCGCTGGCGCCCAGCGTGGGTACCTGTGCGTCCGACGCGTTGCCAAAGAGCAGCGTCATCGCGGTCTGCAGGAACGCCGCGGCGAATCCGCCGGCGAAGTAGAAGATCAGATAGCGCAGCCGCCCGAACGCGTCCTCGACGTTCTTGCCGAAGATCGCCAAAAAAAGCATGTTGCCCAGGATGTGGTCCCAGCCGGCGTGCAAGAACATCGCCGTGATCCAACCGATGCCCCACGGAAAGCCGATGTGACAAGCATTTTCAACATTGCATGGATAAAACGACGCCTGGCTGATCGCCGCGTCGGGGTCGGGCAGCTCGTAGACCAGGAACACCGCGAAGTTGACAACGATCAGGCTGACATTGACGACCGGGAACCGCCGGGCCGCAATGCCATCGGAGTAGGGAATCATCCGAGCCTCCTTCGCGAACTGGAACCGACCGGCCCAGTGTGCAGTCTGACAGCGCCGCACATTCGACAGAACCCCGGCCGCTTCAGGGATGACGCCAGTAGGTTTAGCTTGTGACCACTCCTTCCGATGGTGTTGATGTACGACGCCGCGCCGGCTGGTTGCCGGACGGCCAAGCCGAGTTGGAGTCGTGGCTTTCCGGCCACCGGCAGCGGGTGCAGGCCAAAGGCGAGCAGGTCATCCTGCATCCAGCGATCAAAGAGTTTCAGGAGTTGATCGACTCTGATCCCGTGGTGCGCATGTACGTTCACCGGATGGTCGCCGAGGTGCCCACCACGAAGCGGTACCGCAAGAACCACCTGAACAGTGTCGAGCAGATGCTGCGGCTGATCAACGAGGTGCTGACAATGGCGCCGGAATTCGGCGAGAACCCGGTGATCACGCCGCTCTGCGCGATTCTCGACTGGACGATGGGCACGCCAGCCGGGTTCGCGGCGTTTCGCGACCCGCGGATCAACGCGATGCTTAAGAAAATCCTGGCCGCCTGGTGCGAGTTTCTCGACAGCGCCGCCTCGCTGTATGTGCTCAACGATTCGCCGTCGGGTTGGAAGTGCGCTGCGGCCCGGCGTGCCATCGGCATTGAGCAGTTCGAGTACGATCCACACGATGAGCACTGGGGCTTTAGGTCCTGGAACGACTTTTTCACCCGGCGCTTCAAGGACGGCGCACGCCCGCTGGCCGCACCGGACGACGACGAGGTGATCGTCAACGCCTGCGAGTCGACGCCCTACCGCTTGGCCACCGGTGTCAAGCGCCAGGATCGCTTCTGGATCAAGAGCCAGCCGTACTCGCTGCAGGACATGCTGGCCAACGACGATTCGGTTGAGCAGTTTGTCGGCGGAACCGTCTATCAGGCGTATCTGAGCGCGATGAACTATCACCGGTGGCACAGCCCGGTGGCCGGGACGATTGTCAGGGCCTTCCTCCGGCAGGGCACCTACTTCTCGGAAGTCGTTTCAGAAGATTGGGACGCGGTGCCCCCGCCGGTTTCGCAGTCCTATCTGGCGCATGTTGCGGTGCGGGCGATCATCCTCATCGACGCCGACAATCCTGTCATCGGGCTGGTGGCTTTTGTCGCGGTCGGTATGGACGAGGTCTCATCCTGCATGATCGGCGAAAATGTGAAACCCGGCTACTACGTTGCAAAAGGCGAGGAACTGGGTTACTTCCAATTCGGCGGCTCAACCCACTGCCTCGTCTTTCGCCCCGGCGCTATCGCCGACTTCACCCTCGCGGCCGTTCCGCGGTTGCACGACCCTAGCGCACCGCTGGTGCTTGTCGGCTCCAAGCTCGCCACCGCGACGCAACCGGGAGGAACACCATGACTCTGGTAGCCGGGCGTGGTCCGCTCAGCAGCGATCCCGCCGGACGGTTCTCGCCGCCGGTACCCGCCGATGTCGTCTACATCGAGCCGCACCCGCGGCGCGTGCAGGCCTTCCAGGATGGGCGCCTGGTGATCGACACCGAGCGGGCGTTGATGGTGCACCGGCGCGGTCGCCCGCTCAGCTACGTCTTCCCGGCTGACGAGGTCGGCGACCTACCGACCGAGCCCGAGCCGGAAGCGCCGGGCTTCGCCCATGTGCCCTGGGACGCGGTCGACACCTGGCTGGAGGAAGGCCGAAAACTTGTCCACTACCCGCCGAATCCATACCACCGCGTCGATTGCCGGCCGACGAAGCGCCACCTGCGCGTCTTGGTCGCCGGCACCACGCTGGTGGACACGCACGACACGGTGATCCTTTTCGAGACCGCGCTTGACCCGCGGCTCTACGTCGATCCGTCACATGTGCGCACCGATCTGCTGCGGCGATCGGAGACGTCGAGCTACTGCAACTACAAAGGCTTTGCGACGTATTGGTCCGTTGCCCTGGACGATGTCATCATCGAGGACGCCGCCTGGAGCTATCAGGATCCGCCCCCGGAAAGCCTTCCCATCAAAGGGTTCCTCAGTTTCGACGCCACTCGCGTTGACGTCGTCGCCGAGTTGCCGCTCACTCCCCGTAGCCAGGACGTCCGAGCTTGAGCACGTGCTGGGCGATCATGTTGCGGAAGACCTCCAGGGTTCCGCCGTAGATCCCAGTCGGTAGAGCCAACCGGAAAAGGTATTCCGCCGCGCCGTCACCAACCGAACCCTCGGTATCGATCGGCAACGCTGATGCAGCGCCCAATACGTCCATCAGATCTTGGGAGATGTCGCGCATCGTCTGCGCGATCGCGACGCGTCCGAACATGCCGGGAGTGGACAGCGCCGCCTCCATCCGGGCGAAGCTGCGCCCAAGCCGATACTTCACCGACTCGTCGTCCAGCCGACGCCGCCCATCCGCATCCGGCTTCGACAGGATCGCCGCGACCGTGTCCACCGCCTCAGCCATCAGCATCCCGTGGCCTGACATCGCCGAAATACCCTGCAAACCATGGTCTTCCGGATCGACAATGCCATGCTCGGAATCGAGCGCCGACCGCATCACCGTCCAGCCGCCGTTCACCTCACCGATCCGGTATAGGTCGTCGACGCGTACGTCGCTGTAGTAGACAATGTTGGTGCGGTCGCCGTCCAGGGTGCGGATGGGTTGGATCTCGATGCCAGGTGAATCGAGTGGCACCAGGAACATGGTCAAGTTCTAGCGCTTCGGCCCTTCCGGGTCGGTGTTGGTGAGCAGAAATACGTACTTGGCGTTCTGCGCCTTCGAGGTGAACATCTTGGAGCCGTTGATGATCCACGCCCCTGAGCCGTCACGCACCGCGCGGGTCTTGCAGGTGGCGACATCGGAACCACCTTCGGGCTCGGTGTAGCCCAGACATAGCCGGATGTCGCCGGACAGCACTCCCGGCAACACCAAGCCGGCGAGCTCCGGCGCGCCGAATTGTTCTACCAGCCGCGCGACGGCGGACGTGGTGCCCCAGTGGTACCAGGGCGTATGGGCCCGGGCAATCTCGAGTTCAAAGATTCGCCCGCGAACGGGGCTGAATCCACCGTCGGACTCGAGCTTCCAATCCGCGGCCAGGTATCCCGCTTCGCCCAGCGCCGCATGCACTTGTTCATCGAAGTTTTCGCCGGACTCCCGAGCGCGGCGGCGCACGTCGTCGGTGACGTGTCCAGTGATGAACGCCCGGGTCTGGTCAAGAAAAGCCTTGTCCTCGGGGGAAAGTGCGACTTGTGAGAAATCCATTTAGATCGCGTCGATGACTTGGGTCCGGAAACGGTCGATGCTCTCTAGCACATGCGCCAGGCTGTCGCCGGGCAGGCCAACCTGTATCCAGGTCACCCCGATCCTCGCCAGCTTTTTCACCCCGCCCAGGTAGGCATCGGCGTTGAACTCGTCGTCCCCGGGACTGCCGCCATCGAAATTGGTGAAGGTGATGTCAATTGCGGACCAGTCCCTGCCCGCCGCATCGCATCTACGCCGTAGATCGTCGATGCCGGCGACGAGGCGTTCTTCGGAGTCGATGGCCGCGGTGCCCGCTGTCTGGGCCAGGCGTGCCGGGGCTGGAAACGGGCACCAACCATCGCCGTACTGGGCGACTCGCTGGCGGGCAGCCGTGGTGTTGCCGCCGATCCAGATCGGTGGGTGCGGCTGGCTGACCGGCCGGGGGTGGGCGGTGATGCCGCGCGCGGTGAAATGCCTTCCTTCGAAAGATATGTCGTCGGTAGTCCACACTGCCCGGATGACCTGCAACGCTTCCTCGAACAGCTCGAGACGCTCGTCATAGTTGACACCCAGTGCGGCGAATTCCCGTTTGAGGTAGCCCACGCCGACCGCGAGCGTGAATCGGCCACCCGAGAGCAGGTCCAGCGTCGCACCGGACTTGGCCACCACGAACGGATTTCGATACGGCAGCACCACGATATTGGGGATCAGGCGCAGCGTCGTTGTCCTGGCCGCCGCGAAACCCAATGCGACAAAAGGATCTACGGCGTCGTGACCCCCGGCTTCCAACCAGCGCTGTGACGGGGCAGGGTGGTCGGTGAAGCCGAACCCGTGGAACCCGGCCGCTTCGGCCGCTGCTGCCACCGCAGCGATACTGTGCCCGGTCACCAATTCCGGATTGTAGGGATGGGTATGCATCGGGTGGGTGATGGTGAAGCGCATCTATGCTTCCCGGCCGTCAGAAGCGCGAGCGGGCGTCGATCGCCGTGTCGCTGGTACGCAGCGGACGAATCAGCGCTTCCTGGGCAAAGGAGGCCAGCAACTCACCCTCCTCGGTGTGCACGGTGCCACGGACGTACGACATCCCCGCGCCGACCTGGGTGCTCTCGTGGGTGTAGAGCAGCCATCCGTCCCAGCGCACCGGTTCGTGGAAGGCGACCGAGATACTCATCGGTGCGGTCGACACCGTGAGGTGTGCCTGGCTGGTACCGATGCCCGGATGCGCGCGCATCGTGGTGGAAATCCCGAGATGGCCGGTGAAGTA
Organism: Mycobacterium sp.; assembly: GCA_035515675.1. Lineage (GTDB taxonomy): Bacteria > Actinomycetota > Actinomycetes > Mycobacteriales > Mycobacteriaceae > Mycobacterium. The sequence goes on from DATJBA010000030.1 coordinate 7,722, forward strand.
CCCGATGAGCGCCTTGGCCACGTCGTCGCGGGTCGGGATCGGGTCGTAATGCAGCCACGCGTACAACTCCGGCGGCCCCACCTCGTCGGGGCTGTTGACGTCGACAACGTCGACGAGTCGCAGTTGCCGCCCGATCATCGGCATCTCACAGTGGTTGGCATCGGCCGGCGCCGCCACCTCGGGCCGCGGCAGATGGTGACGGATGACGTCGCCCGTCGGGACGTCAGCCAGCACCGTCACGCTCAGGCACCGTCGCCCGTTCTGGTGCACGGCGACGATCGCGGTGGCGGTGGACCGGCCTTCGGCCAGAACGTCGAGGACAAGTTCGACCGGCGGGCCGACGGCGACGGCGCGGGAGAACACCGCGTGCGCCGACCGTACCGACTTGTCCGGGAATCGTTTCGCCACAGCGACAATCGCCTGCGCGAGCACCTGGGTGCCTTCTACCACCTGCCGTTCGTCTTGCCCGGCGATTCCGGTGTCGGCGGTGAACCGGTCGGTCCCGTCGGCCTGCACGTCGAACAGGTCGAGCAGACTGCCTACCGACCACTGCGTCTGATCAGCATCCTCGGAAATTTTAGTCAAATCCACCCCGTCTCTCGCGATAGCAGCTCACGGCTCAGCGTGACACTTTGAGTAGGATTTGTAAAGCTAGCTTGCCGGGGCTCTGGCCCAGCCAACCGGGCAACGGGTGAATAGGCCAATGGAAAGCACAGAGAGGAAACGGAATTGGGGATAGTGACTACCACGTCAGAGACCGCCCTCACCCAGTCCGCCGAGACCGTGTACGACTTCGTCACCAAAGGCCGTCGCGCGCGAACTCGCCGAGATTGACACCGGTGCCCGCGGTGCGTGACACTTTTGCGGTGTTTTGTAAAGGTATGAGCCGATGATTGGTCACCATCGCCGATCTCACCGACCTGGCGCCGGCCAACCTCGGCGATATGGTCATCGACGACGCGGGGCGGGCCTGTATCGGATGCCAGGCGTTCTCGGGTGGCGTGATCGTCCACCTCGATCCCGACGACAGCGCCACCGTCGTCACCGAAGACCTCGACTTCCCCAACGGAATGGTGATCACGCCGGACCGAAAGACATTGATCGTCGCCGAGTCGACTGGCCGACGGCTGAGCGCATTCACCATCGGTGACGACGACGGGCTGCGTGACCGGCGGATTTTCGCCGACGGCCTGGACGGGCCGCCCGACGGCATCGCGCTCGACGCCGAAGGCGGGGTGTGGACAGCGATGACACTGGCCCACCAGGTCGAGTGGATCATTGCGAGCGGGTGGCGCCGTGACAGACCGCATCGACATGGGCGACCGTGTTGCCGTCGCCTGCGCACTGGGCGGCCCGCAGCGCCGCACGCTGTTTCTGCTGTCGAGCACCGACGCGTATCCCCGGCGCCTGGTCGACACCCGGCTCTCCCGGCTGGACGCGGTGACGGTTGGCACTCCCGGCGCCGGCCTGCCCTCAACGCGCCGAGAGGTAGATGATGACCGACTCCTATTACGAGCTGATCGAGGACGCCGACGCCTTGGACGAGAAGTTCAGGGCCAGCGATCTGGCCGTGCATGTGTTCCACATCCCCGACGGCGACTGGATCGGTATTCGCGCCGAGACCAACTACGGGCCGGACGGCATCGGGACGACGGTCGGCTCATTGTTTGACGAGCAGGGCGCAATCGGCGCCATCCAGCAGTCCGTGCTGGTGCGCCGGCGCCCCGGGGTGAGCCTGACCTGGGAGCGAAAGAACGTGACTGTTCCGCGATACTTCGTAGAGTTTCAGATATGAGCCAGTCGGCCCCGGCGACAGATGCTGACGCCTCGACGCGTCAGCGGATCCTCGCGGCCACCGCCGAAGTGCTCGGTCGAAACGGCAAGACCAAGCTCAGCCTTTCCGATGTCGCTGCCCAGGCCGGGGTCTCGCGCCCTACGCTCTACCGCTGGTTCGCGTCCAAAGAGGAGCTGCTCTCCGCATTTTCAAGCTACGAGCGACAGATCTTCGAAAGTGGCTTGGTGAAGGCAACCGCCGGGCTGAAGGGGGTCGACAAGCTCGACGCCGTGTTGCGGTTCATCGTCGAGTACCAACATTCGTACTCAGGTGTGCGCATGGTCGATGTGGAGCCCGAGCACACCATCGCCCAGTTTTCCCGCGTCATCCCGCAGATGCGCGACGGTCTGCAACGGCACCTTCCCGGACCCAACGCCGCGGTGAAAGCGGCGACGGTGATCCGGATCGCGATCTCGCACTACATAGTCCGAAGCGACGACGCCGATCAGTTCCTGGCGCAGTTGCGCCACGCCGTCGGAATCAAGGCACCTTCGGATCAGCCGAACAACACCGCGGCGTTGAGGTAACCAGTCGGGTCGAAAGCCGCCTTGACCTTGCGCATCGCGGCAATGTCGGCGGGCTCTCGTGACATCGGAAGGTAGGGGCGTTTGCGGCTGCCGACGCCGTGTTCAGAGCTGACGTTACCCCCGCATTGCGCGATGAGGTCCATCATCGGCCCGTACAGCCCCTGCTCCCGCTCGATGGGGCAACGCAGGACGTTCAGGTGTAGGTTGCCTTCACCGATGTGGCCGAACAAGACGGGCAGCGCGTCATGGACGTGTGCGTGGATCAATGCGACTGCGTCGTGGGCGAACCCGCCGATCGCCGACCAGGGCAATGAAACGTCGAATTTCAGCGGTGGCCCGTACACGCCCAGAACATCGGCGAGCGATTCGCGGACGCGCCACAACCGTTGCTGCGCAGCGACATCCGCACCTACCGCGGGATCGCCGCATAGCTGCGCACCCGTGAGCAGGTCGGCGAGCCGATCGGTCTGATCGTGGTCGGCGGCCAGTTCCACCAACAGCAGCCAGTCGCCCGGCACCGGGGCGCCTACCCCGAGATGCTCGCGGGTCAGCGCGGCAGCCTGGCCGTCGATCAACTCCAGCGCAGCGATCCCGTCCACGTCCCGAAACGTCCGGCCGGCATCGACAAGCGCCTCCAGGTCGGTGAACCCGCAGATCGCTGTCACCCGATGCGACGGTGTGGGGCGCAGCCGCAGATCGAGCGCAGTGATGACACCGAGGGTGCCTTCGGCGCCGACGAACAGCGCCGGCAGGTCGTAGCCGGTGTTGTCGCGGCGCACCCGACTTTGGCGGCGCATCAGCGAACCGTCGGGCAGCGCCACCTGTAGACCGATGACTTGCTCACCCATGTTGCCGTACCGGACGGTGCGCAGCCCGCCGGCGTTCGTCGAGGCCATGCCACCGACGGTCGCCGTGTCCCGGGCGGCCAGGTCCACGCCGAACACCAAACCCGCCGCGCTCGCGGCGTGTTGCACAGCAGAAAGCGTTGCTCCGGCACCGGTTTCGATGCGGCGCTCGACGGTGTCGACATCGCTTACGGCACAAAGCCTCTCGGTGGACAGCAGCACATCGTCATGCTCCGGAACGGTGCCGGCCACCAGCGAGGTGCGACCGCCTTGCACGGTGACGTGCGCCCCGGCGTCACGGCACACCCGCAGCACCTCGGCGACCTGTTCGGCCGAACCCGGTCGCACCAGGGCGCTGGCCTGACCGCGGTAGCGGCCGGTGTGGTCGACGCTGCGTCCGGCCAGCACGTCGGGGTCGGTGATGACGTGGCTCGATCCGACCGCGGTCGCCAGGCTGCGCAGCATGCTCGCGGTTATAGCACCGCTACAGCTGTTTGTGCGGCACGTCTGCCACCAGTCCGCCGTCCATGACGAACTCGCTGCCGGTGGCGTAGCACGACTCGTCGCTGGCGACGAACACGACGAACGTCGACACCTCCCGCGCCTCGCCCGGGCTGGTGATCGGCGACATCCTTGACGACGAGGGCAAGGCGGTGGCCGACGAAATCGGTGACGCCGCGCGCTACGTCCACCTCGACGTGACCCAGGCGCCCCCGGGATGGGCGCCTCACACGCACGCCTGCTTGTCCAGGAAGGCGCCAAGGTTGCATGGTCCGCCTGGTGCCGCCGCACGCCTTCGCCAGCGCGGCGTAATCGATGTCCGGCGTGAGCCGTGTCGATGAGCACCTGACGGGAACGTCGCCGCTGCGCTGCTGGCGGTCGGTAACGCTTCACGCCAGTTGTTAGCCCGCCGCGCGGCTACCACTCGTCGTCTTCGTCCCCGTCTCGGAGGAGCTTTTCGGGGTGCCAGTAGGTGTTGGTGCGGGGTTGGCCGCGCTCGAGGTGGGCTGGGGGGATCCACTCGGTGTCACCGTGGGCGTTTTTGCGGGTGCTCCAGCCGCCGGGTTTGACCAGTGGATGGTTGGAGCCGCAGGCGAAGGTGAGGTTGTTGACGTCGGTGGCGCGGCACTTCGCATACTCGACGATGTGATGCACCTCGGAGTAGTAGCCGGGAACGGTGCATCCAGGTGCTGTACACCCGCGGTCCTTGGCGTAGAGCACGATCCGTTGGGCCGGTGAGGCCAGGCGTTTGGTGTGATACAGCGCCAACGCCTTGCCCTTGTCGAAGATGGCCAGATAGTGGCGAGCGTGGCGGGAAAGGCGGATCACATCGCTCATCGGCAAGATGCTGCCCCCACCGGTGAGCCCACGTCCGGCGGCGCCTTCCAGCTCGCCCAGCGTGGTGGTCACGATGATCGAGGCCGGCAGCCCATTGTGCTGACCCAGTTTCCCCGACGCCAAGAGCGCACGGAGCGCGGTGTTGAGGGCGTCGTGGGAGCGTTGGGCGGGGCTGCGGGCGTCACCCTCGATGGCCTCTTGGGTTGGTGTGCCGTCGATGCAGGGGGTGTCATCCAGGGGGTTGGCCATGCCGGGGGCGGCCAGTTTGGCCCACACGGCTTCCAGGGTGGCGCGGGCCTCAGGGGTCAGCCAGCCACGCAGTGCCGACATCCCATCGGCTTGCTGCTTGCCCAGCGTCAGGCCGCGCCGCTGTGCCCGGTCCTCGTCGCTGTAGGTGCCGTCAGGGTTGAGGCAATCGGCGAGCCGATCGGCCAGCCCGGCCAGCTGCTCGGGACGGAACTGGCTGCCCTCTTTGGCTAACCGGGCTTCGGCCTGCTCGCGGGTGGCGGCATCGACCCAGCCGGGCAGCTGGTGGTAGAACTGGCGGATCACCGCGACTTGGCCGGCGCCGAGCTTGCCGGCTCGCTGTGCTGCGGCGGTGGCGGCCAGCACCGGGGCCAGCGGTTCGCCGGTCAGCCCGCGCTGGGGGCCGAGGTCGGCGGCTTCTTTGATGCGCCGGCTCGCTTCGGCGCGGCTAATCAGGCTCCATTCGGCCATCGCGTGTGAGAGTTTGCCGCCGAGTTCTTCGGGGGTGGCTTGGCGGGCCAGATTATTGATCAGCTGGTGCTCGGGCACCGGCAGCCGTCGGCGCACCCGTTCACAGCGCTCTAGCAAGGCCAGCCACTCGGGAGTGGTCAGGGCGTCGAAGTTCAGCCCGGCCACCCGGTCGACCGCAGCGTCGAGGGCATCGAAGGTCGCGGTGACCTCCTCACGGCTACTGCTCGAATGCATGTTCGAATACTATCCCGGGGCACCGACAGAAAACGCCAGCCACAGACCACTGAGACAAAAGTGACGTAAGAGATTTTAGTCAATAGGGATCCGGTGTCGGTTGCAACGTGAGAGCGGTGCGCGAATCGCCAGGAAACCTGGCGCACGGCCTCGGAGCGGTGCGCACCATGCGCCTGGACGCCTATGCCGAGCGGTTCTGTGCGGCCGGCTACGCCTGCCTGGTGTTCGACTACCGCAATTTCGGTGACAGCGAAGGCCAGCCGCGGCAACTGCTCGACATCGGCATGCAGCTTGCGGACTGGGCCGCGGCGATGGCCTACGCCCAAACCCTGGGGGCCATCGATCAAAAGCGAATCGGCTTGTGGGGCACGTCTTTTGGCGGGGGCACGTGATCGCCACGGCGGCCCGGCTGCCGGGCATTGCCGCCGCCGTGGCCCAGTGCCCGTTTACCGACGGCATCGCTTCTGCGCGCACGCTGAGCCCGTTCATCTTCATGCGTGTCGGCGCCCTGGCCGCGCGCGACCTCGTCGCGTCCTGGTTCGAAAGATCACCGGTGATGGTTCCCACGCCGGGTAAGCCGGGTGAGGTCGCCTTGATGAACGCGCCCGATGTGTACCCCGGCTACATGAGGCTGGTACCTGAGGGTCAAACTGTGCCGAACGAGGTCGCCGCCCGGTTCGCGCTGCGCGTCATTACCTATCGTCAGGGCCGCTTGGCCGCAAAGATCACCTGCCCAATCTTGTTCTGCGTGTGCGAAACCGACTCGGTGGCTCCCGCGGTCCCCACGCTGCGCTATGCGGCCAAAGCTCCGCGCGGCGAAGTCAGGAGGTATCCGGAGGGGCATTTCGCGATCTACGTCGACGACGCGTTCGAGCGTGTCGTCGCCGACCAACTTGCCTTCCTCGACAAGCACTTGAAAAGCCCACGCGCCTAGCGGCGGCAACTTGTACAACTTGCGCAAAACGCCAGACCTCCCGGCGGGATCGCTCTACTCTCTGTTAAGCGAGCTAATACCCACGGTTGCGGGTAAGTCTCGTTTGACCGGGAAGGGGTCCCGGTTTGTGGGAAGGACGGGGAGATGTCGTATTTAGTTACTGCCCCTGAGATGTTGGCGTCGACGGCCGCCGATGTGGAAGGTATTGGTTCGGCGATCAGCACGGCCAGTGCGAGCGCTGCGGGCCCGACAACCGTTTTGTCGGCGGCCGCTGAGGATGAAGTGTCGGCAGCTATCGCGAATCTCTTTGGCAGATACGGCCAGGAGTACCAAGCGGCCGTCACGCAAGCCGCAGCGTTTCATTACCAATTCACCCAGACGCTGGCGGCCGCGGCCAGCGCTTACGCGCAAGCCGAGGCGGACGACGCGGCCCTGGTCTCGAACGCGCTTAACGCGACGGTGCAGACGCTGTTGGGGCAAACGCCGGTCGGGAGCGGCACGTCCGGCGGCTCCGGCGCGCTGCCTTCGATGGCGAAGTCGGGGGACCCCTTAATTGCGTTGATCATGGGCGGCACCAGCAACCCGCAACCTGACCCCAACTACGTGACGAGCGTCTACACCTCGTACATCCAGCCGAATCCCTCATTCTCTTCGGCCATCCCGCTAGGCTTGTTCACGCCCGAGCAGTTCCGGCCGGTTACCCCTCAGCTCGGCAACCTGACGTACAGCCAGTCCCTCGCCCAGGGCGTCACTCTGCTGAACAACGCGATCAATTCAACACTCAGCAACCCGGCGAACACCGCCCTGGTTTTCGGCTACTCGCAGAGCGCCGAGATCGCCAACGATGAAATAGTCGCCCTCATGGCGGCGGGCTCGCCCCATCAAGGCCAGCTGTCCTTCATGCTGGTTGGTGATCCCAACAACCCCGACGGCGGTCTCCTCGAACGCTTCCCCGGCTTCTACATCCCCTTCCTGGATGCGGCATTCAATGGCGCGACCCCGCCGAATTCCCCCTATCCGACCACCATTTACACGGCCCAGTACGACGGCGTCGCCGACGCCCCGCAATACCCGCTCGATATCCTGGCGGACGTCAACGCCTTCATGGGCTACTTCTACGTGCACAACACGTATCCAGTGATGACGGCCACCCAGGTTGGCAACGCCGTACCGTTGCCGACGTCGCCGGGCTACACCGGAGACACCCAGTACTACATGCTCATGACCCAGAACCTGCCGCTGCTGCAGCCGATTCGTGACATCCCCTATGCCGGTCCTCCGATCGCCGACATATTCCAGCCCGACCTGCGGGTGCTCGTCGACATGGGCTACGGCAACTACGGACCAGGCCAGGAGTATGCGAATGTTCCCACGCCGGCGAGCCTGTTCCATCTCGTCAACCCGTTCGCTGTCACCTACGACCTGGCCTTGGGGACCGTGCAGGGTCCCTATGGCGCCGTGGTGCAAATCGGGGTGGAAGCTGGATTGGCGTCGCCGTCCGCGTTTCCCAACGCCTACCCATGGGTTCCGTCCATAGATCCAGGCCTGAATTTCTACCTCGGCCAGCCGAGTGTGACGGGGCTATCTGTGCTGAGTGGCGCCGTCGGGTCAAAACTGGAAGCGGCCTTCCCGCTTCCGCCTGTGCCTCCGATTGCGCCTCCGCCTCCGCCTGGCATGTGAGGCAGCCTCGGCTCGACTCCACCGACTCGGCCTGCATTCCGGCGCTATCAGACTCGATTCGGCATTGTCAGCCCGCGATTGTTAGGACCCTGCGGAGGACCGGCCTGTGTCGATTTCGGTTTTGACGCCTAACGGACACTCCGCGCGGATCGACTCGTCGCGGATCAGACCCCGCAGCAACGCGGTGCTGAACTCGGCTGCGATTTCCTTGGCCGTGCGCCGTCCGCTCGGCCGCAGCCAGCGGTAGCTGCCCAGCGTCATCCCGATGTAGCCCAGTGCCAGCACGTGGGAGTCGCACTCATAGAACTCGCCACTGGCAATCCCGCGGTCGATGAGGCCGTGCACGTGCTCATAGACCTGAGCTTCCTTCTCGCGGACCTCGGCGACCTGTTCGCTGGTGAACCACTCGGCGATGTAGGGCTGCTCCTGGAAGTACACAGCGGCCCGCTCGGGATTGGCCGCGATCCCGGTGAGCAGGCGGACGGTGTACTGGTAGAGCGCTTCACGGGCAGTCCAGGACGGATCGTCGTGCACGGCAGCCAGCGTGCCCTCGGCGGCCTGGCGGTAGATGTCGAACAGGATCTGCGACTTGCTGGCGTAGTAGTGGTAGACGGTCGCCTTGTTCAGGCCGATCACGTCGGCGATGTCGTCCATCCGGGTGCCGTGATAGCCGCGGGCGGCGAACAGCTTGGTGGCAATAGCCAGCAACTCCTCGCGGCGCGTTGACCCATTGGGGGTGATGCTGTCGGTTGGCACCTCTACTCACTATCGTCGCTGCCGGCAGGCCAGGCGGAGGCCCTGGACCAGGCTAACTATCAATCAACTGGTTGGTACAGTTTAAGCAAGGCGGCGGCTGTCGCACCGACGCGGATGGGACTAGACTCTCTTGGAACCAAGTCGCGACCAGAGGGATGGCTCCAATGGATCCGAATCCGGACTACGACGCAAGCGACGAGCTCGAGTTCTTTTTCAAGTACGTCCCATGGGGTCTGCGCGGCGTCATCGACGGCAACGGATATCCGCCGCCCGCGTACCCGCCCGTCTAAAGGGCTGACGACACTACATCGACCGGCTGACGTCAGTCGTCACGGTGCTCGAGGTTGAACCGGCCATTCACTAGACGTTGCGCGGCACACTCTGCGTCTGCGTCGCGGCAGCTGTCAAACCGCTCGGCGCTCGGTGAGCCGGAATGCTGATCGATCACCACTGATCTCACCCGTGGTCCGTCACTGAAGGGATCGCAATCACACCCAGCCTGCCAGCCCAGTAGTCGCCGACATAAAGGCGATCGCCGTCCGGGCTGACCGCCAACGTTTCGGGATTACCACCGACGTCGACGGTGTTGACGACCGAGTTGGTGATTGCGTCGAGCACCGACACGGTGTGGCTGCCGAAATTCGCGACGTATGCGCGTTTTCCGTCGCGACTCATCTGCACGCCGCGCGGCAGGTCACCCACCGGGATTGTCTCTGCGGTGTTTGTCGTGTTATCGACGACTATGAGCGAGCGCAGCCCGGTCAGATAAATATGGGTACTGTCGGGCGTCACAGTGGCGCACAGCGGAGTGTCCTGCAGCACAATGATTTTGGTGCTGCGTGTTGCAGGATCGACTGCCGAGATTGAGTGGGTGTCGGGGTGGATGACGTAGATGCGGGTGCCGTCGGGGCTAATCCTCAAGGTATCGGGACTGACGCCGACGGCGATCGTGTCGATGACCCTGCGGGTCGCGGTGTCGATCACCGCGATCGCCCCCTGGTCGTACTGGTAATAGGAGTTCCGCTTGGATGTCAGGGCATACAGACGACTACCGTCCGGTGTGACCGCCAGGTCGGTGACCTGATTGTCGACGGGCACGGCGGCAACCGCTTCGCTTTCCATGTCGATGACCGAGATCCATCCGCAATGCCCGGCAGGATCCGTCGCGTTGTCGGCCGTGTAGAGGTAGGCGCCGTCGGGGCTGAGCGCCGCCGCGACGCTATAACCTGGCATCGTTTTGACCGTGTTATCGGCGGTGTTGATGATCGACACCGGGCCGTCGTGGCTCGTCACGCAGACCAAATGGCCAGCGGTGTCGATCGCCAAAGCTTTGGGGTGGCCGGCGACCGGCACGCTCGCGACCACGTGGTTTAGGGTTCCGATTACCCTGACCGAATCGTGATCTGCAACGTAGACATGAGCTGTGGTGGGACTGACCGCGATGTCACAACAGCCGCCGCCGAGCGCCATCGTGACGACTAGGGTTTCTGTCAGTTCGTGGTAGTCGCTGTCGAGGCGGTCGACCGGTTCCTCACCAGCGGTTAGCAGCGCGTCATCGGTCTGGTCCGGGGCCGCGACTGGCTGAGGTAGTCCCGTCATGTCGACGATCGTCATGCCCCAAAGCAACGCTGAGCGGCGAAAAAAAGATCCCGCGGTGAGGCCGGTTGTGGACGCGGTGTTGTAGCCGACGCAATAGGCTCGAACCAGTCGCGCAGTCGTCTCACGCTGACATTTAAGAACCTCTAGATACGAAAACTACAGCGGCCCAACATGATTGGGTATCCGCCGCCTAACCGGACTTTCTGGTCGGCGACGGATCCCACGACGCGTTCAGCGTGATGAGAATGACCGCCGTGCCTGGAAGTGATTCGAGTCACAGCGACACGATCGTTGACAAGCGTTGTCCGGCTGTCTGGGTCTTTCATAGCAGGCCCAGGTGGTGTAGGTCGGTGACGTATTTGTCGATCAGAGCGGCCGACAGGTGTGGAATGTCTTGCTCTGCACCGATTTTGGCTGCCCGTACTGCGGTTTGAAACACCTCGGTGGGGGTGGGGGCGCCGCGCAGCGGCTTTTCGGGTTCGCGATAGGCGCCGAGCAGGGGCAGCACCGATTGCTGTCGTTGCTTTTCCGGTAGCGCCTTCAGCGCGGTTTCAAACCGGGTAATCCACTCGTTGTGGCCGCCGATCCGCTGGATCTTGTAGCCGGCGTCGATGAGCCAGTCGACGAAGGTGTCCAAAGAGATGCCGTCGTCGTGCGGGTTCTCCACGTCGAAGGAGCGGAACCCCTCGGTGACCTGCTTTCCCAGGGTGGTGACGGCTTCGGCAACGAAGTCGGCGGGCAGCCCGGCGTAATGCGCCCTGGCCCGATTTCCCACCGCGTCGGTCTGATAGAAGGACCCGGGCGCTATGCCCGTTGCCAGCAGGCTGAAGAGTAGCCGGGTGAAATTGTCGACCACATTGAGCTGCCCGACGTATCGGCTGTGGGCCAGGATCATGTCGGAGCGAAACACCGCCACCGGCAGACCGCACAGGTCAAATGCCTCACGCAGCAGCACTTCCCCGGCCCATTTGCTGTTCCCGTAGCCGTTGGCGTAAGAGTCGTCGATCGCGCGCGCCGGGCTTATGGTGCGGATGTCGCCATCCTCCGCGAACTTGTCGGGCGCGATCGGCGTGGCGACCGCCTCCGTCGACATGAAGGTGACCCGTTTGATCCGCGAGGAGATCGCCAGCTTGATCACCTCGGCGGTACCAACAACATTGGGGCCGAACAGTTGCTCGTAGGGCAGCACGTGATTGACCAACGCGCCCACGTGCGCGATGAGGTCGGTCGTGTCGGCCAGCCGCTCCCACGTTGTGTGGTCCAGGCCGAGGTTGGGTTCGCCGATGTCGCCGGTGATGACTTCCAGGTGCTCGGCGGCCAGCTCGCGGAAGCGGTGCAGCAGGTCGGGGTCTCCGCCGTCGAAGACCTTCTCGAGCCGATTGCGCGCCGCGTCGGCGTCGCTGCCGCGGACGATGGTGATCAGTTTGCCGCCCGTGCGGGATAGCCGCTGCAGCCACTCCAGTGTCACGAAACGGCCGAGGTAGCCGTTGGCGCCGGTGAGCAGAACGGTGTGCGGCTCACCGGTGGCGCGTGGCAGCGTCTTGGCCGCAGCCAGCGTTTTGGCGTCGATGAACTTCTCCAGCGTCAGATCGCTTGCGAAAACAGTGGTTTCGCCCTTGCCATGGATCCTGGCGAATGTCGGGCGCGTCGACCCCGACCGGCGCTCGGCCTCGATGTAGCCGGCGATCTGGCTCAGGTCGCTCGTGGGACTGACAATCACCCCCACCGACACCTCGACCCCGAGCAATTCCTGAAGCAAATTGGAAAACGTCAGCGCCGACAGCGAATCCCCGCCCAGGTCGGTGAAATGGACGTTGGCATCCACATCGTCGCCCGCCGATCCCAGCACCACGCGTGCGGCCCCGATCACGGTGTCGAGCACCGGCCGCGCCGCCGCCGCCTGGCGCAGTGTGCGGAGCTCGTCCACCTGTGCGGCGGCCAGCTCGGCGTATAGCTGCTCCAGCCGCGGGCCGTAGGCATCCTTGAGTTTGGGCCGCAGATTCTTGCCGACCCCGGAAAGCAAGCCGTTGGCCGCGCTGAACGGTTCGGTCTCGATCAAAAAGTCGGCGGGCACCTCGTAGGACTGCAGCTCGGCGGTTTTCGCGGTCTGCTGCAGTGACTCGCGTATCGCGGCCTTCAGTGCGGCGGTGTCGTCACCAAACTGCGAAAGCGCTTCGGCAGTAGGGACGATCACCGAAAGCAGGTAGGAGCGTTCGCTGTTGCCGTAGACGAAGATTTGTCGCACCAGCGGTGCCGCGCCGAACACGGCTTCCAAATTCGCGGCCGCCACGAACTCACCGTTCGCGAGCTTGAGGACGTTTTTGCGCCGATCAACATAGACGAGATGATCGGGTGCGATCTCGGCCATCACATCGCCGGTGCGGTAGTAGCCGTCTTCGTCGAACGCCGCGGCGGTGACCTCCGGGCGCTTGTAATAGCCCGGTGTGCTGTTCTCCGATTTGACCAACAGCTCGCCGCGCGGATAGGGCTTGTCGGTGGTGAAGTAGCCCAGCTCGGGGACGTCGATGAGTTTGTAGTCGATCACCGACGGGCGGACGATGATGCCGTCCCTGGTCACCGGGACGACCTCGGTCAGGCCATAGAGGTCGCCCACGTTTACGTCGAGGGACGAATCCAGAAATGCCGCCAGCTCGGCGGCCAGCGGGGCGGTGCTGACAAACGTGCTGAGCACCCGGCCGCCGAGCAGCTGTTCCCGCAACTCGGCGGTGGCTTCCGGCTCGGCGTCATCGATGTCGGCACCGTCCAACCCGTGTCGGTCCACCGCGGACCGGTAGCGCTGAAACAGCATCTCGACAACCCTGGGCACCAGCATCAACTCGGTGGGTCGCACCAGCGCCCAGTCGTCGAACAACGTCGACAGATCCGACTCGGCGACGAAATAGCTGGTGCCGCCGGCCAAGAAAGATGCGGCCAACGGCAGCCGCCCGGCAATGTGGTTCAGCGGCATAAAGTTCACGTTGAACACCGGGATTTCAGACTCAGCGATCGGTGTCGTGAACAGGCTGGCCAGCGTCCTTTCGGTGAACATCGCGCCCTTCGGTGTCCCGGTGCTGCCCGATGTGTAGAGGATCATCGCCAGCCGCTGGTCGGTGCCGCCGGTGTAGATCGGCTCGGGCGGAAGCTGCCGACCGCGCTGGATGACCTCGTCCAGCGTGCTCACGACCACTGGCTTGCCCGCGTCGTGCAGGCGCCTGCGGGCACGCTCGAGCTTTTCCCGGTGGTCGTCGATCTGCGGCTGGTAGTCGAATACCACCAGATGGCGCAGCGACGCACTCTGCAAAGCGGATTCGACGGCCAGATCCAGATACCGGGCACCCGCGGCGAGCACCCGCGGCTCGATCTCGTCAATGATCGGCCTTAGTACCGATACCGGCGCGCTGTGTTGCAGTGGCACCGACACCAAACCGAGATAGGCGCACACCAGGTCGACGGTCAGGTACTCGGGCCCGGCGAAACCCACGGTGGCGACGAAGTCGCCCGGATTCACCGGAGAAGTCTCATCGCGGCGCCACGCGGAGGCGACCGCGCGCACCCGCGTCCAAAGGTCGCCATAGCTGGTGGTCTCGAAGCTGGGCAGCAGCCGCGTGCTGGTGCGGCCAGTGGCCGGGTCGAGCATCAGCTCGCGTGCGCGTTGCCCGAGCGCGGGCCGATCCTCGTAGCCTTCGACGAGCGTCTGCAGGATTTGGGCCAGCCGAAGCCCCGCCCGGCGCGCCGCATCGATCACGCTGGGGAGCGGGTTCGCCGCCCGGAACTGGGCGTCGGAGGCGTAGAGCTGTTCAATACGACGCGCCCGTCGCTCCGCTTGTGTGCCGCTCAAACCGGGCGGGTTGGTGTCCTCGCTGCGGACGCTGGTAGTCATCTGCGAGCCCTTTCCATCTAATAATGCAACTTGAACGGAAGAACAACTGTGACTGTGACAATTGATCCGGTGTTCCGCTGTGAGCGTCGGCACACCTTCGTTATCAAGCCACCGTCGCATGCCGTTTGCTTCGGCGCTGGAGTCTCGAACAGCGTGTGTGTGGATTTCGGGTCGCGTTAACGCAGGCCGGTATCACCGACTCGGGGGAGGGCATTTCGTCGATCAGTGGCACACAGCCATAGCGATGCATCGGGCCTGGGCCATCCCTCTGGCGGCGGCCGGAGCGGTGCTCCTTAGTGCGCTAGTGGTCATACCACCGTCGACACGTCGGGCGGCGGGCTTGCCCACCAATGGAGCCGACGGCGCGAAGGCCCCGCATGGAGCGATCACACCAGCGGGCGATGCACGCGAACGGCGTTGGCGCGGAACGCAGTTAAGTATCATTCTGCCTCAGCGGCTTAGGCTCAGCGGACTTCTCTGTCATGGTGCTCGGCCCGGCGCTGTGAACCCCGCCGAACCGGCGATTTGCTTGGCAGCGCGCGGGTTATGGGTCGCGCCGCCGGCGACGTTGCCCGCGCGGGTTCGCCGCGCGAGACTGGCTGTCCGGCGGCGGCAGCATATTCGGATCGATAGCGCCCTTGGCCGGCAGCATGCGGACCTTGTCGCGCGGAACCCGACGACCCGTCCTGGCGTTGACGATACGCAGTTCGACGGGATCGCCATTTGGGTCGCTCGGCTGTAGCGGAGGGGGTTTGGCCGTAGCACCCCATTTGTCGCCCCAGGCCACCATGGCCAGCAAAACAGGCTGCAGGTCGCGCCCCTTCTCGGTGAGCCGATATTCGAAACGGTTCGCTGAATCACCGTAAGGAATACGGGTCACCACGCCGTGGTCGCACAGCCAATTCAGCCGATCGGTAAGGGTATTTCGGGCGATGCCGAGGCGCCGCTGAATGTCATCGAAGCGAGTGATGCCGAAAAAGATGTCGCGCACGATCAGAAGCGACCACGAATCGCCGACTACCTCGAGAGTCTGGGCGACCGAGCAGTTCAGCTCCTGGAACGATGCGCGCCGCACAACTCGAGGCTAACCAATGAACAGCGACATCGTCTAGTAATACAACTCAGGTTGGGCAGCGGGCATCGAAATTGATCAACGCCCCGATAATGGTCTCACGCCAGTAGCCATGCCGCGCAGGTGGTTCGGCCGCAGTTCAATCGTCCCATGTTCCACTCATATTCACGCCACAGCAGTTCCTGTTGCCCACTGTCGGCGCGCGCGGCGAAGCTGCGGGAATCGAATATGCGATCTGGCCAGCCACTCCTCCTGCCCCAGACTGGAATACAAATCGACGAATTTGCGTCGTTAACATGTAGATAACACTTGCGAGTGTAAGCTGCGTCACAATATTCACTCGTCATCAGCGGGATCAGACGTGAAAGTAAGCGGTGCCGCGCCAAAGAGCCGGGTCATGGTGGTGGCGATCATGGTGTCGATGGTCGTCTTCCTCGACGGCACCGTCGTGAACCTGGCGCTGCCGGCCACAGAACGCGACCTCGGTGGAGGCCTGACCTTACAACAGTGGGTCGTGGACGGCTATCTGCTGGCCTTGGCAGCCTCGATTCTGCCCGGCGGCTCCATCTCCGATCTGTTCGGGCGTGTGCCAGCAGTGCGTTCCGGGCTGGCGGCCTTTGGTACGGGCTCGATATTGGCGGCGACCGCTACCTTTCCGGCGATGTTGATCACTGGGCGCGTCATCCAAGGGTTGGGCGGAGCGTTTTTGGTGCCCGGCTCGCTGGCGCTGATCAACTCGACGTTTGAGCGCGCCGCCCGACCCGCTGCGATCGGGTCCTGGACCGCCTGGACCGGCACCGCCTTTGCGCTTGGTCCGCTGCTGGGGGGACTGGCCGTGGATTTTCTGAGCTGGCGATGGATCTATCTGTTGTCGGCGATCCCGATGGTCATCGGCTTTGCCTTGACGTTTTGGCTGTGTCCGATGCCCAGGCCGGCAAAGCGGGCCCGCGTCGATGTGGCTGGTGCCGTTTTGTCGGCGGTCGGGCTGGCCACCACGGTGTATGCACTGATCGAGTCTCACCGACGCGGATGGAACGATCCGCTGGTCGCCGCGTCGATGGTCGTGGGTGTCGCAGCGTTGCTGGCGTTTGTGGCCTGGGAGCGCCGCGCCCCTCACCCAATGGTGCCGCTGGGCCTGTTCACGATCCGCAACTTCGCCGGCGCCAATCTGGGCACTGCGTTCGTCTATGGCGCCCTGACGTTGGGTTCGCTGGGAATTGCCTTGTACACCCAAGAGGTTGCCGGCTATTCGGCCACCGTCGCAGGTTTGGTCACGTTGCCCAGCCCGGTCATGTCGTTTCTGTTCGCCCGCCGTGTCGGCGGCGTGGCGGCACGGATCGGCCCGCGGATGTTCGTGATGGCGGGTCCGGTGCTGGCCGGGTTGGGGCTGCTGCTCATCCACCCCGCCGCTCACGGATTCAACATCGTCACCCAGCTGTTGCCTGGGATGATCGTGCTGGCGGCAGGTCTGGTTGCCACCATCACACCGCTGACCTCGGTCAATTTGTCCTCCGTGGAGGCCGCGCACAGCGGTATCGCCGCAGCGATCCAAAACGCTGTGGGCCGGACTTCTGCGCTGATCGCGACGGCCTGCGTGGGGCTGATCGCCGCCTGCACGCTCACCGATGCCAGCTTCGCCCGGCTGATGCTGGTCGGCGCGGTGTTGTTCTTCATCGGCGCCGTCCTCAGCGGCGTCACCATCACCCATCCGGCCGCTTCCCGCTGAACCCGTTCCCGGTGAAGCTGCGGTAATCGTGGCCGACGCCGGCTCGGGCCCCATCGGGGGGCAAGACCGGCGTCGAAGCCCTCGGCGGGCGGTTGATGATCGCCAGCTGCTGGGATGTACGGGTCTTGAGCCTCGCTGTGAAGTTTCCGTGGTCGGCCACAGCTCGTAGATATTCAGACTCCACACCGAGAACGTCCGTCAATTCGCTGGCTGATCGTCGGCATCCCGGCGACAGGCCGTCATGCAGTCGATGCTGGATCCTGGCGGGTCGCCAGCGCGCGTGGCTGATGGCGCAACCTCTCGGCGTAGTGCCGATCCCGGGCTCCAAACGCGCCGAATATGTTCGGCGAGAACGCAGACGAAGTCGCCTACCTCGCCGATGTTTTCTCGCCAAGCCGCATTGTCGGAGAACGATACGCGCGGACATTTGCCGCGCATGTCGTGCATGATCGGCTCGATGAACCACGCCGCTACCCAGCCCACCGGCAGGTGTCGGTGACGATCACCCTGGGCACCTACCGCAGGCCCTTGAGCAGTCGGCGGAAGAACTTCTTTGCGGCCACTGCGTTTCGGCGCGACTGGACCACAATGTCGAGCACGTTGCCGTGCTGGTCGACCGCGCGCCACAGCTACCGCTGTGCGCCGTTGATCTTCACGAACACCTCATCGAGGTGCCATTTGTCGCCCAGCCGCCGACCACGACGGCGCAGCTGGTTCGCGTACTGCTGCCCGAACCGGTCGCACCAGGCCCGGATCGTCTCATAGGACACCTCGACACCACGTTCGAGCATCAGTTCCTGCACATCGCGGAAGCTCAACGGGAACCGGTGGTACAGCCAGACGCAATGACTGATGATCTCGGGCGGAAACCGGAACCCTTTATACGACGAGCCTGCAGCGGAAACGATCGTCGATCCTGCCCCACCTCACCTTCCCGGCTCACCAACCTGACAGTGCCTGGCGATCGACCAGAACCCTGACCTGCTGCAGGCGCACATGATCGTCGCGGTGCAGGGTGTGGTCATCGAGATGGGTGGTAACGAGTTCACACCTGCCGGCCAGGAACTTGACTACCATACGTCGCAAACGAACCCGAGCTGCAGCAAGTTAACGGACGCCCAGTTTAATCAATGGTTTTATTTGCCGGGGCCGTTCAGTTCAACTCCGCCTGCACCGACACCACCAGGAGGAACCGTGACCAGTCCGTTGTGGGGCGTGGACGTCAGCAACGATGATTTCGGCGGCGACGTCAACTATGACCTGAGTTTGATTTCGCCGTTTATCAGCGCATTGCCGGGCGAAGGCTTCTCGTGGGTTGAGGCGAAATGCTCCCAAGGGGGCGGCCCGACTGCGTTCATCGATCCAACCTATTCGACAGT
This sequence comes from Mycobacterium sp., assembly GCA_035515675.1. Taxonomy (GTDB): domain Bacteria; phylum Actinomycetota; class Actinomycetes; order Mycobacteriales; family Mycobacteriaceae; genus Mycobacterium. Next base: position 26,243 of record DATJBA010000030.1, read on the forward strand.
GGCTGCCGCCTGCCAAGCCAACGGGGTTACCTACATCCCCTATCATTATGCGGACACCAGCGACCCGGCCAGCCAGGCGCAGAACTGTCTGGCCGCGATCGGGGGCACACCGCAGCCTGTGATGGTTGATTTTGAGGACGTCGACGCCAACAGCAACCCACTGTTGAACATCAGCGACTTCTGGGCGCTCGTTGACGCCCTCAACGGTGTAGGGATCTATGTTGCGCTGTCCTACATCCCGCAGTGGTATTGGTCAGCGATCGGGGAACCGGATCTCTCGCAGGTCCCCGGCCTGATCTCGTCAAGCTTCGTCTCCGGCAGCGGATACGCGTCGAATCTCTACCCGGGCAACGGCGCTGCCGGTTGGGATTCCTACGGCGGTGCGACACCTGTCATCTACCAGTTCACCGATTCTGCCGACGTGGCCAATTTGACCGCGATTGACGCTGACGCATATCAGGGTTCGCTGTCGGATCTGCAAGCGTTGCTTGCCGGACCCACACCCACACCGACACCGACACCGACACCGGCACCCGCGCCGGAAACGTACACGGTGCAGCCAGGCGACACCTTATCCTCGATCGCTCAACAGTTCGGGGTCACTCTCGCCACGCTGGAAGCGGCCAATCCGCAGATCACTGACCCGGATCTGATTTACCCGGGACAGGTCATCACCATCCCAACTCCGACGCCTTCACCGAACGCCGCTAACGCCAGCACAATGTGATTCGCTCCAGGGTTTCCTGACCTGTTGCGGGAACGTTGCTCGATGTAGATGATCGGGCGGGTTGTTCGGCGTTTCTCCGGGGGTGTGGTGCTCGTGGCTGGGGACAGACCACTAGGGTCCCCGATCGTGGACAACGCCGAGGCCGTACGCGTCAATCGGATCTTCCACGACCACGAGTGTGCCTATTACGACGAGCGGTTCGCGATCGTGCACGACGAGCGGTCCGCGCGGCGTGCGCTGCAGGAGGTCGAGGATCTGCTCGGCCGACCGGTACGGGCCCGCGAGACGGTGCTCGACGTCGGCTGCGGGACCGGGTGGCTGGCCGCCGGGCTGCCCCGTGCCCTGCCCGGGCTGCCGGTGATCGGCGTCGACCTGTCGCAGGGCATGCTCGAGCGGGCCAGAGCGGCCGGGGCGTGGCCACTGCTGCGGGCCGACGCCCAACGTTTGCCGCTGGCCACGGCCAGCGTGGACCTGATCGTCACCCGCGGGGTCCTGCACCACCTGCCCGACGTCCCGGCCGCGTTGACGGAATGGCGGCGGGTACTGCGGCCCGGCGGTGCGGTGGTGGTCACCGGCGAGCCGACACCCACCATCCAGGCGCACGTCGAGCCACTGGTCCGCGCCCTGCTCTGGGTGCTGCGCCGGCCGCTGAGCCCCGAAGAAGACTTCTGGGAGGTCGCCTCGATGGCAGCTAACCTGCACGTGTTCACTCCCGCACAGCTGGCCGCGATGGCTACCGGCGCAGGCTACCGCGAGGTCTGGCTGTCCACCCGTTACTTCTGCGCCACACTGGTGCTGACTGCCTCCTACGTTACCCACGGTCGCCGCCCCGGGCTGGCCCGGCGGGTGCCGTGGCGGCGCCTGGAAACGCTCGCGTCCACCCTGGACGGCGCGGTGGCCAACCGGGTTCTGCCCGACACCTGGCGCCACGCCGTCGTCGGCGTACTCCGACGCTGAAGCGCGAGAGACCCCACGCTGCTGTTTTGTGGTCGCCGGGTCA
>DATJBA010000031.1:0-7051 GCA_035515675.1 Mycobacterium sp.
GGCGACGCCCAATCTGTCCCTGCGGCCAGACGAGACTTGTGAATCGAGATCAACTCGCCCGATCGAGGTCTGACCGCCGACCCGGACGGTCACCCCTGAGCGTCCCGGGAATACGCAGGAATCGAATACGCAGCGTTACCAGTAAAGTACTGCATATTGCACTGCGCCCAAACGGATTTCACACAGGTGCGTGGCTCCTTCGCTACGCAAGCGCGACGGTCGCTGGTACCGGTCCCCGCTAGTGAGTGTCCGGGTGAGCGATCGGGCGCAGTTCCAATCGCGGGATCCTTTGAAAATCGTTTGGGTTGCATGTGTAGAGCGCGATACCGTGAGCGATCGCGCTCGCTGCGATCAATGCGTCGTAAGCGCGTGCCGCGGGTTTTCGCCCCAATGCGCGGAGCGCCGCGGCCACCCCGCCGAATGCTCGTGCGCATTCGGCGTCGAACGGAAGAACTTCAAAGTCTGCCTCGGCCTGCTGTAGATGCTGTTGGCGGGCGCTGCGCTCATCATCGCTGCGTGCGACGTGCGGTCCAACGGATAACTCGGCCAAGGTGATTGCGCTGATGACCGATTGGTCAGGAAGGGCCGTTGGGTCAGCGATGTCGCCGAGGAGGATCACTGTGGAGGTGTCCAGCATTCCTCGAGTGGCTAGCTCTGTCACAGCGATGGATCAATCAGGTTGTCAATATCGTGGCGCAAAGCGTCGGGATTGACTCGCGGGAGATGTTTGCGGCGGCGAATGAGCTCAGCCGGGCCGACGCTGGGGTGTGGTAGTGGACGTAATTCGGCAACGGGGGTGCCGTCGCGGGTGACAACGATGCGTTCGCCCCGCTCCACGCGGCGTAGCACTTCCCCACCGCTGTTGCGCAACTCGCGCACGGTCACTGATTCCATGGCTCTAACTGTATCACCGGTGAGACCCGATTGGGCGGCGATGTGACCCGAGGCCGCCGAACCTGGAAAAGCGAAACTAGGGTGCATCCATGAGCCTCGTCACCTATGAGCTGGAAGACCACATCGCCACTATCACGCTCAACCGTCCCGAGGCTCGCAACGCCATCAACGGCGCCCTCCGCCGCGACCTGAACGCGGCCTGGGACCGGTTCCGCGACGAGGAGGCAGCCTGGGTCGGGATCCTGACGGCCAACGGCAGCGTCTTCTGCGCCGGGGGCGACCTCAACGACGCCGAAGGGGCGGTCGGCACCTTCGGCGGCACCTTTTGGGAGAAGCCGACGATCAACTCCTTCGAGAGCGGGATGGAGCTGTTCAAGCCGACCATCGCCGCAGTGCACGGTCCCTGTATCGGCTACGGGCTGACCGGGGTGCTGTTCTGCGACTTCGTGATCGCCAGTACCGAGGCCATGTTCTCCTTCCCCGAGGTGTCGATCGGGGTCCCCACCATCGTTGGGGCCATCCGGCTCCCCCAGCGGGTGGGGTGGGCCAATGCCATGGAGCTGCTGCTGACTGGGAACCCGATGAGCGCCGAGCGGGCCAAGGAGATCGGTCTGGTATGGAAGCTGGTCGAGCCCGACGAACTGCAGGCGGAGGCTCAGGCGTGGGCGCAGACCCTCACCGAGGTCGCACCCCTGGCCCAACGGGCGACCAAGGAGGTGGCGTGGCGGACCGCGGACATGGGCTGGATTGAGTCGGTCCGCTTCGGTGAGACCATGCGCAAGGTGGCCGGGGCAACCGAGGACGCGGCTGAAGGTCGTCGGGCGTGGCGCGAGAAGCGCAACCCCGACTGGCAAGGCCGCTGACACCCACGCCGTCGTTTATCTCCCGTCGAGGAATACGACGGATTCGAATATGCAGGATTACCGGTAGAAGCGTGATTATTGCATCAGATGCAGGATTGAGTGCTCCTGCTGTCGGAGTTGACGTGCTGTCGAATAAGCCTACGACCAGGAGTTTCCCGGTTGGATCCGCCTTGGCGAGGAGTACCCATACACGAACAGCGCACCGTCAACGCCAGCGTTTCTGGCTAAATGCTCTCCGCCGATAGCTTGGGGGCCATGCCCGACAAAGGGCTTCCTGGACAAGCTGACTGCTACGGCGACCGGTTTAAACGGTCGCGGCGGCACCGGTGTGTTCGGTGTCGCAGTTAGGGTCAAAGACATTCGGCGGCTCAAAGCGTAGATGCGTGCACGGGCATCCCGTTCCAGTTGACAAGGGTCCAGCCGTCCCGCGGGTTTCCGGTCACCACGACGTGCGCCGTGTTTGGTAACACATCATTCGCTAGCGACAAGTCGGCGTTCTTCGCATTCATCAGAACCCAGTACATGATGGCTTCTCCGTGGGAGAACGCGACCGGGTTGGTCTCACCGCTGTCATAGATGGCGTGGACCGCGTCATCGAAACGCGACTCGAATTCGTCGCCGTTGATCGATCCCGGAATCCGAGCGTTTCGGTCGCCATGCAGCCACGCGGTGGGTGCCCGGTACTGCGGCGCAGTCGCCTCGCGCAGTCCTTCGCTTTGGCCCGCCTCGATTTCCCGCAGACCGGCCAACACGGTGACGGGCTCGCCGAGTGCTTGCGATAGGGGCGCCGCCGTCTGTTGCGTGCGAACCATCGTTGATGCGTAAATCCCGTCATACCTGTTGGCGCTCAGCTCATTGGCCACAGCAACAGCCTGTCCACCACCCAACGGGGTGATGTTTGGTCCGGGCACGGTGGTGTCGATGATCCCCGCCGCGTTTGCTTCAGACTGAGCGTGACGTATGAAGGTCAAAACGATGTTGTGATAGTCGGCGGCGTGCGCGGCGGGGGAAGCGGCTACCGGCGCGACGGCGACTGTGACAGCGGCCAGCACTTCGCCGAGCAATCGCGTGCGTGCTTTCATGGCTACGCGGTGCCTGCCGTGGCTCGGCGCGCCTTTGGGTCGGGGCTGCTGGGCGCGTAGTACGGGGTTGTCCAGGTGTTGTCGCTGGTCAAGGTGAAAGCGTAGGGGTCGCCGGCAGCACGCCGATCAAAAGCCATGCGGGCCCGATAGTGTTCGAACAGACGCAGGAATTCAAGCCATGTACCTGCCGGCCAGGCGGGGGCAGTCTGTGATTTCCAGCAGGTTCTCATCGTTGTGGTGTAGCGAGTTGCCGCTGAAGTTGGCCGACCCGGTGAAGACCACCGGATGGTCGCTCTCGGCATCGATGACGACGAACTTGTGGTGTACCCGCACCACTGCGGACCTGTACCCGCTCGGGTTGATCGGTTACATGCGGCACCTGCAAACACTCCAGCAATTCTTCGCCGACGCCGACGCCGGCATGCTGCCGCCGTTTTGTATCGTCGACCCCGACTTCGATGACTTCTCGGAGGAAAACCCCAAGACATCCGCAAGGGCGAGAGCTTTGCAAGCGAGGTCATCACGCGCGTAATTCGCGGCAAGGGCTGGCCCAGCACGCTGCTGATCTGGACTTACGACGAGCATGGCGGCTACTACGACCACGTCGTGCCACCCGCGGCTGTGCCACCGGACGACGTCTTGGGTAGGGACCCTAGTACTGGCCTGGCCGTCGTGGGCACAGGCGCTGCTCAAGCCGTTCCTGCACGCCGCCCTGACTGAACTGCACAACGCGGACGCCAGGCCGCGGACTTTCGACCAGTACGGGCTGAGGGTACCCGCCGTGATTGTGTCGCCCTACGCAAAACCGGATTACGTGACGAGCACGATCTACGACCACACCTCAATCCTCAAACTCGTCGAGCAAAAGTGGAACTTACCCGCGCTCACCCGCCGCGACGCCGCCGCCCAATCGCCGCTCGACGCGCTGGACTTCGAAGCCGAGCCCGCCTTCTTGCAGCCTCCACAGCTGCCCGCACCCAGCCTGCCATGGAGCACCGTGCTCAAGTAGCAGGTCGCGTCTGCCGCTCCTACGTCGACACGATCGGCAGCCCGCTTGTTCGCAGCTCGACGTGAATTTGAACTCCCCTGCGAGCCCCTCCTCAGCACCTCGCCTTGTCGACACAGGCTCGACGAATACGCGGAAACGTATATGCAGCTATACAGGTAAAGTACGCCGTTTTCATCTGGCGAGGGTTCTTGATCGACGTCTTGTGGTGCTAGGCAACGTAGTACTGCCCTAAAAAGCTGCCCGCTGATTACGTCGCGCATCGAGGTCGCCGAAGTTCGTGCGCCGGGGCCCTCTACCCCAGCCGGGGGTGTACACCTGGGATGAGCCCGGCCCCGGCCGAGAGGCGCTGCAGCAGCTTGAGCAGTACCGCGCGCTCCTCGGCCGACAGCCCTGCGGTGATCTCATCTTCGAGCGCGTCGATGGGCTCGTATAGCGCTGGCAGCAAGTCACGTGCCTTGTCGGTCAGGGTCACCGCAAACGCGCGCCGGTTCTGTGGGTGGGTTAGCCGCTGCACCAGGCGTTGGTGTTCCAGGGTGTCGATGACGGTGACCATGGCATTGCGGTGTATGCCCAGCTGCGTCGACAGCTCACGTTGCGACTGGCCGTCGCATTCGGCCAGCGCCAGTAGCACCGCATAAGCGCGCGGGTCGACACCGATCGGTGCCAACCGGCGCTCGAAGTCATCGGCCAGGTACGCGCCCAGCTGCGAGAGCAGGAATGGGATCCGTGCGGCCAGTTCGGCAATGCCCAGGGTGGTATCGGTCACAATCCGAGACTAGCACACTTGATGATTGTCTATAATGATGATAATCATGATACGTGACCATCAGAAGGAGGGCGTCTTGCATGTCACGATCTTCGGAGCCAACGGACCAACCGGGCGGCTGTTGACCCGCCGGGTGCTTGACGCCGGCTATTCTGCGGTAGCGGTGACCCGCAGCCCGGGCGACTTTCCGTTGCCCGCCGCCGCACTGACGGTGGCGGGCGCTGATGTGCACGATGCGGCCGCGGTCACCGACGTGGCCGGCGGCGCCGACGCTCGGGGTGCCGTTCACCGCCGAGCGGTCGACACCTATTCGGTCGGAACCCGCAACATCGTGGCGGCGATGTGCAAGACCGGCACCCGGCGGCTGGCGGTCGTCAGCTCCACTGCCACCTATCCCAGCCCGGGGCGCACCGGCGTCTCACTGACGCTGCGACTGGTCGAACCGGTGATCACCAAGATCATCGGCAAGACCGTCTACGACGACATGCGGCGGATGGCGACACTGCTGCGCGACAGTGATCTGGATTGGACAATCGTGCGGCTCTCCACACTGTTCGACCTGGCTGAGGTGACGGACTACCTTGCCGGCAAGATCGATCCGGTCGGCGCCTTCACCGCGCGCATTGATCTGGCCGACTATCTGGCCGCCCTCACCGACGCCCCAACGGTGCGGCGCACAGTTGTCGTCTCCACCATGCAGCACACCCCCACGCTGCTGCAGACGATCCGGCGCGAGGCCTTCGGCAATGCCTAGCCTGCGCGAGCGGCCGCAGCCTTTCCGACGTCGAGATTTCTCCTATCGCCGCCGACGATCGCAACACAGGCTGATGCACTACGCGGCCAGGAGGAAGCCGAGGCGAGCCCACCGCTGGCGGCCGCTGCTGCTGTTCTCGGGCAGCGTCAGCCCCGGTGTGGCAAAGCGCGTGCCGACACGGTTGATCACGGCGTGCGGCACCGCACCGAATACCGAAGCGCCGGCGGTGTGCTCTGTCCTCAACGACTACCCGACACTCCCCGGTGCCGCGGGCGTCATCGAGGGTTTTGTCGAAACGACGAGTTCACCCCATACCGAACCGACGAGGTTGTCGTGCTGTGGGTGGCCGATGGCTGCCCGCGGCATGTCCCGCTGTTGCAGCGCTTCGACACTTACACACCGAAAGGACAGGTGGAATGAGCGCCACACTCGTGCGTTCCTTGGCAGAGTACGCCACGGTAACCCTTACGCTAGGACAGCTCAAGTCGATTTACCCACACAAGGTTTGGCACAACGAACCACGCATCGAGCTGCGTTTCGAGCACGGCTCGATCTCCATGTCCGCGGACTCGCTCAACGCTCTTGTCTCGCAGGCCAAGTACGCGCTAACGCGCCGCACCGTCTCCGACTACCCCGGAGCCGTGACGCAGATCAAAAACGCGTCATGAAGGTCACCGAGTGTTCATGCATGTCAACCATGTTGACATTAATCAACCAGATGAATAGGAGGGCACCATGACTGAACCATCGGATTTCGAGTTCGACTCGGCCTACCGCGGAGAATCCGCCCAACTCGGGCAGGGAGCCCGGCCCCCATGGAGCCTCGGCGAACCACAACCCGAGCTGGCTGCACTGATCGACCAGGGCAGCTTTCACGGCGAGGTCCTCGACGTCGGCTGCGGAGAAGCTGCGATCTCGCTTTATCTCGCCGAGCGCGGGTACACCACGGTGGGGCTGGACCTTTCACCGACCGCCATCGACTTGGCGCGACGGGAGGCCACGAAGCGGGGTCTGAACAACGCCAGCTTCGAAGTGGCCGACATCAGCTCGTTCACCGGATACGACGGCAGGTTCACCACCATCGTCGACAGCACGCTGTTTCACTCCATCCCGGTCGAAGCCCGCGAGGGCTACCAGCAATCAATCGTCCGCGCCGCTGCACCGGGTGCGTCCTACTTCGTCCTGGTCTTCGACAAGGTGGCGATGCCCGAGGGTCCAGCCAATGCGGTCAGCGCCGACGAGCTACGCGAGGTGGTGTCGAAGTACTGGGTGATCGACGAGATCAAGCCCGCCCGCCTGTATGCCAAGGTGCCGGAAGGCTCTACGGATTTATCCGCCTTGATGGGCGCCGAGTTCAGGGATGAACCCGATGGCCGCACGTCGGTCGCCGGCTGGCTGTTGTCAGCACACCTGGGCTGACGGAGACACGCTATGTCCGATCCGAAGCCTCCCCGCTGGCTAAAGCCAATGAACACGCTAATGATTAGGATGCAAAAGCTCGGCGTACCGACCGGACCCCCGATGGTCTTGACGGTGCCTGGTCGCAAGACAGGAAAGCCGCGCAGCACACCGATGACACCGTTCACCCTCGACGGGCAGCTGTACGCCGTGGCGGGATTCCCGGGCGCTGATTGGGCGCGCAACGCGCGAGCTGCCGGCGTCGGAATCCTCAGCAAGGGCCGC